>CALIHW010000072.1 GCA_938020525.1 uncultured Granulosicoccaceae bacterium | reverse complement strand
TCAATTTGCACAGGTGTACCGCCGAGGCTTTCGATCACGGTAGCAGTAGCTGCATTGTATGAGCGTAGCTTCATACCTTTAACGTCGGCACCGGAAGCAACTTCATTCTTAAAATAGAACCCCTGCCCCGGCCATGGGCATGTATAAAGTGCGACTAGATTCATATCAGACAATGTTTCATTGACTACGTCTTTAGCGGCGTCCCACAACTTCGCAGAGTCTTCATAGGTAGTAGCGAGGAATGGCTGGTTATCCCAGTTCAGTAACGGCTCTTCGTTGGCATGTGCAGACATTATGCGCTCACCAATAGGTGCCTGCCCGGTTTGAATCGCGCGTTTAATATCGGCACCACCAAAAAGTGAACCACCGGCATGAACCGTAATTTCCAGTTTACCGTCTGTGTATTCTTTGACTTTATCTGCGAACATCACACCGTGCTCGGAATGATAATTAGTCGCGGCGTAGGCCATGGGCATATCCCAGGTCTCAGCCAGTGCCGCAGAGGCATTAAAGGTTAGCGCCACAGTGGCAGCAAAAAGTGCAGGCTTAAAATTCATAGTTCTCTCCTCAATGACTCTTGATGATAACACTGTATTCTGTTGTCGCGTATACCAAAAATCACTGGATTTTTAGCAAATATAGCGACGATCTGGATCAGACTCTGCCGGAAAAGCAAGTAGACATTCCCATCGATGGCTCGTATCAGCAGACCAACGGGCTGAAAGCCTTCATCTTTGCCCTTCATTCTTTGTGATTGTCGACTTTATAATGTTCAAACACACCCTTGTTACGACCAAGAATATATTCAGCCGATTTTACCGGTTGATATTTGGACGCTTCCCGCGGCAACAATTCGTGCGGATCCACAATAGCACCCGGGTTAGGATCGTAAAACATCGCAATTGAGTATCTTGCATCGGGACTGAGATTGCGTACTCGATGCTTTGTTGAAGGAAGCTTGTTGTTTGACCAGCGTTCCAACAAATCGCCAATATTAATCACCAGGGTGTTTTCAATCGGTGGTGCCGCAACCCATTGACCACTCGGAAACAAGACTTCCAGTCCAGCAGTCTCCTGCAGCAACAAAGTAATACAACCAAAGTCACTATGTGGTGCAACTCCGAACTGCTCGGGATGATCGTCTGTAGGCGGGTAACATAAAAGCTGCCCGCGTAACATGCATCTTTGATAGTGCGTTTCAAAAAAAGTAGCGCGTGCACCAAGAGCCACTGCGAATATCTGCAATAGCTTATCGCCAATTGTTTGTATCATTTTTGAGTAGTCAAGAATCGCCTCACGAAATCCTTCAATCTCCGGCCACTGGTTCGGACCGCAAAGCGGTAAGCCTGCAAGTACATCGGGATCTTTACCATCTGCTTCTCTACCCCAGAAAAATACTTCTTTCTGATCCTTACGGGTTGCACCGCGCATTGACGCCATGCCTTGGGCGAGATAACCGCGATTATTATCGTCAATCGCAATCTTCTGTTTTTCACTGTGAGATAATGCAAAAAATGCGTGCTGCGCACGGCGTGCATTCTCAATTATGCTAGCGTTGGAACTACTAATGTTAATATAGACAAAACCGCTCTCTGCGGTTGCTTTGAGCACCTCGTCAGCGGCAAAGTTTATGTCCAGTGAGGCAGGATCCGACAAGTCCAGCCGGGCTATGAGAGAATTCTTTGATGCGTGTGCGTTTTGCATGTTTTCCAGCATCCCAATCGGCATATTAATCGCAAACAAGACTAACATAACGTTAGCGCGCCTATAGCCCCAGGCAATTGCTGCAACAACCCTGATCAAGCAGGTAGAAGAATCAAACAATGAAAAATATAATTACTGAGATATTGCAGGAAAAACGCTTCATTCTTGCGGATGGTGCAACAGGCACAAACCTTTTCAGCATGGGGCTGCAAACCGGCGATTCGCCGGAATTCTGGAACGCTGACCACCCAGACCGGGTTACTAGACACTACGAGAGTTTTATCGAGGCTGGTTCTGATCTGGTGTTGACCAATACGTTCGGCGGTAATCGGTATCGATTGCAGCTGCACAACGGTGAGAAGCGCGTCTCAGAATTAAATAAGCGTGCGGCGGAGTTGCTGCGCGAAGCGGTTGATAAGAGTGGGCGCAAGGTAATTGTCGCAGGAGACATCGGTCCGACCGGTGAAATCTTTGAGCCCACCGGCACACTATCAATTGAGGCTGCGGCTGATGCATTTGCAGAACAGGCACAAGCACTTGCCGATGGTGGTGCAGATATCATCTGGATCGAAACACTGTCTTCGCTAGAGGAAGCCAAAGCCGCTTTCATGGGTGCCAAGACAACCAAACTTCCTGTAGTTTTCAGCATGAGTATCGATACTAACGGCCGCACCATGATGGGTGTAACTGCTGCAGACATCGTCAAGCTCGCTTCTGAAATGCTGCCGGAACTCACCGGTTGCGGCACCAATTGCGGCGTTGGCGCTGCTGAAGTGGTCGCGGCAATGATGAACATGAAAAAGAGTTGTCAGGAATTCCAGGAACCACCAGCATTCATTGCCAAAGCCAACTGCGGAATACCTGAATACGTAGACGGCAAGATTGTTTATAACGGCACGCCTGAGTTAATGGGGCGTTATGCACAGTTAGCATTCGATGCAGGAGCAACAATCATTGGCGGCTGCTGTGGCACATCACCTGACCACATTAGAGTAATGAAAGAAGCTTTGGACAATTATGAAGGTGGGGCTGCTCCCACATTAGAGACGATTGTGGCAGAGCTTGGAGATGTCTCAGTCGGTGCGACTGCACAACTGCAAGGCGATATGAGCGTGGCCGGCGGATCGGTGTCTGGTAATTCTAAGCGCAGAAGCCGTCGCAAGCGTCCGGCGTAATCAACCATTACCTGCGACGATTACCTGCGACTATTGCACAAGACTCTACCTGACTATTATTTTTTCGGGCTGAGATTATCAGCCTGATTCTGCAGGTACTGCCTCTACTGACTTTACCTTTTCAGGAAGGCTTTCCTTACGCCCCATATACACATGTCGAAAACTCACGTACATGTATATTGCAAACAACGGTAGCGCAGCTATAGCCACCACCAGCGCCAGCTCACTAAAAACAAATAAAATAAAAAACACCATAAATGGCAGATAGCTAGCCGCTGCTATAACCGGAAAATTTTTACGCTCACCCTGCTTGGCAAACATTACTGAATCTATAAAGCCGAGCCTGTGGAATACCGATAGCGGCAGTAGAAACCACATGGTGGTGACCATGATGCCAATATAAATTACAAACAATGATATCGTGCCATCATAAAGCCATTGTAGCGATGCTATCGGAGGTGGCATGCTTGATTCTGGTACTACTTCATCAAGCATTAACATACTGGCAACCCGGGCTGCCAAAACCCACAACAAAACATAAAACGCTGAACATAGCACCGTTGTGGTGATCGCATTGACCAAACTCTGGTACCAGATATTCAGTGTCAGAGTTGTTGATTCATCCGCGCCACGCGCCACCACAATGCAAGCCACAATTGCAATCTGACACAAAAGCAGAGCCATAAAGAATGTCAGATAGCCAGAGATTCTAACCTTGTAGCAGAGGATAAAAAATGCCAGTGAGATTGCCACAAACACCAAAGGCCGTCGCCGGAAAATCAACGAGGTCTCTTTCATCCAGATAAGAATATCCGCAAACTCAACCTTCATTGGTTCGAGTGAATTACTCACGACGTTGCACAGACTTGAAAGTGGCCAGAGAGATGGCTAAAGAAGTGGCCGGTGGAGTGGCCAGGGAAAAAGTAAACAGGAAACATAGGCCAAGTGTAGTTCATTGCCATTGCACCCGCTGACGCGCAACCCACTCGATGTGTTTTTTAACCTGTGGGTCGTCCAGCAGCTTGTCTATGGAATTCAGTGATTTCCCCAGATGCATTTCGTCATAAAGCACGTGCAGACCACCATGACATTGTCGGCAAATCAATACGGTGGCATGCAACTCTGTCTTTTCAAAGTGCTTCCTGAAGTGTTTTCGACGATGCAACTTACGCGGAATGAGATGATGCGCAGTCAAAGCAGACTGACGCGTGCATAAGCCACATTCTCCCATACCGGTTTTTGCCAAAACAACTTCCTGATTATTGCCGTCTGAGGTTGTCTTCTGAGTTTACATACTGATTCACATGAATTGCGAAAACAACAGCGTCACCGACGTAATTCGAGCTTCCTCACAGCAGCCGGCAACTCACTCATATCGGTTATACCCAGCACACCGGAGTTTTCCAAAAACTTACTGATCATGCCGTCAGGAACATAATGAACGCACTTCATTCCGGCACTTATTGCAGCTTGAACGCCAACGTCACTGTCTTCAATAACAATACACTTTGTCGCCTCAAATCCCATCTGTCTCGCCGCGTGATTAAACAGTTCGGGATCCGGTTTCCAGCGGGAAATATCATAGGCGCTGAACAAATTATCATTGAAGAATCCGCACAGCCTGGTTTTAGCAAGCACTTGACACAACTTCTTCATCGGTGCATTCGAAGCAACACACTTCGCTTGAGGCAAATCATTAAGCGCTGCATGAATATTTGGAATCGGCTCAAGCCGCTCTTCAAAGTACTCACTTGCTCGGGCGCGAAAAGTGCTCTCAAACTCCTGGCCCAGAGTTTTACAGTGTAATTGACCCAGGTCTTCAAGCATCGGCTTGAATTGCCAGCCCCTGTATCTTGCGAGCAAGGCAGCTTTATCTTCATCGATATCATGCAGACGAAGCTCATCCTCCAGTGCCTCGTTATTGA
The DNA here is from genome assembly GCA_938020525.1 of uncultured Granulosicoccaceae bacterium. Taxonomy (GTDB): domain Bacteria; phylum Pseudomonadota; class Gammaproteobacteria; order Granulosicoccales; family Granulosicoccaceae. The sequence continues at coordinate 40,333 of CALIHW010000072.1, read as the reverse complement.
TCGCTTCACTGTCAACCAGAGTACCGTCGCTATCAAACAGCAAGCAGTGTGTCATTCAAGCTCGAAATAGTGGAAATGTTCTTAATATTGTAACAGCAGGATATATATGGAGCTGGCTTGTCGGGCTTTTAATCAGAAATCAGAGGTGCTTAGTAACGCAGGTGCCTGCAGATCAGTACAGGAAAGATTGTTGTCCCTCAATACCCGGTGCCACCCGGCACCGTAGACGACATGATCACAGCCGGATTTTAGGCGGCGTTCCAACTGGTCAATAGCTTTTCTGCGAGGAGCCGGGTGTTGTTCATACGCATTGATCAATTCAAGAATTGTTGCAACCGTGAGCTTCGGATCAGCGGTAGATCGCAATCGATTCTCTGCGACCTTTAACTGCCGTTGCAACTGACTTGTACGAGCTGCAAGACTTTCATCGTAGCGCCAACTCTTGCTTATGACCGTGCCGCCGCTGACATTGGACTGACCCAATTTGTTCGCCGCCCACTCAAGAGAGGTAAGTTCAGCATCAACTAAACACGCACTAAATGCCCGACTGGCTTCGCGACGGCATTGGCGGGCAATGTGGTTTCGTTGTTCTGCGATGTCCTGTTGGCTGATATCGCTGCGTTGCAGCACTTCTTTCAAGGCTGCTGTAAGCTCACTATCCAGCGCCTGCAAGACCGGCTCACCACAAATCGCCAATTCCAGCCGCGTGTGAGGTGTGCCATCGCAATTCACACCGGCGATTGCGGGATTCACACAGAAGATTGGCCACAGGATTGGCGACAGCAAAAGCAGTTTGCTACAAATTATCTTCACACGTCGATCCTTGGAATTCTCATCTGAGGTCTGGAAAATCGCGATGTCCAGCGGACAGTCCAGCATTTTTGACTGCCACTTTTTCGGCAGTATTCCGACAAAATGAACCTCTGTTTGACCCGAATGGTATGAATGCCTGACAAAACGGTGCAATTCACCGTTTTACCTTGAAAATCAGCACTTATTCGCCTATATTCCGCTTCGCAAGCAAGCCGCCGCCTCACCGGTTAGTTGATAACGCAACCTCAGTAAATTTGCCTCTGATCAGCGAAGACTTTCCCCCGGATATCGCAGACTGCTGTCTACAGCGAATTTCTCGTTTGATCAGACACTTAACCCTGCTGTACTCGTGGCCTGAACCAGATGTGATGCAGCGCACACAATAACGCTTCGCCCTGTCGCTTCGCCTGAATTTGGGCGGCGCGCCTTATCCGAGCCCCCGGCCTGCGCCACACGCGTACTGGTGTTTGTCACCGGTACTTTTTATTTTTGAGAAACGACATGACTGACTTAACGCTTTACCGAAACATAGGGATATTCGCCCACGTTGATGCGGGAAAAACCACAACGACAGAGCGCATACTGAAACTGACTGGCAAGATTCACAAAATCGGTGAAGTACACGATGGTGCAGCGACTACCGACTTCATGGATCAGGAGCAGGAACGCGGCATCACAATCCAGTCTGCGGCAACTACCTGCTTCTGGAATGATCATCGATTGAACATCATCGATACACCGGGTCACGTTGACTTCACTATTGAAGTGTATCGTTCCCTCAAAGTACTAGATGGTGGTGTAGGTGTTTTCTGCGGTTCCGGTGGTGTTGAACCGCAATCAGAAACCAACTGGCGTTATGCAAACGAGTCTGGTGTTGCACGTATTATCTACGTCAATAAACTCGACCGTATGGGTGCAGATTTTTACCGTGTGACTAAACAGGTTGAAGAGGTTCTCGGCGCGGTTCCATTGATCATGACACTGCCTATCGGCATTGAAGAAAACTTCTCGGGTGTTGTGGACCTTCTTACCCGTAAGGCATGGGTCTGGGATGACTCGGGTGATCCAATGAAATATGAAATCGTTGACCCACCTGCTGACATGGCTGACAAGATTGAAGAGTATCGCGAAAAGCTGATCGAGACTGCACTAGAGCAAGACGACGACGCTATGGAAAAGTACCTTGAAGGCGAAGAGCCCGATCTGGAAACCATTAAGCGATGTATTCGCACGGGTACTATTGACCTTGCGTTCTTCCCGACTTTCTGCGGTAGCTCTTTCAAGAACAAAGGTGTGCAGAACGTTCTTGATGCCGTTGTCGATTACCTGCCCAACCCAACTGAAGTTAAACCTCAGCCGGAAGTAGACCTTGAAGGTAACGAGACTGGTGAGTTCGCCATTGTTGATCCGGACGGTCCTCTGCGGGCATTGGCGTTCAAAATCATGGACGACCGATACGGCGCACTAACTTTTACGCGAATCTACACCGGTACTCTGGCTAAGGGTACTAATGTTCTAAATACCTTCACTGGTAAAACAGAACGTATTGGCCGCATCGTGGAAATGCACGCTGACTCACGCGAAGAGCTAGACAAAGCTCAAGCGGGTGATATCGTCGCTATCGTCGGTATGAAAAACGTACAGACCGGTCATACGCTGGCTGATGTTAAGAACCCGGCCACCCTTGAACCCATGGTATTCCCTGATCCGGTTATCTCTATCGCTATCTCACCTAAAGACAAAGGTGGTTCAGAGAAGATGGGGCTGGCACTGAGCAAGATGGTTCAGGAAGATCCTTCTTTCCATGTTGAGACCGACGAGGAAAGCGGCGAGACCATTATCAAAGGTATGGGTGAATTGCACCTGGACATTAAAGTCGACATTCTCAAGCGAACGCACGATGTTGATGTAGAAGTTGGTAAGCCTCAGGTTGCCTACCGCGAAACCATCACCAAGCGCATTGAAGATACTTACACGCACAAGAAACAGACTGGTGGTTCCGGTCAGTTTGCCAAGATCGAATATGTTATCGAACCTGCAGAAGTGGGCACCGGCTTTACTTTTGAATCAAAAGTAACCGGTGGTAACGTACCTCGCGAGTACTGGCCTGCGGTTGAAAAGGGTTTCAAGCAAAGCATCGAGAATGGCGTACTGGCGGGTTATCCGTGCCTGGATTTCCAGGTCACACTAATGGACGGTGCCTTCCATGCTGTTGACTCCTCAGCCGTGGCATTTGAAATTGCGTCGAAGGCAGCCTACCGAGAGTCTATGCCAAAGGCAGGCCCTCAGCTGCTTGAGCCGATCATGAAAATTGATGTGTTCACCCCAGAGGACCATGTTGGTGATGTCATTGGTGATCTAAACCGCCGACGCGGTATGATTCAGGGTCAGGAGGCAGGCGTGACCGGTGTTCGTGTTAAGGCCGACGCACCTCTGAGCGAAATGTTCGGCTACATCGGCGACCTGCGAACTATGACGTCTGGCCGTGGTCAATTCTCTATGGAATTCTCTCACTATGCACCTTGCCCGAGCAACGTCGCTGAGGTTGTTATTGCGCAGGCAGCCGAAATGAAGAAAGCCTCGTAAGCGCCGTTATTCACCTTTAGAACCGGGTTTATTTGTGACCCGGTTCACATTAAGGTTGGGTTCGCTTTATTGCGCTACGCTATCAATGTTCTCCAGGAAAATACTTTATATGAAAACTCTTCTCGCTATAACATTCGCTGTTCTCGCCAGTTCTCCGGCATTCGCTGCTGGTGATGCCGCAGCCGGAAAAGGCAAATCTGCAGTATGTGCGGCCTGTCACGGTGCTGATGGCGTTGGCATTGGGCCCACCTTCCCTAATCTGGCCGGTCAAAAAGCCGAATATCTGGTAGCACAGTTAAAGGCGTTCAAATCCGGAGAGCGCAAAGGCGCAAGCTCTGCGACGATGGCACCGATGGCTGCAGGCTTAAGCGAACAGGACATGATGGACCTGGCTGCGTACTACAGCTCTCTGTAATCAGTTGTTCGAATCTACCCTTCGCGAACAACAGTAGCGCTACAAAACAGCGCTACATGATTTTTAAAGCGCCGGCAGAATTGCCGGCGTTCTCGTTTATACCTCCGCAATATACAGATCTAACAGCTACCTGAATAACAAGGCTCTATAGCATGAAAGCTGTTATCTTCGATCTGGATGGCACGCTTGTCGATTCACTCCCCGGTTTAACCGCGGCCTTGAATCGTACGCTATCCGATCTCGGTCAAGCACCACTTCCTCTTACTACAGTCAAAACCTACGTCGGTGACGGCCTTTGGATGTTACTGCGCCGTGCATTACCGGCAGAAGAATTCCTCGATAGCCAAATTACCGAACTGCAGAGCTGGTTTCAAAGCTACTACAAAAAAACCTGGCGACCCGGTACAGTCGCATTTACAGGAATACAAGCTCTGGTAAATGATCTCGCGCAAAGCGGTAAGGTCTTAGGCGTGCTATCCAATAAACCTCATCAGTTTACCGTCGAGATAACAGAAGATCTCTTCGGGCGTAAAATATTCCCCTACATTCATGGGCAAAAAGCCGGTGTAGCAAAGAAACCAGATCCGGCAGCGCTTCTGCAACTGTGCAATGAAGCTGATGTTGAACCTTCAGAGTGTGTATTTGTAGGTGACTCTACTGTCGATCTGGAATGTGCTCACAACGCAAAGACGAAAACAATCTGCGTAACCTGGGGATACCATACTGCCACCGAGCTGAAAAAATATAATGAGCCAATGGCAAATACAGTTGATGAGCTTCGCTATTTGTTACGACTTTAAGATGGCAAGGGGAAAGATGACTAAGCAAAGACGGGCAGGCAAAGACGTCAACCCGCTTCGTCAACACGATCCAAATCTTGGCGATACAATCGAGCAGCAGCATAGACTGCCTCAGTGCGATTTTTTACACCCAACAACTTAAATGATGCAGAAACATGAGCCTTAACTGTGTGCTCAGAAATATCCAGCGTTCTGGCAATAACCTTATTAGGCTTGCCCTGCACAACCTGCATTAACACTTCACGCTGTCTTTGCGACAGACAGTCCAGTCCAGCACCCGCATCTTGGTCCGACTGATTGTGGTGGTGAGCGCGCGCAGTAGTACCACCTTTTGAATCTATTGCCTGAGGTGGCAGGTAGGTACCACCGGCAATAACCAGATTCAGTGCTGCTGACATTACAGCAAAAGTAGAGGTCTTTGGAATGAACCCGGCGGCACCGGCATCAATAATCTGGCGAATGTGCTGTGGATCATCCAGGGCAGATACAACAATGATTCGCGAATTAGGACAGTACTCACGCAGTGCAGACAATGCTTTCACACCACTAAGGCCAGGCAGATAATAATCCAGTAGTATTAGTTCAACACTATCCGGGTCCGGCTCTTCAAGCGCCTGTTCACAGCTATTAAAACTGGCGAGCTGTACAGGCTTGTCGACAGTTTGGTTAAAGTCTTTCAGCAGTACCCGCAATCCTTCCGCGAAAAGACTGTGGTCGTCAATTAGAAGAATTTTCACGCTACGCTCTCCATGTCACAGCCCCAATTAGTGTGGCTCAACTGTCGGATATTCACAACTAGTATTTCAGTTGCGCACAGTAGACTATGCAACAAAGGCTACCAATTCATCACCGTTAAGAAAATTCGAAAGATTTTTGAGCATTAATTTTCCCATTGCAGTTCTGGTTTGCACGGTACCGCTGGCCACATGTGGCTGTAGCACAACATTGGGCTGTGATCTAAGCGCTTCAGGAATAGTTGGCTCATTAGCAAATACATCAAGACCCGCACCTGCGATCTTTTTTTCAGCCAGTGCTTCAATCAACGCATCTTCATCGATGACAAGTCCTCTCGAGATATTGACGATATGCCCTGTCGGTCCGAGCGCTGCCAACACATCGGTGCTTACAAAGCCTGCCATATCCGGTGTTGGTGCGACAGCCAGAATCAGACAATCCACTGCTTCGGCCATTTCACGAATATCGGAAAAATACTTGTACTCCACATCGTCGCGCTGATTCCGATTGCAATAACTAATTTGGCAATCAAATCCCTGTAGACGTCTGGCAATCACAAGACCGATACGACCAAGGCCAAAAATACCGACGCGACTACCGGAAAATTTTGACGTCAACTGCATCGGGCCGTGGGTTTCCCATTGCCCTGTCTTCGCATATTCATGACCCGTAGGAATCTGGCGATAAGTGGCAAGACAAAGAGCCACAGCCAAATCAGCGACATCATCCGAAAGTACATCGGGAGTATTCCCGACCCGTATACCTTTAGCTTTGCAGTAGTCCAAATCAACCGCATCAACACCCACGCCAAATACAGTGATAACTTCTACATTGGGTAACTGCCTTAGTAATTCAGCACTTGCACCTGACCCACCATCGGTCGCAACAACACGAACATCATTAGAAATTTCAGCGAGAAACTTAGCCTTATCATTCGCCTCCCACAGTTTGTGTACAACATAGGTCTCTTCAAATTCTTTCTGTGTCGGAGCAAAGATAGGATTAACCAATACCACTGATGGCTTCATAGTCTTCTCTGTGATTCAGTTCTTGTTGAAATACATCTTGCTAACAGTCTTCTAACAATTGTCGTTGCGATAGCAGCTTCAACATCGCGCAAGCTGCACCAAAACCATTGTCAATGTTCACAACTACAACACCTGGCGCACATGCAGACAACGCACTGTTTAACGCTACATGGCCTCCCTCAGAAACACCATAGCCCGTAGAACCGGGCACTGCTATAACGAGCCCCGGCACCAACCCTGCCAACACGGAAAAAAGCGCACCTTCCATTCCGGCTACAGCAATGATTACAGGCGCTTTGGATAATACAGGAAGCTGATCAGTGAGTCGCCATAAACCGGCGACACCACAGTCGTGCAAAACAGTTACTTTAAGACCATTGAACAACAGCGTGCGCCTTGCTTCCTCAGCAACAGGTACATCTGAAGTTCCCGCAGTCACAATAATGCAATCAGAATCAACTGGTGACTTTATTCCATTGTCTACAAAAGCTGTTGCAGACAGTAAATGCCAGTCGATATTCTGATATGTTTGCTGCAAACACTCTGCGATTTCAACACTGAGCCGTGTTAAAAGAAGAGACTGATTTTTTTTCTGCGCACGCGCGACAATTTCAATAACCTGCGACTTGCTTTTATGACTACAAAGCACGGCTTCCGCAATACCTGTGCGTTCACCGCGATGCCAGTCAAAGTTAATTTCGTTGATCATGATCGCTTATGGACCTCTACAGAAGCCGCAAGCAAAAAAGCGCTACCCATCTTGTAGGGTTCAATCTTTATCAGGCGGCGCGCTGACACCTCGCAGTATGTACTAATTAGTTTTTCTATCGACTGACGCTGAACAACACTATTAAATACGACACTGTCAGCTGGCAACTGCACAACAACTCCTCCACTCAAAATACGACAGCGTATATCTCCATCACCTAGTTGTTCAGCTAGCTTGCGCTCCAGCCTGTGCACAAACGCAAGGTCATCGGTATCAATTTTTATCCCCGTTTCTATGCGACTGGATAAGCACGGCTGTGCCGGCATTTGCGATAAAACTCCCAGGTCATATTGCAGCGCCAGATCTCTAATAGCTTGCTTATCTATACCGGCTTCGACATAGGGTTGCCATACATCCCGTTCGCCTGCAGCTTTAAGGCCTGGACGATAGTCACCAAGATCGTCGGTATTGGTGCCGGTCGCAATGCAATAGTTGCCTTCGAGCTGCGCCTTAATGCTATCGAATAGACGACTCTTGCAGTAATAGCATCGATTAACCGGATTAGAGACATATTGCCTGTCATTAAACTCACCTGCATCAATCTGCACTAGCCGCCAGTTGTAGCGTGATGCAAGCTCACGACAGCGATTGGTAGCCTCAGCAGGTACAGCCGCAGACACAGCGTGCATTGCAACAGTCGGAGCTGCGCGAATTTCAGCTGCGACACGCATCAATGTGATGCTATCTATGCCGCCACTCAATGCGATATACAGATCATCTGTACGCTGACAGAGTATTTTTTCTAATACCTCCCTGCTGTCTGATTTAGATTTCACTGCTTGTCTTCATCATTGTTATGGCAATGGTTATTAGATTGCAGAGCTTTATTACATACCACCTGTGCCAGTCGACGTCGTTCATCAAGAGACACCGCAGATGCAAGATCATCACTTGATGCTTTAGCAGAGATTATCCCTGCAGGTCTCTCAACTACTTTGACATTGGTGCTTTCTACAGTGTCTTCAGAACGCCGCAAAACAAAACGCGCCAAATGACTGTACCTAATTCCTATTGTTGAGGTTAATAAAAAAGACTGATCAACCACGGCGTGCAAATGTTCGGGGGATGTAGTAATTCTAAATCCGATGGACACTCTGTTTTTCTTACCTTGCATGCTTTGACAGCTAACATCCAACACCCCGTCAACGGCACGTATCTCATCGGCAGCCCATGCAATTTCTTCCGCTGTCATATCATCGACTTCAAACGCTACTACGGTCACTTTATCTTCAAGCAACCCGTTATCTTCCAGTAACAAGGGTGATCGCGATGCCGTGTCCACAGCTCTGGTGGAAAATGCCGTCATCCGAAGGATATTGGCCCGTCCATTTAGGTCCCGGCTACCACAACCACTACCAACAGTCACAAGACTGGCTGCTGTAGTTCCTGCCCCAGCATCGGTTGCCTGCAGGTAACAGAGGATGGCAGCCCCGGTTGGTGTAACCCGCTCACCACTAATTCCATCATCCTGCCACTGAAAATCTTTTAACAATGCAAGGGTCGCGGGTGCCGGAACCGGAATATCACCGTGCGCAGTATTAACTGTGCCGGCACCGAGTGGAAGAACGCCAACGCGCCAGACAGAACACTTAAGGCGGGCGATAACTCCGGCTGCCGCCAGTATATCGATCACGGAATCCCAGTCAGAGACTTCATGAAAATGTATCGTCTCAATCGACTTGCCGTGTACTTCACTCTCAGCCTGTGCAAGCTTGGTGAAAATCCCAACCGCATGATTAGCAACAGACTCATCTAACGGTTTATTGTAAAAAAACTCTTTTACTGCCGCCAGAGTACGGGGTGGATTTAGTGTTGTCTGCTGTTGAACATTGAAGTACTTCGCTTGAAGCCCGTTGGATAGTCGATCTTCGATCGTTGCAGATAGCCCTTCAATACCCAGCAAGTTTAAATCATCACAAAAGTAATCATAAAGGTGCGGAAATCCGTTAAACATTGCAGCCGCAAACATATCACCTGCGATCCCACCCAATGGCGCCAGATCAATCCGCACAATATGCTTATGTTTATCCATAGACTTTACAATACCAATCTATGTGAATGGCACAACGTAAGGTCCTTCAGGAATAATCGCGATATCTCTATCCCTATGACGCACGACACTCTCCCTGATTGCGGCAGTGAGATTTTCAACAGGCTCAACACCCGTCATTGCAGATGGGTCAGCACCAAGCTTGGGTGCAAACAATTTAATTCTGCCAATACGCATTGGCTTTAACTGCATTTCGGTTTGCCATTCATCGACATCTGCCAGTGATTTCTCTGCTATTGAGTCAAGGAACCCTTCCGGCCCAAGTTCGACCAAGCGCTTCTGTGCATCACAAAACTCTTCTGAACCAAACCCTTCAGAACACTCTGACACAATAATCAGGTCGCCTCCATCTTCAAGTATTCCCAATGGAGTCACCATACCTTTCACGGTTTGATAGTAGGTCTTATCTAGTGGGTAACCGGCAGATGAAGTGAGTATGGTTTTGAATTTTCTTCCAACAGACAACTCGCAACTCCCACGTGCAAACTGCACCGCTTGCAGATGACTTTCTACCACCTCACCGAAAGTGGCATGCACCAGATTACGATGTTCATCAAGTACCGTATTTAGACTTAATACCGGACCACTCAGCAGCTGTACTATTTCAAGCTGCGTTTCATGCAAGGGATTGCCATCCAAAACACAGGAAGTTGCTAGCGGATGTTCCATAAAGCGCGCGCTGTGGAAGGTACGGATAGTTTCATGATGCGCAACTCCCGGGGCAATTACTTTGCGCCCCCCCGAATAGCCCGCCATAAAGTGCGGCTCAACCAAACCGGTTGCAATTTTCACATCCGCATCAACAAACAGCCTGTTGAGCCCAACCGGTACTGCATGTTCTTTTGTGACCCCAAGATGCACGCAGCTATCTTCATCGCGAGCATAATGATTTTCTACCCGCACATTTTGTTGCACCCAGGGATCACCGATTAGCTCTTCGAGTTCCGCATCCAGGTTCGGACGATGTAATCCGGTAGCGACCAAAACCGTAATACCCGCCTTAGGCACGCCAGCATCCATCAAAAGCCTGATTACCGGCTGCAGGAATTCACCGTTCGGCACCGGACGGGTGATATCGCAGATTAGAATGCAGGCTGTTTTCGAACCCTGCGCAAGCACAGCCAGACTGTCTGTACCAATCGGGTTATCCAGCGCCTGCTGAATTATGTCCGCAGCCGGCCTGCTTGCATCCATGGCTGGCTTACGTAATACGGTCGGCTTGACCTGCTCGGGCAGATCCACTTCCAGCCCGGACTGCCCGAAGGCGAGTTCAATTTTCATGATCGAACCTTTTATTCAGAACAACGTTGTAAGTTTCGCCACTGGCATTGAACAGTTGACAAATCTGCAGAAATACACTGTAAAAACCGCTCAATCGCCCATATACTGTTTGCATACGAATGAAATTAGTCAATGAGCAATGAACCAGCAATCCCAATCCCCTGACTCGCAAACCGTCACCGAAGTAACGCACTGGAACGACAAACTGTTTTCGTTTCGCGTGACTCGCCCGGCAAGCCTCAGATTTCGCTCTGGTGAGTTTACAATGATCGGCCTGCCAGATGACACTGCAAAGCCGCTCAAACGTGCTTACTCAATTGCGAGCCCCTCTTGGGACGATGAACTTGAATTCTATTCCATCAAAGTACAGGACGGCCCACTCACCTCGAAACTGCAGAACATCAAAGTCGGTGACAGGATCATTGTGCAACAAAAACCAGTCGGCACATTGGTGCTGGATGCTCTGCTCCCGGGCAAACGATTGTATCTGTTTGCCACAGGCACAGGCGTCGCTCCTTTTGCATCTCTTATTCGTGATCCCGATCTCTACGACCGCTTTGATGAAATTGTACTAACACACACCTGCAGACAGGTCGAAGAGCTCGGCTACAGCCAACAGCTCATCAGCAGCTTGCCGGATGATCCCTTGATCGGCGAACTTGCTACACCCAGAGTTCGCTACTACCCGACAATCACCCAGGAAGAATTTACCCCGCAAGGCCGCATTACCCAGCTCATCGAGAGCGGACAGCTTTTTAATGACATTGGTGTTGAACCACTGAACCCGGACACTGATCGCGTCATGATTTGCGGTTCTATGGGCCTGAACAAAGACATGAAGACAATCTGTGAAAAACACGGCCTGCAAGAAGGTTCGAATAGTCGTCCGGGCACCTTTGTTATGGAGAAAGCATTCGTCGGCTAACAATTGCCCGGCTTTGGAACTCCCGGCGGAACTTCAGAAAAACGGTCATGTCTGATAGATTACAGTACCTTGATACTGAGAAATCCAGAGGACACACAATGAAAAGACGCCAGTTTCTGGCTCTCTCTGCACTAGCATTTGCAACTTCCCCGACATGGGCTGAGAGCAGCAAAAAAATTGATTTTACTCCGGAGGCGTACGAGGCGGCACTTGAGAGCGGCGAGCCATTCCTGCTCGATTTTTCCGCCAACTGGTGACCCGTCTGTCGATCTCAAGAGCGCACCGTGAGTGCACTAATCGATGACAACGAGGCCTACCAGGCCGTGACTGTAATGAGAGTTGATTGGGATTTGTACAGAGACGATCAGTTCACCAAGGATTTGGGCATAAGACGTCAATCCACGCTGGTCATGTTCAAAGACGGAGCCGAGATTGACCGGGTAATTGCCCAAACAAGCTCTGATGCAATAGCGAAGCTTTTCGATAAAGCTATTGCAGGCTAAAAGCCCTTGCTGTCTAAAAGCCCTCGCTGTCTAAAAACTATGGCAGGCTGGTATATCGGGTAGGAGGTGATGTTACCACCACCTCCTCCCACACCACCGTGCGTACGGTTCCGTACACGGCGGTTCAAGCAGAACATTCACGAAGTCTGGAGTAAGTTTGAAAGAGGGACACAAGCCTTAAAGCATGGAAGAAACGTTTAGGGAAGGCTTGATTCATGTGGCTTGCCCCAGCATTCCACCAAGGGCCACGGCCATTGCTGGAAGAAGCCTTAGCACGCTTTTCATCAATGCCATGTCGGCGTAGCATGCGCACACGTGTTCGCGCACGCTTCGCCTGTCGCCATATAATGACCCGTAACCGGCGGCGTAGCCACTGATCTAGATCCTCAAAGACGCCCTTAACATCACTTAATTTGAAGTAGTTGATCCAACCTCGCAGAATGGGTGCTAGCTCTGCAACCACTCGGCCTATTGACTGGCCTCGACCCCGACGGAAACAATCACGTAACTTGGCTTTAAACCGTCTCACCGAGGCCGGTGCCGGTTTGAGCTTTGTCACACGATGTATAGTCATGCTGTAGCCCAGAAACTTGACGTTCCAGGGACGCGCAACCTGACTCTTCGACTCATTGATTTGAAGACGTAGCCGACGTTCAAGAAACCGTCTCACCGAGGCCATGACCCTTTCACCTGCCGCTTCTGAGCGCACATAAATATTGCAATCATCAGCATAACGGGCAAAACGGTGACCTCGTTTTTCAAGCTCCCGATCCCACTCATCAAGTAGGATGTTCGACAACAGCGGCGACAACGGTCCGCCTTGCGGCGTTCCCTCTGTTCGCACACTCACCACACCTCCATCGCACATACCTGCCTGCAAATACAGGCGGATAAGGCGCAACACTCGTCTGTCCTTTACTCGTCTTGCCACTCGTGCCATCAGCATGTCGTGGTTAACTCGATCAAAGAACGATTCCAGATCGACATCAACTACCCAACGGTGACCAGCACGTACGTGCCCACGGGCAGCCAAGACGGCATCGTGTGCACTTCGACCCGGACGAAAACCGTAGCTGTTGTCCGAGAAGTGGGGGTCAAAAATGGGTTGCAGTATCTGCAGTAACGCTTGTTGAATCAAACGGTCAAGAACCGTCGGAATACCCAGAACACGTTCACCACCGGCAGCTTTTGGGATAACTACCCGTTTCACTGCTTGCGGACGATAGTGCCCTGACAATAACAACTTCTTTATACGCGGCCAATGCTCTCGACAATACGGCATCAAATCGTCGACTGACATGTCGTCGATTCCTGCAGCACCTCGATTGCGTTTGACTCGCGCCCATGCCGCTAATAAGTTCTCGCGGCACACCACCTCTTCCATCAACTCCATTGACGCACGACACGTAGAGCTATCAGTTGCCGGATCGGCTTGTGGCACAGACCGGCGAGCTTCGATGGTACTGCCATCAAAGCATTCGGTTGTCTGTGTTGGACTTCTATCCAACTTTCTGCCTCACCACCCATCATCGAAACTGATAGAACATGTCTGTTCTTCCTGTTCGGCCCTTCGTTCGATGGTGCATCAAACTACTATGGCCTCTGCTGACTTCTGCCAAATCATCCCACTACCTCTCAGCAGTGGTAGCCCCGCGGGCAAGTCGACAGACCTCCCGAGGTAAGACGCGTGACCTTCACTCCATATACCTGCTGCATCTACATAAGTGCGTTCTGGATAACATCGGGCTTCAGACTTTTTGGCTCCCTCACCCCGCATCTCATGCCTTATATACAGTTCCTGTTCGTCAGGCCAGAGCTTTGCCTGCAGCTTCCTTCACACAACACCTCACGATGTTGCACTTGCTGTTCAGCTAGGGGTTCCTGTTATCAAGGCTCCCAGAGGACTTTCACCTCCAAGTCACTTCGTGGTTCGCTTTCACTTACCACTTATAAACGCCAACCATGGCGCTTCGCGCCATGCTCGGCGCACCACAAAAAAAGCCCCTGACTTAGCAGGGGCTTTTTATTAATACCTAAGTATTAACTACCAGGTTAATTAAATCCCGTAAACAATATTGACACGTGTCGCTGTATCAGTTGCCTCAAAATCATCACCAAGATCTGTATTGGTTCTTGTCAGCAAGCCCAGAGACAAAGAAATCCGCTCAGAGAGAGAAACATTCAGGCTGTTATCCCAAACCGCTAATGTATTTACGTCCGCCGCCTCAATACTCAGGACAGAATTGAACGTCAGGGTATCGCTCAGAATATTGCTATAGTTGAGACCCGCGTAAAGAACCGCACCGTCCGCTTCTGTGCCTTCAACGTTATCAGTGTTCACATTAAGTATCTCAAAACCTGTGACAGGATCAAATTCTCCTGTGCCTACAGATACTGTACCTGGATCTTCAAGAAATTCAGTTTGATGCGCACCAATACCAATCTCGCCACTTAGTGTCTGCTTTCCATCATTAAGAAGTTGATTACCAACACCGACAACACCAGTAATTCTGTTGTCGATATTGCCGAATTCATCTGTGTCGAATCTCAATCGACCAAAACCGTAGAGGGTGTCGGTAAATTGGCGATCCAGCTTATAGCCAAGGTCAAACCGGTTAGCTGACTCTACATCATTGTCTTCAGCGGTATAGGTACTGCCGAATGCGGTATGGCGCCATTCATCAATTTGCTTTGTCACACTGGCAGACCCATTCACGTTGGTCGATTCAGTGTTGCCCGACGTAAACAGCGCACCAAGACTCGCACTGCCCGACCAGCCTTCCAGCAAGTCACCTTGAGCCATTGCCGGACCACCGGCGAGTAGAGCACAACCTGCAACAACAGAAATAAGGGTAAGTTTTGTTTTCATTGTGTTAGACCTATTATTTTTATGATGATGAAATTATGGTTATAGTGTGGTCTAACCTGGGGTGGGTTACGACCGGGTTACAAAAAACAGCCTTGCACGGGTAGGTACATTGATATCTTTTGGCTAATGACACAATATCGAGTAACAGATTTTTACAGCACATTGCCATTTAGTTATCCAGTTAAACAAAGCTTCCGCACAGGAAAACCCATCACGACCGAACACTCACTGAACAGCTTGTCGTACAAACATACTTCCATTGAACGATACGAGCAGAATTTCACACGTTTTCACACAAGCGACCAGTTACGCTCTGGACAGCAACAATCATCTCAGCTGTTGTACAGCAAAGTTACGGTATAAGAGGAATACCAAAATGAAACGCAGGGACTTCACCAAAGTATGTACTTCAATCGTTATAGCAGCTGGCGCACAATCATCTAGCGTACTTGCTGATACAAAGAAGGTGAGTTATCAACGTTGCCTTCTACAAGGTGATTCGTCAGGAATACTCACGGTAGATCAAATAACCGTTGGTGAGCCCTATTTATTTTTTTATCCGTTTGTAACAACACCGTGCTTGCTGATTAACACCGGCAAGCCACTCACCACCGATGAAAACTCACAGTGGCGTGGAGGTATAGGGCCAGACAAATCGATTGTTGCCTACTCTGCTATTTGCAGTCACAAAATGAGTCATCCGGCAAAAGAAATATCTTTTATTAATTATCGTCACGACCCGATAACTTATTTTAATCATGAGGAAGGCAAATCAGTTGAGCAATCAGGGCTTATATCCTGTTGCTCAGAACGCAGCGTCTACGACCCGTCACAAGGTGCAAAAGTACTTGGTGGCCCTGCACCACACCCGCTGGCAGCAATCGAACTGGAGTATGACGATTCGAACGGTCACATATATGCAGCAGGCAGTTACGGCGCCGATATGTATGATCGCTTTTTCGACAAGTTCGGCTTCCGTGCGTCTATGGAACACAAAATCAGTGACCCCAAGACCCTCTCGAATGACAAGGTATCTGTAGTTAAGTTGTCTGACTATACGAGGCAGACAATTAAGTGCTGATTCCTATAGTTGACTAAAATCTATGATCACTGGTATTAACCACATTACGCTCGCCGTCAGTGACCTCAATACATCTCTGAAGTTTTATATAGACACCCTGGGCTTTACCGGGCATGTAAAGTGGGATAACGGCGCATACCTCACCATTGGAGACTTATGGCTCTGCCTTTCTTGTGATGCTCCCTGCCCGAAAGTCGATTACTCACATATCGCCTTCAGTATTTCACTTGCAGACTATGATAAATTCTGCGCACGTATGACGTCTAACGGCATCAAACAATGGAAAGAAAATAAAAGCCACGGGGTGTCGTTCTATCTACTGGATCCGGACGGCCACAAGCTTGAAATTCACACCGGTGATTTACAGAGTCGCCTTAAAGCATTAGAAACCAGCCCTTATAGCGGACTCGTTTATCTTTAATCCAGCCTCTTACATTCGCGACCATTTACCCGAGAACATTAACTCAGGTCCATTCACCCAGGTCCACGCATCCAAGTGCACTCAGGGAAAAATTTTTAACTGAACTACTATTGGATTCAAACCTTACCTTTGAAGAATTAATTCCGCCACCACTTGGTGATTATTTAAAATAGCAATATCAGCCGGCGAATTTCCGTTTTTATCCATAAGATCAGTATCTGCACCTCGCTGCAATAACAGCCCCACTGCCAACGCATCACCGGTCTGAGCGGCAATATGCAGTGCAGTTGCTCCGTTTTCATTCGGATGAGCTATGTCTATATCCGGCACTGACAGTAGAAAACTCACTACAGCACTATGCCTGTTGTCCAGAGCTCGCATTAGCGGCGTCCACTCATAGACATCAGCCAGATTGACATCAGCACCTGCCTCATACAACGATCTAATCGCAGACTCAAAACCCTTTGCAGCAGCTATCATGACGGCCGTCCAACCGTTAGTGCTTTCAGCATTCAACTCAGGATTGTAGCTCAGCACCTGTTGAATCATATCAGACTGATTGCCAAGAACCGCATACATCAGTGTCGTACCACCAGTGTAACCAGTGTCAGACATTCTCAAACCACGCCGCAGAAGTTCCTGTAACAGACACTGATCACCGATCTTAAGTGCTGCCATCAATGCTGTTTTACCCTTGTCATTGGTGATTTGCACATCAACTACGGGCAGCAATCGAGCTAAATCCTCAGCTTTATCCTGATCAATAGCCCGCTTCCATTCGGACTCGGCAACTACCAACTCTGCTTGCGAGAGAGAACCCTGTGATTGTTGAAGTGGACCGCATGCCTCCTCCGCATGCAAACCAGGCGCATGTAAACCTGGGAGAAAAAAAACGAAAAGCAGAATCAAGAAAGCACGCACTTTAATTTTCTCTTATAGCTTGACTATGACACGCTAAAGTGGCGATGTATTTGAATGCTGGTTGCATGATGAATTTTGAGATTGGACATTCTTAAAACAGACTCCCGATATAGGTTAGATCTGAATCGAGCTTTAGTGGTCGTTCAGCTACGTAAAGCGTAATGAGAAACCACCTCAGCAAATGCCGTCTGCGCACTGTAATTGCCTGAAAGCCTAAGCAATGTATCACGCTTAAACGCCTCATCACGCAGGTCAAGAAATTCTTTGCGCCAGTCATCATTCAACGGTTGACGCTGCTGATGGATAATCTGAAACTCCTGATCAGATAAAAACCAGGTGAGTGTTTTCTGTGTGCTAAGCAGTGTCAATATCTCATAGTGAGTCTCTGCACCACCGGGGGTTATCAACACCTCACCCACCAATGGATTCTCTGGCTGAGTAAACATTTGCAGTCGCAGCATGACAACCGTAGCGTTGGCATGTTCAATCAAATCAGTTTCAATTCCTACGCCTAATGCGGATTGCTGTTCACTCAACAATTTAATATCGACCTGTGATTCCCGCCCGCCCAGCCTGAAGAAAACTGCAGACTGCCAGTTGTCATCCTCCTCGAGCTTGACTGGCAGACATGTCACGGTTGAACCACCTTCAGTCATCTTCTCTATGACTGAAGCAGGAAAAGTCTGATTGTTAGATTCACCATGCATTGATTTCATTTAACCCACACAAGCACTTAAACATTCAACAACTCTGGAACAAAAAAAGGCGGGCAAATGCCCGCCTCTTTATCAATAACGCTTACAAGCCCAGCTTATAAACCAGATTACAAACAGCGCTTTGCTATAAGGAACGCTGCCTTATCGCACCGTGACCTCTAGCATATCGATCAGGGTGTCGTGCCACCTTGCCCTGTCTTCTCATCTTGTAGAACCAAAGATTATGATGCTGCTCCGCCCACTCAGCAGATACGTAACCGGTTGACATCCCCTGAAACGCACCCTCTGTGCCCGCAGTACCGATATAGATATGACCGATAGCAACAGTCATCCAGATGATACCTGCAACCACATGCCAGACATTGGCATCCTGCATCATTCCACGTGTAATTGGTATTGGAAGCAACGCCTGCAATGAAGGAAAGCTCGGTGCAACCATCAACAGTCCGGTGATGACTACCGCCATGCCAAAGGTAGCAATAATCCAGAACCAGATCTTTTCACCAAAGTTCATTCGCCCGGCGCTTGGGTGCTTGTCACCAATAATACCGCCACCAGCTTTAATCCAGCCCCAGTCACCCTTTGACGGAAAGTTATGCCAGATCCACATAACAATCATCAACACAATACCAACACTCAGGACCGGACCCATTACATTGTGCAGTTGTATAGAAAATTGCGCCCATGCTGCATAGGCTGCTTTACCGCCCTGCAAACCGCCAAACAGCGGCAGCAGCAGAGTCCGGCCGAGCAGCATGCTCATACCGGTCACCGCCAGAACGATAAAAGATATCGCTGTTGTCCAGTGCACCAGTCGCTCAAACCAGGACCAGCGTTTTACCATCACACCGGAAGGTCTGTGCGTAAGTTTGTTTTTGCCATGTAACAGGTGATACAACAGGATCACTAAAAACATACCCGCAATCGCCCAAGGAGCATATTTAACTATGGGTCCACGCCGAAAGTTTGCCCAATCGACACCTGCGCTTTGTGTTAGCACACCGGTCTCGGGCCCTTTGATCGCACTGTAACCACCAACGCCACCCTTCACTGCGCGCCAGTAGTCCGCACGTGGATTAGAGTCAGCGCTTTTCTCCTGTGCCACTGCACTACCTATAAACTGGCCACTCAACAGGAAGCCACTAAACGGTGCTAGCAGTGCCGCCAACATAATGAAGGCAAAAGTCAAGACAGCAATGCGCTTGCGTCTCTTTATACGTGCCGGATGATTTTTGGGTAGGTCTTTTACTTTCATGAATTGTATCCCCCGATTATTTAGTACTCGATTTTTAGTACTTATTGCCTTCAGTGCCGTTCGGTGTAACAAGGATGTAGCGCTAGGCTACTGACGACCTTGCACAAGATCAAAGCGGTCGGCAAGACCACCTGCCCTGTCGGCGGCTGGTACGCTAAGCAATGGATCAGCAGCACCTTTATATTCATACGCAGACGGATCAAGCGAGGCCTCGTCTACTTCACCTGAACCTGTAATAGAGTCACAAGCGCTCAGAAAAAACATCACAGTTGCCACCAGAACCAGTTGTGCTGAGTTTTGCATTTTTCTACTCATCAAATTTAGTCATCAAGTTTAGTCTGCTCAAATTTATCAATTGCTCAAACAACAGCGGCGGCCATAAAAGACCGCCGCAATTGATCCAAACAAAGACGTACCGGGACTACCCTTTGTACGCCGTATCCCAACCCCAGTTGTCAGGTCTGCCGCCGCGTCTGGTAATACGCTCGCGATAGATATCTGCAACTTTGTCACCGTCGCCGGCGATCAGGGCTTTAGTCGAGCACATCTCTGCACACAGAGGCAGCTTGCCTTCAGCAATACGGTTACGACCATACTTTTCGTACTCTGCCTGAGACAGATCATCCGCTGGACCACCGGCACAGAAGGTACATTTATCCATCTTGCCGCGTGCACCGAAAGCAGATTGCTTTGGATACTGCGGTGCGCCAAACGGACATGCATAGAAGCAGTAACCGCAACCGATACAAAGATCTTTATCGTGCAGAACAATGCCATCATCGGTGGTATAGAAACAATCAACCGGACAGACGGCCTGACAAGGCGCATCAGTGCAGTGCATGCAAGCCACAGAGATTGATTTCTCAGAGCCGACTTCACCATCACCGATCGTCACAACGCGACGACGATTTACACCCCAAGGCACTTCGTGTTCGTTCTTACATGCAGTGACACAACCGTTACACTCAATGCAGCGTTCGGCGTCACAAAGAAATTTCATTCTAGCCATGACTGTTCTCCTTAAGCCGAGTAGATTTTGCAGAGCGTAACTTTCGACTCTTGCATTTGTGTGACGGAATCGTAGCCGTAGGTAAATGCGGTATTAGCCGCCTCACCACGAACATACGGTGCGGTACCTTCAGGATACTTGCCTTCGAGATCTTCGCCTTCAAAGTGACCGGCAAAGTGGAACGGAGTAAATACTACCCCGCGCCCGACTCTGGGCGTGACCATCGCTTTAACTTTAATCTTGCCACCTTCCGGACTTTCAACCCAGACCATCTGCTCGTCATCAACACCTGCGTCATTTGCGTCTGCCGGATTGATCTCTACGAACATGTCCTGCTGTAGTTCTGCAAGCCACGGATTAGAGCGCGACTCATCACCACCACCTTCGTATTCGACCAGTCGACCACTGGTATGAATAAGAGGGAAGTCTTCTGAAAAGTCTTCTTCCTGAATCGATGCGTATCTGGTCGGCAATCGATAGTGCGACTTACGATCTTCGTAGGTCGGGTAGTCGGCAACCAGATCGCGACGATTCGTATATAACGGCTCGCGGTGAATCGGTACCGGATCGGGGAATGTCCAGACTACGGCACGCGCCTTGGCGTTACCGAATGGTGCACAACCGTGCTTGATTGCAACACGCTGAATACCACCGGACTGATCGGTCTTCCAGTTTTTACCTTCAGCCGCAGTCTTCTCGTCGTCAGTGAGGTCTTCCCACCAGCCGAGTGACTTTAGAGTTTCATGGGTAAATTCAGGATAACCATCTTCGATCTCAGCACCCACAGAGTAGGAACCTTCTGCCAACAGGCTTTCACCGTTACGTTCAACACCGAATCGTGCACGGAAATTCAAACCACCCTCTGCCACAGACTTACTGGTGTCATACAGAAGCGGTGTACCGGGGTGCTTCATTTCAGGAGTTCCCCAACATGGCCACGGCATACCGTAATACTCACCATCAAGCGGACCACCTTCAGCTTGCAGAGTAGTGGTATTAAAAGTACTGCGGTGTTCCTTATGTGCTTTCAAACGCTCAGGACTTTGACCGGTGTAGCCAATTGTCCACATACCCGTGTTGAATTCTCTTGTGATGTCTTCAATCAAGGGCTCATCATCATTTACAGCGATATTGGCAGTAAACTCATCTGCGAAACCAAATTTCTTGGCAAGCTTGTACATGATGGTGTGATCAGGTAGAGACTCAAACAACGGATCGATTACTTTCTCACGCCATTGCAGTGAACGATTAGAGGCGGTCACGGAACCATAGGTTTCGAACTGCGTCGTTGCCGGCAGAATATAAACACCGTCTTTACGGTCTGGCAGAACTGCCGAGTGAGTTGGATAAGGATCGATGATTACCATCAGATCAAGCTTCTCCATCGCCTCTTTCATTTCAGGCCCACGGGTCTGACTGTTTGGCGCATGCCCCCAAAGCACCATTGCACGAATGTTATCTTTTTGAGCAATGTTGCCGCGATCTTCAAGAACACCATCTATCCAGCGCGACACTGGCATACCCTTAGTATTCATCGGACTGGCTGGCTTGCCACCGGCTTCTTCATAACTACCGGAATCAAAGCGGGTTTTCATCCACTCGTAATCGACACCCCAGACAGATGACCAGTGCTTCCACGAACCAGCTGACAAACCGTAGTAGCCAGGCAGAGAATGAGAAAGAATGCAGAAGTCAGTAGCACCCTGAACATTGTCGTGGCCGCGGAAGATATTCGCACCACCACCAGAGACACCCATGTTACCCAGAGCCAACTGCAGTACACAGTAAGCACGGGTATTGTTGTTACCGATAGTGTGTTGCGTACCACCCATACACCAGACAATGGTGCCCGGTCGGTTCTCAGCCATGGTTTGTGCAGCGAGCTTAACCTCTGCTTCTGGCGCACCAGAGACACGCTCAACTTCTGCAGGATTCCACTTGGCTACTTCAGCTTTGATTTCTTCCATGCCGTAAACGCGCTGCTGGATGAACTCCTTATCTTCCCAGCCGTTTTCAAATACATGCCATAACATACCCCAGATCAATGCAACGTCACTACCGGGACGGAAGCGCAAAAACTGATCTGCGTGCGCAGCGGTACGTGTATAACGCGGATCACACACAATAAGCTTTGAACCGTTTTCTTTAGCACGCAAAATGTGTTGCATGGCAACCGGGTGCGCTTCTGCTGCATTCGAGCCGATGAAGAACATCGCTTTCGAATTGTGCATGTCGTTGTATGAGTTGGTCATTGCACCATAGCCCCAGGTGTTAGCAACCCCTGCAACCGTGGTGGAGTGACAGATTCGCGCCTGGTGGTCTACGTTGTTAGTACCCCACATGCCTGCGAATTTTCTGAACATGTAAGACTGTTCATTATTAAACTTTGCAGAGCCCAGCCAGTAAACAGAATCAGGACCGGATTCTTCACGAATTGAAAGCATCTGATCACCGATGTCTTCAATCGCTTCTTCCCAGCTGACTTTCTTCCATTTGCCGTCAGTGAGTTTCATCGGGTACTTGACGCGCTTTTCACCGTGTCCGTGCTCTCTTATAGAAGCACCTTTGGCACAGTGACCACCGATGTTAAGTGGAGAGTCATAGTCAGGCTCCTGCCCTGTCCAGACTCCGTCCTGAACTTCTGCTACAACACCGCAACCTACAGAACAGTGTGTACAGACAGATAGTTTGATTTCTGTTTCAACGCCATCTTTGGGAGATGTTTCAGCAGCGCGAACTTTTTTAACCATTGCAGGCGCTGCAACGGTGGCCAAAGCAGCTCCACCCGCTGTAACACCTGAGTGGCGCAAGAACGTCCGGCGATTAACCGCCCGACCGAACAAGCCATTTCGAGCACTTAGGCCTACACCTGAATCATCGCCTTGATGACCATGCGCTTCCGAGTTTGTCTTTCTTGTGAGTTTCATTCAATTCCCCTTTTACGTGTCGGTTTGATCAGAACCGCGCACGATCATAGTAATTGCGAACGTAGTCGTTCTCTACGTAGCCTTTATCAGCTTTGTCCTGCACTTCTATAACAGGATTTTTTATTTCAGAAGCGACTGTGGTGGTTGGGGCAACAGCTGCAGCCCCTGTAGCGACGACTGCACCTTTCAGGAAACTGCGTCGTTCGGACTTTATGAATTTCTTGCTCATCAAAACCTCCAATCATTTTAAACAGCGCAGCTGCAGCAACGCTGTTATTTGTTATACGGTCATACCAACTAGACACTCATACTCAAATATTGCTTTTCTACATCTGTAAAACTTTTACCAAGGTTACCAACCGCGCGATAAAAACCGGCACAGGACGCTTCATCCAACAGGCGGAAAAAATCATCCGACCAGGAAGCTATGTGCTCACTAAAGAATGCGCGTTCAGTATCAAAGTCTATTTCGTCTGCAACAATAATGGCTGCCATTGCCTGACATAGAGAGGCGATATGGTCCTCGGACTCTGCAACACCCGCAGAGCGCTCAATGCCCAGCTTGCGTAAGTCTGCCCGCAAAGCACCAAGCGGCTTCTCCATCAGGAACCCTGTCAGGTGCCAGGAACCATATGGCACAACCACACCACGCCCAAGGCCGATAAACAATTGATGATATTCGTCATCAATCTGTTCAGGAGTGTAGTCAGAGGCAGCGCGGCGCAGCAGCGACCAAGCCATTTCCAGATCGGATTCAGGTTGTTGTATTTCCGGGAGATTTTTAAGGACTGCGAGATGTTCAGCGCTTGCCGGAGCGGCAAACAGCGCGCCAAGTGACGAGTACAGGTTTGCCCGATCGGCAGCGGCCTCTTCTGCTTCCTGAGAAAGAGCTTCGCTGGACGCAATACTCTCAGGCGTGCTGATCTTGATGATCGCACCTTTTAGAGAATCTTTGCTCACAGCTTCCACCTGCATCAAATGGGGCCTTTATTTTCCAGTGTTCCAGTTTGCTCCTAAAAAACGATTATTTCTAGTCCTTTTTGCCTATCAGCCCACCGGCTTTACCAATGGTCACTTAGGCAATTGCATTGATCACTGCTCTACATCAATTGATCACTTATGCACATCAATACCGGATTCAGTGTCACTAAACATGTCTTTGACTCGACAATCTTCACACATCTTGAGGCGGCGCATCGCCTTATCCTCTGTAAACATCCAGTGGTCAGCTAGTTTTGCCTGCATTCTGCCAATAATCTGCTGAGTCGCGAATGGTGTATTGCAAACAACGCAGTTAAACGGCGTTTCTTCATTTAGTATTTGCGCCTTGCGTGCTTCCTCTGAGTTTATGAGATAACGGGGACGCAGTGTTATCGCGTTTTCCGGACAGGCTTGCTCGCACATACCGCACTGCAGACACTGACTTTCTATGAAATTCAATTGTGGTACGGTTGCGCCATCCTGCAAAGCACTAGCCGGACAAACTGTCACACAGGCCAAACACAAAGTACATGCACTTTGATCAACCACAACTTGCCCGAACGGCGACTGCCCTCCTAATTCGACTGAGTCTAAATCTGTCTGACAATGTAAAGCCAGATGATCAATCGCGTTACGAATTGACTGTCTTTTATCATTAAAAGTTTTATAAGTCGCATTGGAAATAGATAGGAATTCACCTGTCGCAAATTCATTTATTGTTTGTGGGTCAGCACCATCAACTAACGCTATGCGTTTTTCTAATCCGATTCCCGAAAGGATCGTGTTAGCAGTATCAGACTGGGATTTCAGCGCGCGCACCGCACCGGAATCAAGAGCAGGTGCATCAATGGCAATGGCACTGACACCATACGCGAGTGCAGACAGCCACACATCCATACCGACACTTGCCACCTCCTCTACTGCCAGAGGTAACACGCAAGCATCAAGCGAGGACTTCATCGACTCGAGTCTCTCTGTCCCAGCTTCTGCATCGTGGAAATAAACAACCGTCTTGAGTTTTTGCTGCTGTCTGTCTTTAAGTAATACGGTCAGTTGTGAAAGTGCATCTACCGGTGACGGGTATGCATAACTAACCGCACCGCTCGGGCAATTTGTCGCACAACTTCCACAGCCCTGACAAAGATACGGCTCTATGTTTATTCCGTCTCCAGTACTTGTTATCGCACCGGTACCGCAAACATCCAGACAATTCGTACATGCCGTGATACCACTTCTCGAGTGTGCACAAATAGATGCGTTGTATTCAAAGTACTTAGGTTTTTCAAACTCGCCCTGCAACTCGGAAAGCTCAGCCAATGCAGCATCAATTAATACTTCATCAGTACCTGTTGCCTTATAACCGAACGGCAGAACTTCCTGACGCAGCATCGGCATATCACCAAGATCAAGCACCAAATCAAATCCGCCCAGCAGCGATACACCAGCAACCATTGCCAGTGAGCCAGGGGATTCCGGATCACCAATCGCACAATCGTAAGCCCCCAGATACCCCTTTAATAACATCGCATCAGCCTCAACAACTATCACACCGTCCTCTGTCGCACGCTTCTGGAAATCGGTCTTGCCAGGGGTTGGCACCAGAACAGTCTGTGCCGGAGTATCAAGCTTTGCTGCAATATTAAGTGCAAGGTCCAGCGGACCGATAATCAGGCAATGTCCACGTGACTGATACCCCACCAGAGACGTAGTCTGAACCGCATTAGACGGGGTAAATTCAATTGGTGTGTTTTCCATACAGTTCCTGCCCGGCGGACTAACCGGTTATACGTGCGGTTCTTTATCTTTAAGCAAAGCAGCTTTAGTTACGGATTCGTCTGAGATCTCGGTATTTATACTGTCACTGCTTGCGTGTGGTAATTCATCACTAGATATTTCGTCTTGCAGTGACGATTCGACAGACGCTAAACCTGTTTCCTCCTCAAGAGTTTCCATCTCTGATATTTCTTCCTTCGGCAATTCTTCCTTTGGCGATTCTTCTATGCCTTCTACCTGCTTATCTTCAGCCAGCTCACCTTCAGCCTTCTTACTTTCAACCTGGGCAGCTTCAAGCTTCAGTCTCTCTTCTTCCAACGCGGCCAGTCTTGCTTTCTCTTTGCGCCGTGCATGAAATTTCATATCACACGTGACCGTATCACCAAGTGGTTCAAACTTGGTGAAATCATCGTCGTAGTCATCAAGACCGTCACGCACGGAAAACTTGCCGCTGTAAAATAGCTTTTTAAGCGCCAGGTTTCTAAGGTCTTTACTCACACCTTTGGAAAAGAAAGGACTGAAGTCACTATCTGCATTCAGCGTTTCAATATCGGGCATGTCTTCGTCGGTAAGTACCGGGGCAGGCTCGGGCTCTTCAATTAGTTTGGATTTGTCAGCCGCGGATTCCTCAGGCTGCAATGCGTGCTCAGGGACTTCACTTAACGGGTCACTGAAAACGTCATCTGTTGCAGGGTCTTGTGCATCAATCGCAGTATCATGTTTGCGCCTTGCCCAACGACCAATGAAGCCACCCTCACCTTTTGATGATTCACCTTCCGACGCTGCGTCTCGTTTATTGCTCACCGATTGACCTTTCAGGTTACCGAGCGACTGGTTTTCGCGCGAATGTTTCATCTTGCTCTCCACCGTGCCACTGCTTACGTTTGCGTCTCTTTTTCTGCGCTGGCGAATAGTTCTCCAGAACAAAACGCTCAAGAACCAGATATATCTTTTCAGGCATCGGCGCGCTCAGGATGGTGTCGTCTGCCTCATGGTAGGCCATCGCCTCATCATAGTCCGCAGTGACCAGTATCGGTGTGAAAACGCCGTCTTCATCGTCCTGACACACGACAAAAATCTGTTGCTGTTCTCCGACTAAGGTGTGCCAGTAACTCTGACCACCGTCTCGAAAGAACTCGAGTCTGAAACCTGTCCACAGTGCATCGTAACTATCTTCGGTTTCATTGATAATAGTTTTTTCCAGACCTGTGGGTCGATCAGTAAGAGACTCTGCATCGATTTGTCCGCGCACTACCAGCTCTCGCAACGACCAAACTGGAATCTTCATTTCCGTAGACTTGCCAGCTGCAAAAGTACGTAAGCCGCGATTGAGCACAACACCAACATCAAAAGCCGGTGCTTGTCGACGCTCTACCAAGGTTTCATTCACAATACCAATGCCCTGCATGTTCACCAGCATTCCATCGTGAAGCGGTTGGCGGGGAATTGCAAATGGCCCTGCCACAGAAGTCGAATTACCGCCCACAGCAAGCCGCACCACACAAAAACACAATTGCCCGCTACTGCCACACACCTGGAACAAAGCGGAATTGATCCGGCATTTCTGTTTTTGGCCAAAGAAAGTCGCGTCCGGCCTGTGATAACCTGTCAGTCAAGGTTGATTCCCATATCGACCAGGCAACTCGCACAGTAGCGTGGCATATCGCCGCCAACCATCAGAGTAATCAGAGCGTGGCACAGAACAACTCACAATACCGACCAGAGATGAGTCAATCCGGGCTGCGACCGACCCACCCGGTCACAGTCGTC
Organism: uncultured Granulosicoccaceae bacterium; assembly: GCA_938020525.1. Classification (GTDB taxonomy): domain Bacteria; phylum Pseudomonadota; class Gammaproteobacteria; order Granulosicoccales; family Granulosicoccaceae. Next base: position 12,705 of record CALIHW010000072.1, on the reverse strand, counting down.
AATGAGTACGGTGAGCAAACCGAGCAACAAATCCCCGGTGAATTTCCGCTGACTATCCGTATTGACGATACAGAGATAGTCACACTAATGACTCTCGGCTCACAGCCAGAGGCACTTACCCTTGGCTATGTACGCAATCAAAAACTAATTGAAGACATTGAAGACATTGTCTCTATCCATGTTGACTGGGATCGTGAGCTGGTAGTTGTTGAAACCAGAGCTGGCAACGGCATTGAAGACTGGCAGGAAAAACTGAATCGCAAAATTGTAACCAGCGGCTGCGGCCAGGGCACAATTTTCAGTTGCACGATAGACAAGCTGTATGAAGTTGTTCTGCCACAGGCGAACATTAAGCAATCAGAACTCTACGAAATGATTCGTGAGGTTGGTAAGCTCAATGATATCTATAGAAGTGCCGGTGCTGTGCACGGCTGCGCTCTATGTCACGGTACCAAATCATTAATACACGTTGAAGATGTTGGCAGACACAACGCTGCAGACGCAGTATCAGGACACATGTGGCTTGATGGCATTGATGGTTCAGACAAAGTTTTTTATACCACAGGACGCCTGACTTCGGAGATCGTTATGAAAACCGCTTTCATGGGCATACCAGCCCTGGTTTCCCGATCAGGTGTTACTCACATGGGGCTTGAGCTGGCAGAACATCTTGGCCTGACAATGATCGCCCGTGCTAAAGGTAAACACTTTCTGGTATACCACGGCGCAGACTGCGTTGAGCTTGATGCAATTCCTCAAAAACGAATTGTGCCACCACCTACAAAAGGCATGTTGGACTTAAACACCAACCCTTAAAAACCAACCCTTAAAAACAAGTACAAGCCCAAACCAAAGCTAGTAGCTGCTGCGAACACAACAGCTGGATTTTCACAATGGCAAATATAGATTTCGCAAAGCGCGTATACGACCATACATTCAAGATGGATCCGATTGTCCGCAGCATTCTGGACACAGATGTATACAAGCTTCTGATGCTGCAGACCATTCTGCAGGAATGGAAAGACATCCCGGTCACGTTCTCTCTCATCAATCGCAGCAAGACTGTCAGACTCGCTGATGAAATTGATGAAGCGGAATTACGAGAACAATTGGAACATGCGCGAACAGTCAAACTAACAAAAAAAGAAAGTATCTGGTTAGCAGGTAACACGTTCTACGGTAAGGAACGATTATTTAACGCAAATTTTCTGCAATGGCTTAAAGACTTTCAACTCCCGGAATTCGAGCTTGCCAAACGCGATGGACAGTACATCATTGACATCCATGGCACCTGGGCTGAAACCTCTCTGTGGGAAATTCCGTTATTAACAATCATTAGTGAGCTTCGATCACGTGCAGCCATGCGTGGTATGGGACGTTTTGAAGTAGATGTTACCTACGCACGTGCCAAGGCAAAAATGTGGGAAAAAGTGCTGCGGCTGAAACAACTGCCAAACTTAAAAATTGCTGACTTCGGCACCCGCAGACGACACAGCTTTTTATGGCAACGCTGGTGTGTAGACGCATTGAAAGAAGGCCTGAATCAGAACTTCATTGGCACAAGCAACGTCTTGCTCGCTATGGATCATGACCTTGAAGCAATCGGTACCAACGCACATGAACTACCTATGGCTGTCGCAACACTTTCCAACAATGATGAGGAACTGGCGGCAAGCCCGTACAAGGTTCTTGAAAGCTGGCAAAAAACCTATGACAGCAACTTGTTGATAGTTCTACCAGATACCTACGGTACCACGCGCTTTTTGCAGGACGCACCCGATTGGGTCGCAGACTGGAAAGGCTTCAGAATTGATTCCAAAGATCCAGTCGAAGGCGGAGAGGAAATTATCACCTGGTGGAAAAGCAAAGGCATCGACCCGAAAGACAAGCTGGTGATTTTCTCCGATGGTCTGGATATAGACACCATCGAATCAACCTACAAACACTTTGAAGGTAAAGTCAGAACAAGTTTTGGTTGGGGAACTAACCTCACCAATGACTTCCGTGACTGCGCACCATATGAAAACGAAAACCTCCGGGCGTTTTCGGTGGTGGTGAAAATAACGTCCGCTAATGGTGATCCGACAGTCAAGCTGTCAGATAACCTTGCAAAAGCAACCGGACCAAAATCTGAAATCGAAAGATATCTTAAAGTTTTTGGCGATGAAAATCGCACTCAAACAAAAGTAGACGTCTAACAGAATTCCGGTAACACTACGTGGACTAGTTTATAGACAGGAACTTACCAGCCTAACGCATGGTGTTTAAGGCTTTAGCGTAACGCTCTTGTTGCGGCGTGCTATCGAAACCGCCCGCTTACGCTCTATTCTGGCTACCACTGGTGCAATAAACATCAACATCAATGCTGCCAGCCAGAAAAAATAACCGGACTGCAAAGCCGCACGGTCATCAAGCAGTACCAACACACCCGTGTAAACTGCTGCCACAATAAAGATCAGACTGATCCACCAAAACCATCTCAGTGAGGTGACTTTCGTTGGTGAAAATACCAGCAACGCCCAGAAGACAAATACAAAGTTTGCCGCGGCTGACATCAAAGCGATAAAGTGGGTGATAAACGCTGAGAAAGACGCTGGCGAGAAAAGACCCGCAGTGCCATAACGCAGCGCAGAAATGAATGCCTGGATACCCGAAAGGGATTTAGCTTCGCCCAAGGTTACCGTCGCCGTAAAAAGCGAGGCAAAAAACAAGCAACAAGCAATGCCAAATACAATTTTACCAATCATGTTAATAGTTTCACCGGTTACCCGGATCCCCCGTCTCGCCTAAGTGTGTCGGCGGGCACATCGAAAAATTGAGTCAGACTTCAACTGGTTACCAGCATACGCCTGTATCCAATACCTTTAGCTGAATCTGCGGCTCCAGAAAACGCTAATCTGTCAATAATTTGGGGATCTATCGGAATTCCTCAAGCCCGGCGTCATGATGGCCAGCGTGTTGATGGCCGATTCTTGAAGGTCCTGGATTGCGGGATTCGGCTCCGCTTCGGAATATCACAGCCACTGTCTTAAATATCAGGGCCAGACAATTGCGCCTGCAAAGGCTATCTGCACGAAGGGATGATACATCCGACCGTCGGATATATACCGGTATGGTGTTTCTGATTATTGACTCATTGCGAACCCACAAGCGAGGTTAATCAGGGGATATCGTCGTACTTGGGTAACGCGCTTGAAAACGCAATTTTTCTTGTTGTACATGCTGATAAAACGGATCTCGCTCAAGCCGTGCAATGTATTCAGCCCACGCCCCTTTTGATCGACGCCAGCTTTGCTCGCTATCACCCGTTTCAGAGGCAGTCGCAGGCATTGCCGCACCCAACACCGCTTCTTTGTTTAGCGATTCGGACTGAGCTGTATACATCGCTACTGAATCAACGGCATCACTCCAACGTGCAGTGAACCCTTTAACCAATCCTGCACCCAACAGACAAGCACCAGCGACGATAAAACATACCGTTCTAAATGATGGCTGATAATTCGAAGCAGCTCCACCACCGAGCGAATGATTTACAGCACTCTGAACTTTTTCATTAACAAACGCAGGCACCTCAGGGCACGCCTGAACAAACAACTCATGGAGATCATCGTCCAATGATTTCTTGATGCTAACAACATCACCCATTGAATTGATCCCCCTGTGCACGCGATTCAATCACATTCTGTCTTAGCAAACTGGACGCTTCTCGTGTTATACGATCAACTGTTGACTTACTCACGTCAATAAACTCGGCGATGTCCGGATTCGACATTGAAAAACAATATCGAAGCAGCACCACCTCTTTCTGTTCAGAATTCAAATTTTTGATCGCTGCTACCAATGAACTATCTGGTAAAGAACTTTCTGGCAAGGAACCATCGGACAAGAATTTCTTTGCATCAACCTCAGGGGTGTCAGATGAGATGTCGGCTACCGATCCTTTCTCATCGCTTTTTGCACTATCCGATACAAAGTCTGCCATGTTAACAACAGTCGATTCCCTGTTAACCGGCTTCAGGTTATCAATTTCTCGATCCAGTGAATGTAGGCGCAAGTGATCGTGCAACCGTGCCCAGGCAGAATGATATAGCCAATCAGTAAAATTTATATCATTGGTATAACGGGCACGACCGCGAGCAACTGTCATCCATACGTCGTAAAACAACTCAGCAGTCAGCGCTTGATCCGCGTGAGTGCCAAAGTAGAAAAACCGATATATCGAAGCGCTATAGCGCCGATACAGCACTTCAAAACCTTCGCAATCGCCTGCAGCGAACGACATCATCAGTGCGCTGTCAGAATCCCGTAGATTTTTTACGTTACTAAGTGACTGCATCAGAATCGGCAAACCCCGTAGTTGCACGGCCTATCCAGCCGTTCGAGGATAAGCTGCAATCTATCGGCCAGATCAATTGATCGACTTGGCAAAACGCTTCAACTCTCCGGAAGTTTTCGTATCAGTTAGCCCGGACTATTCATGAAATGGCGAGCATATCGCGCAGAGATTTGTTTTCACAGTGAATTTTATTCTTGCGTCGAATACTTACTGATATTTGCAAAAGAATAAATTTGCTGTGGAATCAAAGATCAAGCGAGATGCCGTCGGCTTGATGAATAGTCCGGGTTAGTTAGTCTCAACAAAAACCCGAATTGCTATTCTCCCCCCGGGTGTCGTCAAAGCATTATTTGAAATCCTGTTCGACTATATTTTAATGCACGTACCCAAAGCCAAGTCACTCTCCCTATGGGACAGTCCAATGCATAGTTTGCATTGGGAGAGGGATACTTTTGGCAATAAATTCAATATTTAAGCTCGAAGTGTTATTGAAAATCTAACCAGACACACCCCTCTTCCAGCGCAATCTACACGCCGGATTCTCCCCAGGGAGAATGACAAAAGCGGCACTGGTTATGGTCATGTGATAGTCACTAAAACCTTTGACGACACCCTCCCCGGGAGAATACAAAGCGTTGTTTGCTTTGCAAGAGGGTTCGATATCTCGGATTTAACTACCGCTTGCATGACACCATTCCCTCCCCGGCCGCTACCGCGTCTGACCCTCCCACAGTGAGAGTGTCGCTTTAGCCTCAAACAAAACCCGGATAGCTTTTCTCCCGGAGGGAGAATGGCTACTCATCGATCAAGAGCACCTACCCGTTTCCCAGCGCGCTATTGCACCACGATTACCTAAGGAATTTGGTTATGCCAACCAGAGCACTCTCTACCAAATTGAAATAACCAAACGGCCCAGTAACGTTTAGAGTGGGGTCATTCCACCACCGAGAATCAAAGTGAAAAAGCACACACTCCTATGTCTTAGCGCAGCAGTGGTTTTTACGTTAAGCGGATGCAGCCAGATCCAATCCCTGAAGCCAGACACCTCACAGGCAACATTCACTGCCTCTTCTTTCTACGGTAAAGAACTGCCTTCGGCCTTTTTAGCTAATCAGTACAAATTCAACCACGATAACGGACATAGATTTCGCGGTTATCATTTCGGCAGGCGCCACTGGGAGTTTTAAGGGAGAGTTTAACTGACAGTTTTAAGGTGATGTTCAGTTAGACATCTGCACTAAAAAATTACTGGCTATAATTTGATTGAGTTCAGTACCGATTAAGAGTGAAGTCTTTAGGGTGTAGTTGTAGTACCACCCCTATTCGGCGAGACAATCCTTCCCTGTGATTGTCTCGCCGTTTTTTACACTAGCAACATTAACTAGTGGGACAAAATAACGTCGGTATTTGAATCCAGTCCATTATGTTCAATCACAGATTCAAATGCTTTAAGTCGTTTGTGAATAGACATCAGCTCAATAATTGTTGTCCATGAATTTACCAGAAACTGGAAAGAATTCTCAACTCGAGAAAAAGCATTATTAATCTGCTGGTAAATACCAAAGGTGATAGCACCCGCCACAAATGTGGGACCCAGCGCGATTAAAGGTATAAAGTTAGCACCCTGCAGGTAGGCGTAGCGGAACACATTGAAATAAAGATAGTTAAAGTACAGCTTAAAGTAGTTCTTTCTGACATGCCCAAACAACTCATTAACAGTTGGCGGAGCAGCTCGAGCCTGATCATCCTCACCATATACCAGCTCTTTTCTATAAGCTGCTTCAACCTTCTGATTGTTAAACTCAAGTCCCGGCAATCTATAACCAACTGCTGCTAGTAAGACGGTTCCAAATGCGGCAGACAGAAGCGCAATAAATACAAGAGAACCATTGACCGCCCCAATCAGGGGCAACTCAGTAACTTCTTTTGATAGATTCCACAGTAGGGGTAGAAAAGCTATCAGCGTCATTATCGAACTAATAAACGCTGACCCCAAAGACTCTACGATACTTGCAAACCGCATAGTATCTTCCTGCACACGCTGCGCTGCCCCTTCTATTGTTCTTAGTGCACCCCAGTGAGTCATATAATATTCGTTCATCGCAGTTCTCCAGCGAAAAACGTAGTGCTGGGTAAAATAGGAGAACAGCACCAACAACAGAATATTTGGAATCAAAATGTAGAGTAGCGTTATAAGCTTGCCATAAAACTCTTCACTGGTAACGTTGCTAACTCCACGCTCCGAGAGCGCCAACTGAATCATATCGTAGAAGTCGCCATACCAGTTGTTGATATAGACGCCAAGCTGCACCTGGAAGTAAGTCACTAGCAGTATCACTGCTGATCCGACTACAGCCCACCAGTACCAACGGTTCCGTTCAATAAAGAACCAGGCGACGCAGAACAGCGCCGTGACTATAACGATGTACTGGTACAGCCACACCTTATCTGGATTTAAAAATGGTTCGCGCTGACCATCGACAGTCGGCAGTGCTTCTTTCATCAGACTGAACTGCGCAGCCATGCCATCAAACAAGCCGTACCAGAGAAACAGACTGGCAAAAAACCACACAATGGCCGACATCAGAAACTTTCGCGGCGATGGAAAAAACGAATCAAACATCTTGGTTAGACCCTGTTCTAAATTTGGATTGGTTCAGCACTTCACGGAGCAGAATTTAATATCTGATCCAAACATCTGACTAATGATAGGACTGAAAGTTGACTCTTAGGAACATATTTTTAAATTCGACCATATTCCATCACCCCAGCCATTAGCAACAGAAATATTCATGCCGGGTAATACCAAACCCAACAATCATAGCGGAAAATTTTTATTATATATTTATCAAACACTTAAATAAAAACAGGCAGACTGATTACGGACCAGCCATCGTAATAAATGCGCCAATAAAACATCGAATAGCTCGCGCCACAAATACAATCGGCTAAGTTAATTACTCAAAATGCCGCTAGTCCTGGCACAGCGGTCAGACGCCGATTTGCGTCTTTAAAATATCGGAGAATACTGATGGGTCTCCCCCAGGCAGCGAGTTCAGATTTCATACTTGATACCTCAAAGCGGTATCGTCTTATTACTCGGAGTGATTTCGACGGACTCGCATGTGCGGTGCTGTTGAAGCACATTAATGTCATTGACGAAATCAAGTTCGTACATCCAAAAGACATGCAGGACGGGACTATCGAGGTTGATGAAAACGACATCACGACTAACCTGCCCTATGTTTCCGGGTGTTACCTCGCTTTTGATCACCACTTGAGTGAAACCATCAGAAACGGCGCTCACGATAACCACATCATTGACGCCGACGCACCATCTGCCGCACGAGTGGTGTACGACTACCTTGGTGGCGCTGCGACATTTCCTGCAGACTGGGATGACATGATGGTCGCGGTAGACAAGGCAGACTCTGCACAGTATCTGCGCAGCGAAATTCTCGAGCCATCTGACTGGACGCTGCTGAACTATCTGATGGACGCACGTACCGGACTTGGTCGATTCAGAGACTTCACTGTTTCAAACTACGAACTGATGATGAAGTTGATCGACTACTGTGCTGAGCACAACATTCAGGAAATTCTGCAGCTGCCAGATGTTATGGAACGTATAGAACTGTACATGTCGATGAAAACCAAAGCCAAACAGCAGATCAAAAGATGTGCAACAGTACATGGCAATCTGGTTGTTCTCGACTTAAAGGATGAAGAAACAATCTATCCGACTAATCGATTCATGATTTACGCACTCTTCCCTGAGTGCAACATTTCAATACACCAGATGTGGGGATTGAAAAAGCAGAATGTCGTATATGCCACCGGCAAATCAATTCTCAAGCGCGACTCCAAAACTAATGTTGGTGAGCTATGCCTTAAATACGGCGGCGGTGGTCATCAGGCCGCCGGTACATGTCAGGTGAGCACTGATCGAGCAGAGCAAGTTCTCAGTGAATTGATAAGTACTATCACAAACGACGGCTAAATCTCTCGGATGGCGCCCGAATCCTATTCGGGCGCCATCGTTGCATTCGCGCGACCAGCTAGCAGGACACCTCTCGCGAACTGCCCTTGCGAACTGCAAGCTACTCTCCCCGTTCGCAACACCTCTTGTACAGTTCCAGCGCTATCTTCTGACGCCGCAAATCATTAGAATGATTTGATTGGATAAACAGTTGAGCGCCATGAGCAAATCGATCAAAAACCGCCAGGGATTCACCACCCGAACAATCCACGCCGGCCAATCTCCAGACCCGTCTACCGGTGCAATCATGCCACCGATTTACGCAACATCAACATACGTGCAGTCGAGCCCTGGCGTTCATCAGGGTTACGAATACAGTCGTTCTCAAAACCCGACTAGGATGGCGTATGAACGATGCGTTGCAGACCTTGAAAGTGGTAATCGCGGTTTCGCATTTGCATCCGGGTTAGCGTCTCTTGCAACACTGCTGGATCATTTCAAACCTGGTGATCATATTGTGGCTATGAACGACCTGTACGGTGGATCGTTCAGACTGTTTGAAAATGTACGGCGTGAATCACAGGGTCTTGAGTTTTCGTTTGTTGACCTTGCCAACACCGATTTACTGGAAGCTGCAATCACCCCCAAAACACGCATGATTTGGGTCGAAACACCTACCAACCCGTTACTTAAACTCGCAGACCTCGAACGTATCGCAGGTATAGCAAAGGCCAAAGGAGTCTTGTGCTGTTGTGACAACACATTCGCAAGCCCTTACGTCCAAAGACCATTAGAGTTTGGTTTTGATCTGGTTATGCACTCCGCAACCAAATACCTTAACGGTCACAGTGATATGGTCGGCGGTATTATGGTTGTTGGTGAAAACAAAGAACTCGAAGAGAGCCTTACCTTCCTACAGAATTCAGTAGGCGCTATTCAAGGACCTTTCGATAGCTTTCTGGCACTTCGCGGATTAAAAACACTGTCGCTACGTATGCAACGCCATTGTGAATCAGCAATGGAAGTCGCCAGTCACCTGGAAGCACACAGCGCTGTAGAAAAGGTTTACTACCCGGGCCTTAAGAGCCACCCGCAATATCAGCTGGCTCAAAAGCAGATGGACGGCCCGGGTGGAATGGTTACAGTGGTGCTCAAAGGTGGATTACCAACGGCGAAAAAGTTTCTTGAGAAAGTCGAAATATTCGCCCTTGCAGAAAGCCTCGGCGGCGTTGAAAGCCTGATTGAACACCCTGCGATCATGACTCACGCCTCTATACCGGCAGCTCAACGAGCAGAACTAGGAATAGACGATGGACTGGTGAGATTGTCTGTCGGGATAGAAGACATCGAAGATTTGATTGCAGATATCGATCAAGCCCTGGCGTGATCTGTATTTAAATCGCAGGTGCAAAGTATTCATCCCGAAGATCAAAGAAAGGACACAACATGAAAGGTGCAGGTGGAACGCCAGGCGGCGTATTAACATTCCTGATCGGACTAATCATGACTTGCGGTGGCTTTTACCTGCTACTTAACGCAATAGTTATACGTGCTAACTTTGGTCTGGGTTATCGGGTCTACTCTTTTGGTGGCTATGGCATCACCAGCGGCATGATCATGATTCCGTTTTTATTTGGGGTCGGCATGATCTTCTACGACCGACGCAGCTCAATTGGATGGTTACTTACTGTTGGTTCTGTTGTCGCACTGATCTTCGGTGTGCTTTCTACAGTAAATTTTTCAATGCGCGGTATGTCAGCATTTGATTTAATGGTGATACTGGTACTTGCATTTGGCGGAATTGGGTTACTTTTAAGATCGCTCAGTGATCGCTCCAATGGCGAAGTGAATTCCTGAACTAGTAACGAAGTGAATTCCTGAGCCAGTGACGAAGTGAAATCCTAAACTAGCATGCAACCTCGGGTTACTCAGAATCTAGCCCGACGTTGTTAAGTTCAAGCACACGTTCAGCACGATAACTCGAACGCACTAACGGCCCTGACACCACTTCGAGAAAGCCGCGTTCAAGCCCCCACTGTCGATACAAATCAAACTCATCCGGACTGACATAGCGCTGCACTTCCAGATGATTTGCAGTGGGTCGTAAATATTGTCCCATCGTCAGTATGTCTACATTGGCGGCACGCAGATCATCCATAGTCTGAACAATTTCATCCTCTGTTTCACCAAGCCCCAACATTAAGCTGGTTTTGGTTAATACATCCGGTCTGTGTTTTTTTGCGTGCTGCAGCACATTGATTGTCTGCTCATACCCTGCACGAATATCCCGTACAGGATGTGTTAGCCGACGCACGGTTTCAACATTTTGAGCAAACACTTCCAACCCTGAATCCACCACCAGTTCTACGAGTTCAGTTCGGCCATCAAAGTCTGGCGTTAATGCCTCTACAGCAGTTTGTGGTCGCAATGATTTAATCGCTTTCACGCAGTCTGCATAATGCGCCGCACCGCCATCCGCAAGATCATCGCGATCAACTGAGGTGATCACAACGTACTTAAGATCCATTAGTTCAACCGATCTGGCTGTATTGGAAGGTTCCTGTGCATCAAGCCAGCCATTTGGATTGCCCGTATCGACCGAACAGAATTTACAGGCCCGAGTACAGACAGCACCCATAACCATTATTGTCGCGGTACCTGAAGTCCAGCACTCACCAATATTGGGACACTTTGACTCTTCACATACTGTGGCAAGCTTGTGTTCGCGTACATTCTTTCTTACTGCTTCATATTTACCACCGCCCGGCACTTTTGCCCGAAGCCATGATGGTTTCCGACCTGCCACGGGTGCGGCACTATCGTTACCTTTGATGCCATCTTTAATGGCTTTAAAACCATTGCCGGTAACGTATTTGTCTCCTGAATTAATCGCTGCAGAATTCACTGCTGGTGAATTTACAGCAGGTGAATCTACAACTGACGAGTTAACACCGGGCGAGTTAACACCCCGCGAGCTGACAACGACCGGTATGCCGTCTAGTTTGGAAGGTTTGCTTGTCGAATTATCAGTCATCAGAAAGGCCGTTTACTCACCACCATTGTATAGCTGTTAAGGAGCGCTGCCGTATGATTTCTTATGATCAAAAGCTGCAAGCAGGAGTTCTACTAATCGAACCGCAACAGATTCAATATCGACTTCATTTTTAAAATCAGAAATTTGTGTCACTTCCAGTCCTTGATAACCGCAGGGGTTTATTCGCGTAAAAGGCTCAAGATCCATATCAATATTTAATGACAAGCCGTGAAAACTACAGCTGTGTCTAATTCTTAGTCCGAGTGCCGCTATTTTTTTTCCGCCAACATATACTCCCGGTGCATCAAGTCGACTCTCAGCTTGAATTTCAAATTCGCCAAGCAATAAGATAACGACATCTTCCAGTAACTCAACCAGGCTTCTAACCCCGAGATTATATCGCCGGAGATCGATCAATGGATAGACGATCAACTGACCTGGACCATGGTAGGTCACTTGTCCGCCGCGATCAGACTGTACTACCGGGATTTCACCTGCATTAAGGACATGCTCAGGATCTCCCGCCTGGCCGAGAGTATAGACAGGTAAATGCTGTAAAACCCAGATCTCATCGTCAGTCTCTGGGGTTCTGGAATTCGTGAATTGCTGCATCTCTTCAAAAACAGCAGCATAGGGCTGGAGGCCGGTTTTTTTTACAAAAATAGAGGTCATCGGGTCACCAGTTACGTGACCAAACTATAGCACCCACACCACACGATCATCGGCATTCATAGTTGTGAAGACCAGATCAAGCTCATCCTGATCGCGTGCTGTAAAGTCGATAGTTACTGAAAGGTAGGTGCCATTTTTGCTTTCGCGCATTTTGTACGAAATGGATTCTGATGCATCGATAACCGACTCGACAATTGCTCTGGCGTAGGATGCAAAATCATCCTTATCCTTGCCAACAGCCTTGATTGAATAGGTGTCAGGAAAGTGCCTCAGCGGTCGTCCGTCGTCAGCTGTACTGCTATTTGTAGAGTCGTCATGCATCTCTGGAATTTTGCCTTTAGTTAACAAGGCAAAGTTTAATCGAAGTACACATGGCCCGGTCAAGCCATTCTATCTTTTTGCGGGAGTGCGTCGTTAATACGAGCGGCAAGCGAAACCCCGTATAGCCATTCTCGCTCCGGGAGGCTGTCGCCAAAGCATTTTTTGAAATCCTGTTCGACTATATTTTAATACACGTACCCAAAGCCAAGTCACTCTCCCTATGGGAGGGTGTCGTAAAAACCCTAATTACCCGAAGCTATTAGCCGCTCACCGCAGCTCTCATTGAGCACGGGAATCTGAGCCTTATAATCACAAAATAGCTTAACAAGCGTCTGATAAAGCTCAGTAAGAGCTGACGAAGAG
>CALIHW010000071.1 GCA_938020525.1 uncultured Granulosicoccaceae bacterium | reverse complement strand
GTCGGCGACTAAGCGCCGTGGAGGGTACGGTGCCACTCTAGTGTCGGTTATACCTGAATTATCGATCCCTCTTGCAAAGCAAACAACGCTTTGTATTCTCCCGGAGGGAGAATGGCTATTTAGGGTTTCGTTGTAGTTTAGCGTTAACGGAAGATACCCTCCCGCTTGTGGGAGGGTCAGCGTCTAAGCGCTGGGGAGGGCGTCTATTCGATCCTGTCACTCTACGTAGTAGTCATACCATTGTACTTCGGCGTTGTTCAATGGCGCTGTCGGTAAGCCTGGTTCTTTCAATGTGTCAGCCCACTCTGCAAGCGATTGCTTAAGCTCCTCTGCTCGTTGTGGCTCAGCGTCAAGCAGGTTTTCGGTTTCATGATTGACGCTCAGATCAAACAGGTATTCCCGGGTGCCAGCAAGGATATACTTCCAGTTGCCCTTAACCACAGCTGCCTGATTCCAGAAACGCCAGAAGAGCGGGCGCTCTGTAAGTCCGGTTTCGGTACCATTGAGATAAGGCAGCAGATTCAAGCCATCAAGCTCTGCTGCAGGTTCTATTTCTGCCACCGCAAGACTCGTGGCTGCCACGTCTAATGTTGATACTGGCTCATCAAAAACAGTATTGGACGGTATTGTGCCCGGCCAGCTGACAATATACGGCACACGAACTCCACCTTCCGTCAGCATACCTTTCTCACCGACCCAGGGCGTGTTGTAAGAGCCGTCCCATGCTGCGGTATTGTCACTGATTGGAGCGTCAGTTAACGGTATACCAAGCGGTGCACCGTTATCACTGATGTAAAAGATAATTGTATTGTCTGTCAGGTTTAATTCATCCAGCTTTGCTCGTATTTTGCCAACGCCATCGTCTATTGCTGACATCATCGCCAGTCCATATTTGCGTCGTGTTTCTGCTGCGGACTCGTGTCGTGACAAATATTGATCTGTGGCCTCCATTGGTACGTGAGGTGCGAAGTAGGGCATATAGAGGAAGAATGGTTCGTTTTGATTTCTCTCGATAAATGCAAGGCCGACATCTGTGGTGATATCCAGTCGGTAGTCAGAGTTTTGTCGTCTGGCGGCGTTAACCTGATTGCCGTCCAGGTCGATATTGGTCCACCAGTTATTCAAATATCCGGAATACACCAGATCGAATCCGCGCTGATCAGCAAAGTATGATCGACGTTCGTCAAAGGTAACGGTGTCGTTATCAAACACTTTTGAATTCTGATCTATTTCAAGATGCCATTTCCCCGCCATACCGGTTCGATAGCCAGCATCCTGCAGCCGGTTTGCCAAAGTCATTTGATCAATGGGCAAAGGATTTAAGCTGTTGTCATCGAGACCAAACTTCTGCTGATATCGGCCAGTGAGCAACGCGGCTCTTGAAGGCGTGCACTGAGGTGCAGTGACATAGCCCGCTGTCATGAGAACGCCATCGTTTGCCAGCTGATCAATATTAGGAGTTTTAATATCGTCGACAATGCCGTAGGCCCCGACGTCGGCGTAGCCCTGATCATCCGTGAACACAACGATGATGTTGGGCCTCGAATCAGTACGCACCTTGACGTTGGTACCAGTGTCTATGATTGTTGTCGAATCCTGCGAGCATGCTGAAAATAATGCAACGATAAGCGGGATTAGAGCGAATTGACGTCTTTTGTGCATCTTTGGGAGTTGTTCAAGGGCAAGTGCTGTAATACTGCAAGATATGCACCTTGCACCTGCCGTTATTCTGGACGACAGGTTACCGTTTGTCGCGTTTCTATCGTACGTTTTCGTTGTACGTTTTTATGGTCCTTAAACAGCTATTATTTCGCCTAAAAATTAACGTCAATTGATAGCCATTTGCGTTTTGCCAAGCTCCGTTAAGTCGGCAATGGTTGCGCGGCCGGTAAAATCGATTTCGAAGTCCTGGGCTGCGAAATCAGGCGCACTTCGACCATCAGCAAAGTACATGGCCTGCTTGATTGCATAAGCTCGGTTTTTGGCGCAGACGGGGCTGGCGCCAACGTAGATTACATTCGCGAATTGGCTGCCAGTATGTTCCCTGCCAACACCGTGTATGACATCCGGATGCCACCAGACAGTGTCACCCGGCGCGACCGTCTGTATAGGGACGACGCCTGGCATCAAATCAGGGTGCCATTGCGAGTCTACTCCCAGTGCACGCCCAGGTTTGGCCAGACAAAGCTCGTTCTCTGACACGTCTTTCTGCAAGGCACGCAACAACACGTAGGCGATCGCATTGGATATTGGCAAGAGTTCGAGCGTACCGTCACCCGGGCCTTGTTCGGTTAACGCTGTCCAGCCCTGAAAAGTACGAAACATAGAACTGACGGCAGGTGAAGAATACTCGCGAGTTTGAGTTCGGTAAGCGGCCTGCCACGGACTGTATTGATTAAATTTGCCGTTGAACAGATTCGCATAAATTTTCTGGAACGCGGGATCAACCCATCGTTCATACGAGCCAGTATCTATATGTGGTGACAAACCGATTGTGTTGTCACCGGGTGCGCGCCGTCGGGTACGGTCAGCGTATGCATAGTCAAAGTCCGGGTCGAACTCAGGGCCTGCTGGCGCGCTAACGTCCCATAGTCTGTTGAGAAAGCGTTTGGTGTTAGCCATTGACTCGGCTTGTCGCGCCATGACTTGCGGGCGTGACCAGTAAACAGCATAAATTTGTGGTGCAGCTTCTTTTAGATCTCCAAAATAGTTATCAAGGCCCGCTTTTTCGTTGGCTTTACTAAGATACTGATTGTGGTCGAGGTATTGACCAAGTTCCTGATTCCAGTCTTCTGCCTGTCGTTGTTCGAATACGTTACGAATGATTACGCAACCATGACCGCGAATTGAATCTGACTCGCGTGATGAGACCTTGTTATCCCTTATAGACGAATAAGCGATTTCGGGTATCAGGGCTTTCTGATTGGCCTGCTTGTTGGTTATCTCGTCTACACGCCGAGACATTTCGTCTTTAATGCGTTCGAAGTGTTTTACTACGTTGTTACCATCGCACAGTGACTTTTTTGCGTCGGCAATGAATGCACCTGGATCAAAGGGAATTTTAGTCATATTATTTCTCCTATACTACCAACATATGCCGCATTCATATTTCTGTTGCGTTTTACAATTGATTTTGTTGTCCTCTTCTCCTGGATATCATCAACAGCGCGATACCAATCATAGCCGGGAGAGATTGAATCAGGGCAATCTTTGGTGACGCAGTAGCTGCGCCAAACAAACCTGCGACAAAGACCATTAGCAGGAAACAGATTGCGACTTTGTGCTGCCAAAGCTTATCATTGATAAACAACGACCATGAGAGTCCTGCTGCCAAAAAGCTGTTGTAGATTCCCTGATTGGCGGCAAGTACTTTTGTGGGTTCGAACATATCCACAGGTATTGTACTGAAAACCTCCGGGCCTCTGGTTGTCCAGGCAAAGATCTCAAACCAAGCTATGTAAAAATGTAACAGCGCTACGAATGCGATAACAATTTTTGCAAGTACGTTCATTACGCTTCCTTATAAAATCTATTTGCTAGCTGGTTCCAGCAGTCTCTTCGTACAATTTCTGTAGTTCTCTATGCCGTTTAACCGCTGCTGGATCAAAGTCACTGGTGGCCGGTGTGTCGGATCCAAAGTGATTGAACTTGTCTTCACCTCGTACCAGGATGGAAGTATCCATGTCGTGTTTTGTCTGGCGTACATGAGGTGCGATATATTGAACGTTTAAACCGATGCGTCGGTCATTGCCCTGATTTGGCATCGATGCATGCAGTGTCCAGCCATGGTGAAATGATGCTTCACCAGGTGCCAGCGGGCAGGTAACGGAGTTGCTGTTGTCGATACCGGTGACTGTCTGGCCTTGCAACAATACATTATCTTTATCTTCTGTGGTGCTGTGTTCCATGCGGCCATTCCTGTGGCTGCCCGGTAGCATTTTCATACAACCGGTTTCCTCTGTTGCGGGCGAGAGTGCTAACCACATGCTGACTTGATCATCATGACTTAGACCCCAGTAGGTTAGATCCTGATGCCAGCTTACATGAGATGCGGCACCTGCTTCCTTGATTATATAGGTTACATTGAACAGCAGGATGTCCGGGCCGATCATCTGTTCCACAATGTCAAGCGCTGCAGGTAAGGTCGCGAGTTCGTACGGTGAACGAAAAATCGTATGTACTTTGGCCAGGTAGTGAAGGATGCCCTGATCTTTCTCTGCGTTTTCAAGAGCATCTCTATGGGATTTTGCAGTTTTGGAATCAATTAGCGGGATGCCGGTTATGTATCCGTCACGTTGGTAGTCACTTGCGAGTTTAGCGAGGTTGTGTGTTTGCATAGTCAAGTCTTAATCTTTGGGGCGGTTGTCGACTACTCGACGCGCCTTGCCCAGTGAGCGTTCAACATTGCCAGGCTCTGTTACATTAACAATTGAACTGACACCGACTACATTTTTAATGTGTGATGACAGTTCTTTTGCTGCCGCCTGGCGCCTGTCACTGGCAGCACCCGCAAGCGTTGATTCGACATGGATGGTCATAACATCCAGTCTGTCATCGCGTGTGAGTTCTATCTGGAAGTGTGGTGATAAATCTGCACACTTGAATAGTTGTTCCTCAATCTGTGTCGGGAAGACATTTACCCCTCGCAGTATGATCATGTCATCGGATCGGCCGGTGACTTTTTCCATACGTCGCATAGTGCGCGCGGTGCCCGGTAGCAGTCGGGTCAGATCGCGGGTACGGTAGCGAATAATCGGCATTGCCTCTTTGGTGAGTGAGGTAAAAACCAGCTCGCCTTGTTCGCCATCTGGCAGAACTTCTCCGGTTTCAGGGTTAATTATTTCCGGGTAGAAATGATCCTCCCAGATGTGTAGCCCGTCTTTTGTTTCAACGCATTCCATCGATACACCTGGGCCAATCACTTCTGATAGTCCGTAAATATCTACTGCGTGCATATCAAAAGCCTGCTCGATTTCCTGACGCATAGCATTCGTCCAAGGTTCGGCACCGAAGATGCCGACCGCCAGAGAGGTGTCACGCGGGTCAATGCCACGAGCATTAAACTCATCGAGAACCGATAACATGTATGAAGGAGTTACCGTAATAATTTTTGGCTTGAAATCAGTTAGCAGTGTGACCTGCCGTTCAGTCATACCGCCAGATACGGGGACCACAACACACCCCATCTTCTCGGCGCCGGTATGAATGCCGAGGCCACCTGTAAACAGACCATAGCCATAAGCGTTGTGAATCATGTCACCTGGTCTGCCACCTGCTGCAGTTATTGAACGTGCAACCACTTCTGACCAGACGTCAAGATCGTTCTGCGTGTAGCCTACGACTGTGGGTTTACCGGTAGTGCCTGACGACGCATGGATACGACGCAGCTCTTTATGATCAACCGCAAACATTTTGAACGGGTAGTTGTCGCGAAGATCTTGCTTTGTAGTGAAAGGGAATTTGGCAAGGTCTGAAAGACTTTTAAGATCCCCCGGGTGAATACCGTTTGCTTTAAATTGCGCTTGATAAAAAGGCGAGTTTTCGTATGCGTGTAATAATGTTCGTTGCATACGTTCAAGCTGTACTGAAGCAAGCGCATCTGATGATGCGGTCTCTATGGCAGACAGATCACCGGGTTTGGGTTGTAAATCTTGCATGAGTAATTCTGAGACCTGTTTTATACTCGGGATTATGTATTGTTATCTTTTGAAATCAACGTACCGGCGATGGTACGTGAAAAGCCACGAAACTCGACAATCTTGTCATCTTTTTGATTAACAATGGTGATGTCGTAGATACCGTTTCTGCCATGTTTAGAGACCTCGCGTCCAGTGGCATATAGTTTGTCATCGGTGAAGGCCGGGGCCAGATAACTGATCGTGCAATGTTGTGCAACGCAATTCTGATCATAGGTGTTACACGCAAATGCAAAGGTAGAGTCGGCCAGTGTAAACATAAATCCGCCATGGCAAATGCCATGACCATTGACCATATCGTCAGCAATAGTCATCGATAACTCTGCATAGCCTGGAGCGATTTTCTCGATCGCCATGCCAAGCTTTTTTGAGGCAGGATCATTGCGCCACAAGACTTCCGCGCATGCTTCAGCAATAGCCTGGGCATCATTAGCTTGTTGTTGGGTCATTTACCCTTGAACTCCGGTGCACGTTTTTCCAAAAAGGCGGTGACCCCTTCGGCGTAGTCTGCAGTCTTTCCGGCAGTTCGCTGCAAGTCACGCTCGAGATCGAGTTGTTCATCCAGTGACTGGTCTGATGCTGTTTGTATGGCTTGCTTGATCATGCCCAGCCCGAGTGTAGGTCCGGCTGCCAGTTTACCAACAAGAGCAGTAGCCTCATCTATCAGCGCGTCATCATCAACGGCGCGCCAGATCAGTCCCCATGATGCAGCGGTTTCAGCGTCTATTGGTTCTGCAGTCAATGCAAGACCTTTGGCTCGGGCCTCTCCAATCAGACGTGTTAGTGACCAGGTGCCACCAGAGTCGGGAACCAGTCCGATTTTGGAAAATGCCTGAATAAATTTTGCCGATTTGGCGGCAAGAACTATGTCGCAGATTAAAGCGATGTTTGCTCCGGCGCCTGCAGCGACGCCATTAACTGCACAGACAATTGGTTTCTCAAGTGACCGCATGCGACGCAGCACAGGATTGTAGTAAGTTTCAATCGTGTGACCGAGATCGGGCGGCGCAGTCATTTTGCGCGGATCCCTGTCACCGAGATCCTGCCCGGCACAGAACGCGCGCCCGGAACCGGTGAGCAGTACCGATCTGACATCGGCTTTTTCTGCACGAATGACGGCATTTAAAAAGGCCTCACTCATTTCTGCGTTGAAAGAATTGAGCTTGTCCGGTCGGTTAAGAGTGATTGTCAGTACGCTATCTTTAACTTCGGCCAAAATAGATTGGTCTGAGCCCATAGGGTTTGCCCGGTCACTGGATTGTATTTGAGTTGAAAATGCTTGCACATGCCATCCAGTCGGTCAATGATTGGTGGCGTACAGATGAGCGATTGTCTCTAACCTGGGCTATTCGTGAGGATCCGGCGTCCAGATTCTCTTCTGGTGTCGAACAGACACACTGCTATTTTGAAAAAGGTACTAAAAAGTGGTTTGGAACTGTATACAAAGCATTTCGCCAATGTTTGCTTGTCGCCTGATGAATAATCCAGGATAGACCCCTGTAAAGATGCGAAATCGTGGAAGGTTCAATGACAGATCTGACTATTCGCAAAGCCACCTTGGCGGATGTGCCTGCATTCTATAAGTGGGACGAAAAGCCTCACGTGCAGGCAGCCGTCAGCAATACCGGCACGACCTCGTTTGAAGCCAACTGGGAAGAAGAGCTTGCAGAACGAGTAGACGGTACTGAATTTTTCATAGCCGAAGTTGCAGCACCGAACGGGGCGTTGGCCATAGGTGCGTTGCAGGTGATAGACCCTGCCCGTGAACAATCGCATTATTGGGGTGCGGTTGCGGCTAACCAAAGAGCAGTAGATATCTGGATCGGTGAAGAACAATATCTCGGTAAGGGATACGGCACGCAGATGATGACATTTGCTATCGATTATTGTTTTTTGCCGCTTCATGTGATTGCGATACTGATTGATCCCCTGTCTAGCAACACGCGTGCGCACAGGTTCTATGAAAAGTTTGGTTTTGAGTTTAAAGAGCGTAGGCAGTTTGATGAAGAGAGTGACTGTTTTGTATTGTAAGCGTCCGGCCATCACATCTTGCAGACGTCATCGTGTTTGTGTGTAGAGAATCATTTCGAGTTCATTGGACGTAGGTGTGTCACTGGCGCGGGATTTGTAGTCCTTTTCCTACAAGCCAGTGTGACGGTGGTATCACT
>CALIHW010000070.1 GCA_938020525.1 uncultured Granulosicoccaceae bacterium | reverse complement strand
TTATTGAGTATCTAACCAGACACACCCCTCGTCCGGCGCAAACTACACGCCGGATTCTCCCCGAGGGCGGCACTGGTTAAGATCTTGTGATAGTCACTAAAACCTTTGACGACAGCCTCTATGGGGAGGATCTGCGTCTAAGCGCCGGGGAGGGGCTTGCCACCATAAAAAAGCTTTTAGAACTCATTCACATCCCCCTCTCTTCCAAGCAAACCGACGCTTCGATTTCTCCCCTGAAGAATAACAATTCGAGTTTTCGGCTAACGCTATACACAAACGATAGCAATCTTAACGCCCCATCAGATAAAACTCATCATTCGGCCGCATACCAGTGACATTAACCAACCGGTTGGACAATCCAAAGAATGCCGTTATAGCACCGATGTCCCAGATGTCTTCATCAGAAAAACCATGAGCGTAAAGTAATTCATAGTCACCATTATCTATCTCGGCGCCACTGTCGCAAACCTTCATTGCAAAATCGAGCATTGCTCTTTCACGTGCAGTCACATCTGCTTTTTTATAGTTAATCGCAACCTGATCTGCAATCAAAGAGTTCTTGGCTCGAATCCGCAAAACAGCACCATGCGCTATAACACAGTACTGACAACCGTTTGCAGCAGATGTCGTTACTACAATCATCTCGCGCTCGGCGAGGCTTAAGCCACCCTCTTTTTCCATCAAGGCATCATGGTAGGCAAAGAAAGCCCTGAACTCCTCCGGCCTGTGTGCGAGCGCCAAAAAGACATTTGGTACAAAACCCGCCTTTTCCTGCACACTCAGTATGCGTTGCTTTATGTCGTCTGGGAGGTCATTGATTTCCGGCACTGGAAATCTGCTTATAGGGTGACTCATACTTGAATGTCCTGTTTATAACGGCAACAAATAATTTGAAAACTACTACATATAGAGAAAGGATTGGCAGCTATTCAACGCATTTTCCCGGGCTTCAGCAGCATCATTAACAGTATCGGCCTGAGACCAAACATAAACCGGTGCTAATCCACCCCAATCCTTTCTGAAATTGGTCGTTTGTCGCTGATAGATCCTTGCAGCAGAAATGACTGGCTCCCGCCAATTGTCTATACCCTAACGTCATTTGAGCATAAATCATCAGAATCTAACATCACGACAGTATGGGCGAACAGATTCGGTCGAGACTGACACGGCTCAGCTGCATCCGGATTCGAGGCTTGCACACCACCATATATGGCCTCACGTTGGAGTAGAAAACAAAAGCATTCAGGGTTCAGATTATGTATGGTGCCGCTGGATAACAGCGTCGTTCCTCCATTACACTGGCACCATCTAAAACAGCATGTCGGCTAACCGGAAGACAAATCGATGGTGAAAAATAGAAACCCCATACCACAACTGTGTTTCATCACTACGCTCACAGCGAGCCTGTTGACCACATTGCTTATCAGCCCTCTGGCAACCGGCCAGTCTGTCTCATCAGAAAAACAAGACTTTGTTGTCGAGACCATTGCAGAAGGTCTGAGCATTCCCTGGGGCATGGCTGCACTTCCAGCGGGCGGCATGCTGATTACAGAACGCACCGGTACATTGCGCTTGCTGGATGCAGACGCGAAACTCCACCCCGACCCGATAGCCAACACGCCTACTGTCGCAGTTGATGGCCAGGGTGGTTTGCTTGATGTCGCCATTCATCCTGACTATCAATCCAATGGCTGGGTCTATCTGTCATTCTCTTCTGCAAAAGCAAAAGGAGAACCCGGACGTGGTGCTAATACTGCCCTTGTTCGCGGTAAGATTGTAGATCACGCGTTTGTTGAACAGGAACTCATCTACAAAGCACTGCCTAATTACGCTGGCGGCAGACACTTTGGTAGTCGCATCGCATTCGACGCGGATAATCATGTCTACCTGAGTGTAGGCGATCGCGGAAACAGAGATGAGGCACAAACACTTACAAACCCTATAGGTAAAATATTTCGCCTACACGACGATGGACAGATTCCGGATAACAACCCATTCGTTAATACATTGAATGCCCTGCCGCAAATCTGGTCATGGGGTCATCGCAATCCGCAAGGCATGGAGATTCACCCGGAAACAGGAGCGCTCTGGGCGCATGAACACGGCCCGAAAGGTGGTGATGAACTCAATCTGATTATACAGGGCCAAAACTATGGCTGGCCGACGGTAACCTTTGGCGTCAACTATAGCGGCACCAAAATTACTGACCAGGTTTCACGACCAGACATGGTATCGCCGGTAACTTACTGGGTACCTTCTATTGCACCCTGTGGCATGGCATTCATCACGGGCGACAAATACCCTGAATGGAAAAGTAGTCTGCTTGTTGGATCACTTAAGTTTCAGCAATTACAGCGATTGGAAATAAAGGATGGTGCAGTAATCCACAAAGAGATTCTGCTGGATGGTATTGGCCGGGTGCGCGCGGTTGAGCAAAACTCTGATGGATACATTTATATCGCTATCGAAAGTGGTGGCAGAATAATTCGCCTTTCACCCTCTGCCTGACAGCATCAAAAGCTAACAAGGATCATCGATGGGTATTGCAGTTTTTCTACTTGTTTTTAGCTTAAGAACCTTTGTGGCGGAGCCATTTCGCATCCCTTCGCACTCAATGAATCCAACCCTTAAGGTCGGTGATCATATTATTGTCTCAAAGCTAGGATACGGGAACTATGATTTTTTCGGTTTTAATGTCGCAAACACACAGCGAATTAGATCGATTAGGCGTGGTGATGTCATGGTCTTTACATACCCACGAGATCCAAAATTAGATTTCATAAAACGCGTGGTGGGATTGCCGGGTGAGAACATTCGTTATGAAAATAAGCGCGTGCTGGTCAACGACATAGAAATACAGCAAGTACAAAAATCAAATAGTATTACCGATTCAATTGACAATACATCGAGTGACAATACTTATAACCGTCACTTCGAGCTTGTTGATGAAAGGCGCTATGAAATTAGCTTAACTGAGCACAATTACTCTCAACAGGATGTCAGTGTCACCGTCCCTGCAGGACACTACTTCGTGCTTGGCGACAACCGTGACAATTCTAACGACAGTCGCTATTGGGGTTTCGTTCCAGAGGAGAATTTTATCGGCAAGCTTGTTCACATATTACGGTAACTGTAGAGGCGTAACCTGAGACCAGGATAATTGATTAAAAAATTTTAATCTCATTGTAAGACTGGATTCAGCTTTTTCTATTTACACTGAGGGTGACAAAAAAAAACAAATATAAAAACTCTATAAATGACTGCCCCTTTCGCCAACGCACTCTCCTGTAAAAAGCGCAGGAGTGTCATAACAAGAAAGCTGCCCGCGCTATTTTTAGGCATATTCACAGGCCTGTACGTTACAGCGTGCGGCATTCTGTCAGAAATGCCTGAGAAGCTTTACGACTACCCGCCTGACTTCGCACAATTCCTCAGTGAAAACAACGCGTTTCAGGATTATGAAGATTTTGTCTACTTTCTGCAGTCACACGAGCTACACAATATTCTGCCGGCATGGCAGCTGCTGCAGCAAGGCACAGATTTCAGCAAGCATAATCTCCCCAAGTACGCCATCCCCGCCAGAGAGCACTGGAACGAAATGGTCAATACGCTGGTGTTTTTGAAGTACGACCTGATTCCATATATTGGTGACGTACGCGTATTGTCCGGATTTCGAACCCCGAAATACAATAGGCTGGCCGGCGGCGCCGGAAGGAGTCGACACCTGACATTTTCAGCGCTGGATTTACAACCGGTAGCGAAAATGGAGCGCAAAGAGCTACATCATATACTGCAGAATCGCTGGCACACTCTTGGTGAGAACTATGACCTCGGACTTGGTTTGTACAGTAGTGTGAGATTTCATATCGACACCGGAGGACACAGGCAGTGGTAACACACAGGCAGTGGTAACTCCCATCGTTACAACTAAGCTTGTCCAATAGTTTGATCCGATGTTCACACATAGTCTCTAAGGGTGTTTTTAAGGGCAAACCTGCAGCACATGCACAGTAGTAGTAAACAGAGTAAATGCTGCGCTGATATCACGCCACCACCTGAACTACCCGCATCGCTACCAGATGCCTGCTCTGGTTCTACAGCAACCCCGATGGGTTGCTCCGTACCTGTAGTGTCACCTGCACTATCGCCTACACTATTGGGACCGCCGGTATCACCAGTGGAATCACCACCGGGACCACCGGAACATGTTGGATTCGACGCTCCACATAAAACTTCCTGCTTCACAATCCCAAAGACCAGCCCGACTGTATTGTCATCGCTTTGCAAATCTTCCTGCGTGCTACTTGCAACAGCGGTAAATGTTGCTCCCTCACTTAGCGCAATACCATGCAACGCAATAACAAACTCTGCCTCTGATCGAGGCGCAAGTGTAGGTACTTTACAAACAACATTATCGTCCGACCCAGTGCAATAGTCTCCTGAATGAAACCGAAGGCTCTCTGACATTTGAAGATCAACCACAGGGAAAAAAGCGGTATTCTGTGGATGGGAATTTCTGACTACAGCTGTGACATATCCAAAACCGTCTATTTTGATTTCATTGTTATCGCCGCCGTTTATACTCACTGTCAGTTCAAGGTCCACCGGGCCTGCTGCAATCTCCGGTTCTGTGTTCTCAGATTGAGGCATCACAGTTATTAATTTTGTCTCGGTTTGCGCTCCACCCAGCAGATCATCTGCATCAATCACGGCGGTAAACAAGTGATTACCGATATCAGTAAGCACAGCAGAAATCGAAAAACCTGCGACCTCATCAATGCCTATTTCAGCCAGTCCACAGAAAAGGGTTGTTTGATCTAAGGGTGTACAGTCAGGGCTGGAAATATCGCTACTACCTGGCGGCATAAGAATTGTCACACCCGGATTTGTCGCAACACGCGATCCGGTGCTCTCGATACCAATATTAATCGTTACGGATTCACCTGCCGTAACGACGTCTTTATCTATGGACAAATCAGCTGTCAAAATAACAAACGTGATCGCATGTGCGACTGTTAGTAAAGAGCAGCTCATAGCCAATACGAAAAAGATGAGTTTCAGTAATTTCACTCGTGGCACTTTCACCGGGCACCTCTACATATCGGATCTGATTAAAATCACGCACGAAATATTCCGCCCAAGATCAACTGCGTTCTGTTATTACGAATGGAATCGATAAATACGAATTGGTAGATACTAATTGCAGCAAAAACACCAGAATCGGCAATTCGACTACGATGGCGATGCTGATAAAATTGAACGTGGTGCGACCAGGCGTGCTTTCACCACGCGGTCTTATCAGTGAAACATCGGCTTCAACGCTATAAACCAAGTTTACTAGAGCCTTACATCTCGACTAACTCAGTCCGGATTAATTCGATATTGCACCAGACTTTCGAAGCATGTCACTATCGGGAATCCAAAGATCAGAGTGTGCAGCCGTAAAGACCTGCTGTACAAATTCATCAGACAATCCGCGCCGCGAAAAAAACTGTCGGTCTTTTTCCAGCTCATCGGCTACATTGATGACTTCGGGCTGGCGCCCTGACTCAAGTTTATACTGGTGGAAGCCAAGTTCCGCAGTGTCTGCCATTGTTCGTCGATCACCAGCAAGAAAAGCAACAGCACAAGCTGAATAGCAGTGGGTTGCAATATGGGTATCGAGATTGCGCTCCAGAATTTTTTCAGCCATCGCTCTGGCAACAAAGACGTACCCACCTGCACTCCCAAGGCGAATGCTCTGAATATTAGGGTACCGTTTGAGCGTATGCTCAAAGGCTCCGTACAATTCCCAGTCCAGATTACCGTCAACTCGCATGATGCCGTCTCTGGATAAAACTGGCAGCGTTCGGATTAAAACGTTAGACGCAGGCGGCGCGTGTTTGGATGACAGTGCATCAGCCGTTTGCGTGAAGGTAAGCACCGCAGTAACGAGCATCATAAAATAGGCAAAACACAAGCCGGACACACTACCCGTAACTCTCACAAAGCGATCCGCAGCTCGCATCGTACCGACAACTTGCCACAACAAGACAGCGATACTCGACACCACCCAGAAATCGAGCATAGTCGGGGGGACAACTGTTTGCACCATCCCCAGCAGCAAACGCAACCCGACAAGCCCCACTAGTAGCGTGAACACTAAAGAATGGGAGCCTCGCCAGTGAGCTATCAGCGGATTCCTCGCTCTGATTCTCCGCGTTCTGAAGCTTCTATGTGTACGATGAATTGCCAATACAGCCGTACCCTGAAATTGTACATCTCTAGACTGCATTATTTGATTTCATTTGTCGAACAAAAACCGAAATTCCGCTTACATTTGGGAAAAACCGAGGATGCCCTTTAAAGGTAAGTGGACATCTCAAACTACAGTGCGGAATCGGTATCGTCAGCTTCGCCTGTTAAATGACAACACACGCAGACGGTTAGTTCAAATCAGGCCAGGTGTCACTAAGTCGATAGCCATGTGGCCATGGATCAGCAGGGTTCAGCATGTGCTGGTGTGTGCCGGAGATGTAGCCTCTGCCAGCCAATTGTGGTGATATCGCCGGAAGTGCACCCACGGTGGTTTCCTCAACAATTGCGCAGTCAAATAGCGATCCAATGATTGACTCCCCGATGAAACGCTCACCTACCTCGATTTCACCTCTCGCGTGCATCACCGCCAGGCGCGCTGAGCAGCCAGTACCGCAAGGCGAGCGATCAATCTTGCCAGGCATAATCGACACTGCGTTCTTTCCACGTTTCACCCCGTCTTCGAATGTCACAGGCATAGCCATCTGGCAAAATGATATGTGAGACCAAGCTGAATTTTCAGGATGCTCAAAACCTAGCTGTTCGTTGATTGCATTGACAATCTTAACCCCTGCTTCTGCGATATCTCGAGCTTCATCTGGCGCTACGGTAAAACCAAGATCCGGAGCATTGACGATAACGAAGCTGTCGCCTCCATAAGCCGTATCTACCTGCAGCGTGCCCAGTCCTTCCAGTTCCAACGGGAAATCAAGGTTGGCCGCAAAACTTGGCACGTTAGTCACGCTGACTTTTAGTACTTCACCATTGCTACAGGTGGCCACCACCCGAATCAAGCCACCCGGTGCCTCCAGCGTTAAAACCGTTTCCGGCTCTTGCATAGGCAAAATACCAGTCTCCAGCAAAACAGTGGCGACACAGATCGAATTTGATCCAGACATTGGAGGCGTGTCTTCGGGCTCCATGATGATCCAGGCTGCGTCTGCTTCCTTGTGCGTCGGCGGTACCAGCAGATTTACGTGCCGGAACACACCACCTCTTGGCTCGTTCAGCATAAAACGCCGAAGGCTATTATCTTCAGCTATCCATCGTGACTGCTCCCACAACGTATCTCCGGGTGGAACATTCACACCACCAACAATAACATCACCCACCTCGCCTTCTGCGTGACAGCTAACGGTGTGAATTATTTGGCAAGATCTCATGGCAGGTACCAGTCCAGGTGGGGACACTAGTGTGCCAATTAATCAACGAAAAGCCGATAAAAACTTAACGGCATGAGAATTCACCGAGCGTTGTCTCTACTCCTGCGTCACCGCACACAATTACCGTTCACTTTTAGAGGGTGAGCCTATCGGCTAGAACAATTGTCAAAGACAGACATCAATCTGTGTTAGGTCCCGGTCAAGGACTGCTGCTCTGAATAGTAATTTAACCACGCATCCAGATTCTCCGGGCGACCGACACCAAATCCCTGAAGATAATCAATCCCCAGTTCGATCAGTAAATCTGCAATCGCTTCTGTTTCCACATACTCGGCAACGGTCTTCATCTTCATATCGTGCGCCAGTGTATTGAACGACTTAACGATAGCTTTATTAGATGAATCTTCGTCTATGTCAGCAACAAAACAGCCGTCAATCTTTAGGTAGTCGACTGGCAGTGAACGAAGATAAGAGAAAGAAGACAGACCACTGCCGAAATCATCCAGCGAAAACTCACAACCCAACTGTTTTAAGTGCTCAATAAAGTTGCACGCTTTTTCTATGCGTTTGATAGTCGCAGTTTCAGTTACTTCAAAACACAACATCTTTGGTTCAACCTGATTGTTTTCAACCAGACGTGAAATTTGCCCTAGACATGATTCATTACTCAGCGTATTGCCAGATAAATTTACTGACAAGGCAACTTGCTCGCCATACTCAGCAAACTGGTTTATGGCAGAAATCGAGTGTTCAATCATCCACAGATCGATGTGCTGCATTCGATCATACTTTTCGGCAACGGGTATCACTACACCCGGTGGAACCGTTTTGCGCTTTGCATCCTCCAGTCTCAATAACACTTCAAATTTGGTATGGTTATCATCTTTGGGTCTGGCTGGCACTATAGGTTGTAGGGCGATACTGAGTCTGTCATGCAATATAGAATCGTTGATCAACTCCAGCTTGCCAATTTCATCGTTTTGATTATTGACGAAAACTCCATGTCTGGAATACAGGTGAACCTGATTGCGACCAGACATCTTGGCGGAATAACATGCCATATCTGCCTTCGACAATAAATCACTGTCACTCACAGTATCGCTGTCAATGGTTACAATACCAGCGCTTGCGCCAATCGAGAACGTTCTTTCATCCCAACTGAGACGATACTCACCTACCAACTTAATAAATTCTTCTGTCCTAAGCTTCGCTTCTTCCTCATCACATGCGCTTAGAACCGCGAATTCATCACCACCCAAGCGTGAAATAACATCATCAGAGCTATTATACGCTCGCCCGAAGATTCGGGTTATATCTACCAACAGTTGATCCCCGGCTTGATGGCCAGCGTTATCGTTGACCATTTTAAATTGATCAAGATCTATATAGATAAGTGTCCGATGTAAATCATTGCAATCCTGGTCCTGCGCTTCCCTAGCAGTACGCGTATCCAAACTAACACTAAGATAGTTAGCAAATGCGCGACGATTAATTAACCCGGTCAGCTCATCATGAGCCGCCTGAAACTCCAATTGTTGCTTTAAGCCATACTCTGTGGTGACATTTTTACCGCAGCCAAGATACCCGGTAAAAACACCCTGTTTATCAAACACAGGAGCGGCGATCGTATGAACATGGGTAAGCGATTCTGCACCATCAGCCAAACTCAACACCACTTCAAACTCCTGGCGTGCTAACAATGCTTCATTGTGGTCACGCAACTGAGCGTTTTTCTCAACACTAGCTTGTAAGTGTGTGATGCGGGATATTCCGATTAACTCATGACGCGGGGTACCGCAAAGTGGTAGCGTATGACCAGAAAAATAAACATACTTAAGCTCAGCATCGAGCTCCCAAAACCAGTCCGCCGCCAGTTGTGCAAACCTTTCGAATCTTTGCTTACCATCTTCGAGGGCATCTTGCTGGACCACTGATAGTGTGATATCCGTAGCTGCGAAAAAATAATAGCCGTTAGCCAATCTGGAATGTTTGATTCGCATGTGGCGGCCGTCTTGCAAATGATGAACGAACTCGTGCTTCTCACCAAGCATCGCAGCCTGTTCTACCGCCCAATCATCAATATCCTCGACCGGCTTCAGGTTTCTAAGCACCTGGTTTTCCATTAAATCACGGACAAACTGCTGGTAGGAATAGCCAGGTTTTATACGATCTTTTATCCGCGGATAATAATCACCAAATGAGTCAGACCAGGAGAGTAGCTTGCTATCAGCATCGAACAGGCAATGCCCATCCGATGAGTTCAGTAATGCCTCGTGGAACAATGAAAATTCGGGTGACGGGTTGTGAATCATACTAATCAAGTATTTCCGTATGCAGAAAAACACAAACATCGACAAATAGGCACAAAGTCGTCCGATGCATAGTCTGGCCAAAAAAAGGCTGGCCGCACGGATATTCAGCGACCGGATTTCGCTGCCCTTAACTTGTAGAAATTAAAGTGTGATTAAGCAAACATAAACCTCACAACAAGAGGCTTACTCATCGACAAATTGCGCCTTATTACGATTCATCTTTTGATTAGAGAATTGTCCCTCACAGGCCGAGTAGTGTTGATCGAGGACTCTATAACCAAACACCTCTGCCGAGCCGATTTCCAGCGCCGGATTTCCATGGCCAGAATCTAACCACACACTAATTTCGGTAGCAGGAAATTGGGCGGTAGGACGAAATTTGGTCCGTAGCAGGAAACTGGGCGGTCGGCAGAAGACTCCAAAGTCGGCAAGTCCGGAGATTGCTTCATGCTTTTGCCACAATCATCAAACAGCGCCCGCTAGTTACCGGACCCATTCTTCGGCTTGTCGATACAGACGGTTTCAACAACTCCAGCCGCAAATCATCAGGCCGGCGTGGTTCTAGCTGGAACCCCGGTATAGGTTGCCCTGCGAAGCCCCCCACATAGCCGCAGCAGCGTAGCAATACTATCGTTGACAGGTTGATCAATAACCCATGCCAATTCGGGCATGGTGTTGAAAGAACTCAGAGAATCCTGGTCCTGAAACAGGTGCCATGTCGCGCGTACGCTGTCATCAGCGTCGCCAATCGGTTGTCATTTTTCACCTATTGTGGTTCCATTAGAGGGAGATCGAACACGTACGAATTCAAATGCCTCGTAGGCTATTAGAGGACGATCTGTTACCGGCTTATCGCTCATCGCTAGGGCCTGACTATCCGCTCACAGATATTGCGAGCACCACTGGAGAAATTAAATGTTAAAGAAAACCACTATCTCGTTGACGGCTGGTGCAATCGCACTTGCACTGACAATGGGAACCGCTCAGGCACAAGATAAAACCAAGCTTCGTATTCAAACTCACTTTGCTACAGAAACACTCTCTGGTGAGCTTGCAGCTGAGTTTATTGACGATGTTACTACAATGTCTGGTGGTGACATTGAAATCGAAATGTTCTACGCCGGTGCCGTTGTAAAAGCCGCAGAAACTTTCGATGCTGCTGCTACCGGTATCCTTGATTGCGACATGACTGGTGGTGCCTACCAGGTTGGTAAGAACCCGGCTTTCCAGTTCACTGGTGATCTGAATGGCGGCTACGCTGACCCGTACACTCAGTACTCATGGTTGCTGCACGGCGGTGGTTATGAAGCGCTGAACAAGCTTTACAACCCACAGGACATGGAATTCGTCGGCTGGTGGATCCCGGGTCCTGAGTCTCTGGTTTCTACCAAATCATTCACAGGTATCGATGATCTTAAAGGCTGGAAATTCCGTGCACCTCCAGGTGTAATTACCAATATCTTTGAAAAACTCGGCGCATCTCCTATCGTGATGGATTTCAACGAGATCTTCACGGCACTAGAAACTGGAATTATCGACGGCGCAGATGCTTCTACCATTGCTAACAACGTTGGCCTTGGTCTGTATGACATTGGTAAAAACACCAACTACCCAGGCTTTCATTCTATGCCTGCTGACCATCTCGCCTGTCGCAAAGATATCTGGGATGAGATGCCAGAAGCACACAAGAGAATCATGAAAGTAGCCATGCAGGCACTGGGCTTGAAAACTACAACCAAGCAAGGCATTGAAATGCAGAAAGCTGCCGCTGAACTTCGCGCTGGAGGTGTGACACTCAACACCTGGTCTGACGAAGATATGGGTAAGTACCGCGCAGCTGTTGCTGAAACCTGGGAAGAGTATGCAACTACACCAGAAGCTAAAGAGCTGCTTGGTGCTCACCTGGATTTCTTAAAAGAAATCGGCGCAATCGAATAATACGATTGTATTATTAGAGGCGCACTATCGAGGCAGACCCTGTGCGGGTCTGCCTCAACAATAACGCTGTAATAACAATTACAGTCAATTTCTCTTACGCCATCATCCTGCACCACGGGTTAAGAACAACTCAAGCTTGAACCGTTCACCGCTCGCAATAACCATTACGGTTGAAATTTTCTTTTTATAGAGCTTCTACCGGACCAGGTGCATGGGCAAACTTCTTTATAACCGGGCGCACATGTAGCGCGGTTATGTGGGGAAACAATGAAAGAACAAAAACCTGGCAACATAAAGGAGTGGATAATCCCCTTTATGTTCGTGTTTTGCGCTGGCTGGGCCATTTGGCATACCCCGGCATACATTCTTGACCTGTGGCCACACGACGACACCACCAGTTTAACCGTGCAAATGACGGAGATGCATAAACGCAAGGACGTCACCCCGAACCTTCCCGGCTTGTTCGGTGTTGCAGACATTATCGATTGGGCTGCATTGCTACTCCTGCCCTTTATTTTTTACGCGGGCGTAAAAACGATTGTGCCAGCCCAAATGGAATTCCCGCATTTCAGTCGCATAGATAAAATCGCCATGTTCATCGGGCGCATCGTAATGATACTCATCATCTCCATGACCGGTGTGATGCTGTATGAAGTTTTTCTACGATATGCAATTGAAAAACCAACACTGTGGGCAAACGAACTCACGCTTTGGATAGGTGGATTTGTATTCATGCTATCTGGAATCTATGCCATGCAGCAACGCAGTCATATCCGGATCTTTATCATCTATGACATCATGCCACGCTGGTTGCAGCATATCTGCGATATCATTTGGGTAGCTCTGCTGTGGTTCTTTGCGATCTGCCTGGTGTTTGGAAGTTACAAACAAGTCTTTATAAACAAGTTCTACAAGTGGCAAACATTCGGCACCGCGTTTGACCCACCGATACCGGCAACCATACAACCACTAATCCTTATTGTTATTTGCCTGATCAGCATACAGGCACTGCTCAATCTGTTTGCAGACTGGAATAAAGATCCTTCTGAGATCGCTGAAAAAGACGTGGTCGATCAGGAAGAACTGGAAGCCATCAAGAAAAGCGTGGGGGCACAGTAATGGACGTCGGCACTATTTCCATTGTCCTGATTCTCGGACTTGTATTAATGCTCGCCATCGGCATGCCACTCGGCTTTGCCTCTGCAGTATTGGCAGCACTCGTCATGATAATGAAGTTTGAACCAACGTTGTTCACGGATCCGATGAGTTTCGGGGAGGGTATGCTCACTGGCAGGCCGGGCACCGGGCCATTGTATATTCTGACGCAAAAAGTCTATGACTTAATGACAGAGTATGTATTGCTTTCGGTACCGTTGTTCATCTTCATGGCAGCACTACTTGAACGCTCCGGTGTTGCCAAACAAATGTACGACAGTCTCAACTTCTGGATGAGCCGCATGCGTGGTGGTATTGCAGTCGTGACTTCGTTAATGGCCGTTCTAATGGCAGCCATGTCAGGCATTATCGGCGGTGAGGTCGTACTTCTCGGGCTAATCGCCCTGCCCCAGATGCTGCGACTGGGCTACAACCAGAATCTCGCCATAGGCACCATCTGTGCGTCAGGCTCACTGGGTACGATGATCCCCCCGTCCATTGTACTAATTATCTTTGGCCTGATAACAGAGACCTCTATTAAAGCCCTATTCACTGGAGCGTTTATTCCAGGCTTCATGCTAGCAAGTTTTATTATTATCTACATCCTTATACGCACCCGCCTCGATCCATCACAGGCACCGCTACCAGAGCCACGTGAAGATGATCTCCCGGGCAACGAAAAGCTACGCGCGTTTCTGGCTTTTCTATCCATTCTCATAGCGGGCTGTGCGACCATTCTGCTGGCGAGGCTTGCATTTTTAACCGTTACCGGTCGCAACGTCGACACAGGTACTCCTGACTTCGAAGCACCAGCACTTGGCATGGCCCACCATCTGCCTTATATCGGTGGCGTTCTGGTTGTGTGTTTATTGCTAATGTTTGTTGTTTTCGGCTGGAAGTACACCAAGCTGGGCTGGCATCACGGCAAGGGCCTGGTACCACCCTTCTCGGTTATATTTATCGTACTCGGCTCCATCTACGGCGGCATCACCGGAATTACCGAGGCAGCTGGTATGGGTGCACTGGCTGTTTTTATGATCGCAGCGTTACGTGGTGAGGCTTCAGTGGATCTGGTCTGGGTAAGTCTGATGCGCACGTTACGATCTACCGGTACCATTATCTGGGTCACGGTTGGGGCGGCAGCTCTTGCCGGTGCCTACACATTGGCAGGCGGACCAACTTATATAGCCGGTTTGATTGTGGGGGCGGAAATGCCAACGATGATGGTAATCCTCATCATGATGCTCATCCTGTTGTTCATGGGTGCGTTCATGGACTGGGTGGGTATTGTGTTATTAATCATTCCGGTGTTCCTGCCTATCGTGCAACGATTGCCTATTGAAGAAATCGGCTTTATCGGCCAGCTCGAACCACGACAGGTAGCAATCTGGTTTGGTGTACTGTTCTGTATGAATATGCAGGTGAGTTTCCTCTCACCACCGTTCGGACCCGCCGCGTTCTATCTTAAGTCCGTTGCACCGGCGCATATATCATTAACCGATATTTTCCGTGGCTTCCTGCCGTTTATCGGGATTCAGTTGTTAGCGCTAAGCGTACTGCTTATCTGGCCTTCTATTGTCACAATATTGTTGTAGACAATGACCAGCTGGACCGATGAATATAGCGAAAAGGGATATGCATTCCCTTTTCGTTTGTTTAACGGTCATCAAGCCAAAAAGTACCGAGCCGCTCTTGAGAAAATTGAAACTGAGCATGACGAGGGCTTAGTTAAGCTCGCTATCGGTCATTCAAACTCACTCATACCTTTCGTTGACGAAATAACCCGCTTGGATGCCGTGTTGAATCCGGTAAAAGAGATACTCGGGCCTGACTTACTGGTCTGGAATTCAAGCTTCTTTATCAAAGAACCACAGACCACCGACTTTGTCAGCTGGCATCAGGATCTTACCTACTGGGGTCTGACAGACAGCCATGAAGTCACTGCATGGATTGCATTATCTCCCGCTACAGAACAAAGCGGATGTATGAAGTTTGTTCCCGGCAGTCATATGGGCAATATTGTTGAGCATCGCGATACATTCGCAGACAACAACCTTTTATCACGAGGTCAGGAACTCGCCGTGGAAGTCAATGAACAAGATGCCGTCAATGTTGTTTTGCAACCGGGTGAGATGTCACTGCACCACGGCAGGCTTTTTCACAGCTCTCACTATAATCAAACCGACGATCGTAGAATCGGATTAGCGATTCGCTACATCACACCGGATATGCAACAAACCATCAATGAAAAGACTGATGCAACCCTGGTAGCCGGTACAGATAAATTTGATCATTTCAATCTAAAAAAGGCACCAAACGGCCTCCTCAATACTGATGATATTCGAGCTGTTGAACACAACATTGCCATCAAAGAGAAATTTCTGATGGCAGGAGTAGAAAAATAACTGGTTGCAACAAGTAAGGCTCCGCAACTGCGGAGCCTTACTCAACCACTATGCAGACATTAACGCTTCAGTCTTCGCACTACCATCAAAGGCAACAACAGAAGCATTAGTATCCCAACCGAACCACCACCAGCACCGCCACTACCGTTGCTATGGCTCGCTCTCGATCCGCCAAATGCCGGTGTAGATTGATCTACTCTGGTATTTTGAACAGGTTGTGATTGACGTTGCTGTGCTGCGTTAACCTCTCTGTTGCGACGATCCCGATTCTTTCGCTCGATGTTGCGTTCAGTAAATTGCTCATCACGAATAACAATCATCGAGGTATGATCAGTTACCAAACCATATTCAACGGCAGTATCGACAATCGCACTGCGATACTCACTATCGTCGCCTAGATAATCAATCATATCCTGCATATCGCGAATACTTGCATAAGCCCAAAGTCTTTCAATCTCCGGGTTGCGATCACTCTGCACTGGAAAATCAAACCGAGTTTTATACACTTTGCGTTCACCGGATACTTTGGCACTGAGTATCACCTGCGCCTCACCACTGCCTTTATAATGACCAAATACGGTCAGCTGCTCACCACGGTATAGCGTTTTAGTTACCTTAGGCGTCAGGTCTCTGGTTTTAACACCACTAATTTTCAAGTCAATGTCGTGCATGGCCTCATGAGTTACCTTACTGGTAAATTCAAGCAACTTTCCAACAATATCGTCACTATTTGACACGCTAACAGCGAAGCCGTTAGATACTTCCGCCATCGCCTGCAATAGTGGATGGTTTGCCCCATTACCCATCACTGCAGTAAACAGCCTGACATCTCTTTTTTCCATCAATTCAAGAAACTTCTTTTTCTCTGTTACCCCGACGTTGGCCTCACCATCAGTCACAAGCACAATAACACTGGTTCTATCAGCATCTATTGCCCGCAGGCCCTTAGTCAGACCGGCATACAAGTTAGTGCCTCCATTGGTTTGCGTCGCTGCTAGTCGATCACTCCAATGAACAACCTCTGCTTGATTTGCAATTACCCAATCCCTGGTCAGTTCTTCAGAGCGGTCGCTAAAGCGGAAAATTCTGAATCGATCCTGCGGACTCAGCTGACCCAGCGCGCGCTGCACGCCGTCAACCAGCGTTGCATATTTACCTTGCATAGAACCTGACATATCCAAAACAAACATCCAGTCCCGACCCTCAGTGATAGCTGCTAGATCATTGCTAGGTGACAGAGTCAGCATAAAAGTACCGGTGTCCTTATCCGCTTGCTTGTATGTGACCAGATCAACAGACGCCGGGGTATCAGGTGCCAGACGCCAGTACACAACAATATCTGTATCGAGTGACCCTGCGTTAGTTGATTGAATGGCTGCTGTTTGCGCTAATCCTGATTCGTTCTCTGCGGTTTGTTGACTACCTGCAACAATATTACTTAATGATGCCTGCCAGTTTTGATCATCCGAATTACTTATCGATGCATTCGGATGTGCCGGAAGACGTATGCCACTCACTGAGTTTGCAGACCTTAGCTTTAAGTCAAAAGAAAATCGTTCCTGCACAGTTGTTTTCTCTAACCAAAACGCGTTGGCAGCATCATCAGTTCCGCCATTTTCAAGTGGATAAACGTAACGACCAATACCGGTGTCTAAGTCAACTGGTTGCATGTAAATCAGCCGTATCCGGGTGTCCTGCCCAGCACGAACCGGCGTTACCTTTATCTCAAAGTTATAGTGTTTGTTCTTCTCGGCCAGACCTGCTTCCCGACCTGCTGCTTTTTCTTCCTGATAAATAGTGCGCGCCTGTTCCTTCTCGAGCACTTCCCCGATCACAGGCTGACCGTCGATCCAGACGGTGAACTCAGACACAGCACCTTTATCCGGCACCGGAAAACGATAGACAGCCTCCAGATCAGCTGCTTCAGGATTATGAAATACCTGGTTCACCTCGGTGATTGCATAGCTATCTTCGATTGCCACAGAGACATCATGCGACTTGATTTGCAGACCACTCTGATCCGCGGAATTAGCTGGCACCAGCAGTCCTGCGCCAAACGCAGGTGAAATCAGACAGCAAAGCCCCAACGCCATAGTGCTCGCGATTTTGGTAAATAGTTTCAAAACATTTCCCCTCTTGGTTGAAGTGGGGCGAGTATCGGCAAAAAGTCATTATTTCACTACCTTTTTGGAAATAGTCTAGTAATTCTGCCTAATGAGTTCTAAAATACTGTACTCATGAAGCAATCCACCAGACTCATCGATGAGCTGAAAAGCCAGCTCAAGCTGCGCGGCCTCACCTACCGAGCCCTGGCGCAGGAGCTTGAGCTATCCGAAAGCACGATCAAACAGATGTTTGCTAG
This sequence comes from uncultured Granulosicoccaceae bacterium, assembly GCA_938020525.1. Lineage (GTDB taxonomy): Bacteria > Pseudomonadota > Gammaproteobacteria > Granulosicoccales > Granulosicoccaceae. Next base: position 24,194 of record CALIHW010000070.1, on the reverse strand, counting down.
CGGCAACATGACCCTCAACCGGCTGGACGCCATTTGTGAGATTCTGGGCCTGGATATCAGCGCACTGGCACAGATGGCAGATGACTCAAGCCGACAACTGCAATCGCTGACTATTGATCAGGAAGCTGAACTTGTCGGAGATACCAAACTCTTATTGGTTGCCTATTGCATAGTTAACAACTGGACCTTCACCGAAATTCTAGAACGATACGATTTAACAGAACCGGAGGGGATTCGTTACCTGGCGCGCCTTGATCGAATGAAGCTAATTGAATTACTACCGGGCAACCGGGTTAAACCGCTTATATCCAGTAACTTCGACTGGCAACCCAATGGTCCGATTGAAAATTACTTTAACAAGGAAGTTCAGGGGCCTTTTTTTAACTCAAGCTTTAAAAACGACGCATGTCTGCGGCTGGTCAAGCTTGGCGATATTTCAGTAGTGGCACGGCAGCAGATTCTTGAAAGAATGCATGCGTTAGGTCAGATATTTGATGACACAGTACGTGAAGAAAAATCACTGCAGCTTGAACAAAGACAAGGCACCACCATGGTACTGGCAATACGCAACTGGATGTTTCAGGCGTTCGTAGCGCTTGAACGTAAGTAGAACTAACTACAGATAATTAAGATGAAAAAATCCATATCCCTCTCTTTCGTGCTACTCAGCTTCGGCCTCTCGGTACAGCCAACACTAGCGGACTGTAAGTCAGATGATGCGGAAAATTCCGATTTTCCTGAATCACTGGTCACTACTGAAATTTATCAACACACGCAAAGTGCATGGTACGACGACGCCACAGAGCGCTACGCTCATGGTGTACTTGGTGATGCTATTGAGCCCTCAACACTTATGGTGCGAGATAAAAAAGGCTGTACCCATTCAGTCATCCTGGATCAGGAACATGTATTTGAAGATCTGGCACCCAGACTAGCCGACATAGACCAGGATTCAGATCCGGAAGTTATCACCATCCGCAGTCATCAAAACTATGGAGCACAAGTCGCGATTTACAAACTGGCAGAGGGAAAGTTAAACCTGCTAACTACCACCCCCTATATTGGAACTTCAAACAGATGGCTCGCACCGGTTGGCATTGCGGATTTTAATAATGACGGAGATATGGACATCGCATTTGTGGACAGACCACATCTGGCCAAAACGCTCAGGGTCTGGTCATACACAGATGAAGAGCTGCAACAGGTTGCCAGTAAAGCGGGCTACAGTAATCATCGTATTGGTGAAGCTTTTATCTCCGGGGGTATTAAAGCCTGCGATGGAAAAACTACGATGGTCACAGCCGACGCTTATTGGACACGCATTCTGGAAACTACACTTGAGGGCGAGCAGCTTTTATCAAAGGATATTGGTGAGTTCAATGGAACAGATAGTCTCGAGCAAGCCCTGCAATGCAAATAGTTTCCAAAGCTTAGATAACAAGTAAAGCAAATCGGAACAACTGGCTTTAAAGCTTTAAAGCATAGGAATCTCAGTAGATTAAACTATTGTCCTGTAGTTTCTCCCACAGCTATCAAGTAGACTCATCTATAGACTGATCGAAGACGATAATAATAGAACTCTTCGTCCTTAGAGCATCATCATGCAATTGCATGAAAGACATTAGCTTAAGCAACTAATACTATTTTCCTAGTATAAATGTCTAATTTTAGGGAAAAACCATGAGAACATTTTCTAAGTATTTTACAACTCTACTCTGGCCACTATTCTGGCTATCACTCTGCAGTAACGCAGTTGCCAACAGTCGCCATCCACCAGTAACCTCTCTCCTTGAATTACGTCAGAATAACGTTGTGATGCAGGAATGGGACTTAAGCTGTGGTGCAGCAGCCCTAACAACCTTACTTCGTTACCAGCATGGTCTGGATGTTAGCGAAAAAGAAGTGGCTCTCGCCATGGTCAATCGACAAGAGTATATTGAAGATCCAGACTTGTTGAAAAGAAGGGAAGGTTTTTCACTACTGGATTTAAAACAATATACCGAAAGTAAAGGTCTAACGGGCAATGGGTTTGGCGGGTTGAATTTCGAAAATCTGCTTGAAATGGCACCGGTGCTGGTACCGGTGGATATAGAAGGATACAACCATTTCGTTATATTTAGAGGCATCGCAAAAAATCGAATCCTCCTCGCGGACCCGGCCTGGGGAAACAGAATCATGACGAAATCCGAATTTCTTGAAGCATGGTTCGAAATTGATCGTCTCGGTAGAGTCGGTTTTATCGTTGAGTCAAACAATCCGGAAACAAAACGGGGTTTACACAAACTCACTCCAACTTCTATGGATTTCGTGATGATTCAATAATTCGCAATGGCTCAGGAAACTGACCCAAACTGACCTGCGAAATTATGCAGTAAACATGGAGGAAGTATGCAATGAAGGATTATTCAGAAATCAGATCGGCAAAAAAGCGTTGTAAGTATTCAAAGCTCGTGACCTTATCAACCCTGCTCGCCCTTGTCAGTCCGTATAACGGCTCTATTGCAAAAACAACAGAACCACTCAAAGTCGTGGTTCAGAAGGGAGATTCGCTATCCTCTATTATCGACAGGGAGTTAGATAGTAAAAATCCCGCAGTCTGGAAGCAGGTAGCTGATTTCAATAACCAGGCGGTCGACAAAACACTTGAGATTGGCGATATTTTGTTAATTCCGGGTGAACTAATAACACCTCAAGTTCAACTAGTCGTGAGTAAGCCTGCAGATCAGAACGATGACGCAAATGACAAAGAAAACAAACCCAATGCACAGCAGATATCGGAAAACACCGATAACGTCAGTGATATGCCGGAACTTGAAAAGCCAGAGCGCAATAGATCAGAACTAAAAGATGCACCAAAGGAGCCTGACACACAGTTAGACACTAACAACAACGCCGACACAAATCGGACTCTCGACACTGCTCCGGCAGCTCACAGTGGCAACAATCGGTTAGATCAACAGTCCACATCACAATCTGATGAATCCGGGAATACTGCTCCCTCCTCCCCTCCAGATAGCGATAATGCATCTACAGAATTAAATCAAAAGTCCGAAGCAGCGCAAGCAGAAACCGATACACAGGCTAATGCTACACCCGGACTCTTTGAAGTTGACGAAGATTCGGCGGTTAGAGCCCTGGAACGATCACTTGTTCAACTTAATGCACTATTACTAAAGCCTGGGCGGGCTGAAATAACCTACTCATTTGACTACAGCCTCGATACTGAACTCGAACCTGTGTTAGTGGACGTAGAGGGAACTGATACAGGAACGGTATCGCAGCAAGCCGGTCAACTACAAAATGAGATAGAGAGTCTCACACAAACGCTCGATATAAAGTTCGGACTACCGCTCGACACACAAATAAATCTTTCTTTACCCTTCACCAATCTGAATCAAAGGTTCGACGTAGATCTAAACGGCAACTCGATAGATACCCAGGACACTTCTGAAAGTGGCGTCGGTGACTTTTCACTAACTCTTACTAAAACACTGGCGATCGAAAAGGGATTCCGCCCGGATATATTATTGGACGCAACCTATACTGGAAACACTGGCTCTGACGTATTTGGTACTGGCTCAGAAGAATACACACTGGGCCTATCGGCAACAAAAAGACAAGATCCACTGGTTTTTACCGGTGGAGTTTCTCATACAGTTTCCGTTAATCCAGACAATGAAATCACACCTGGGGATGTTACCCAGCTTTCAATTGGCACGCTGTTGGCAGCAAGTCCATACACTTCGCTACAGTTTTTTTTCACTCAAACACTACTAAGACCAGCTGAGATAGACAATCAGCCAAATTCAGAAAACCACACCACAGTTGCCAGTTTCTCTGCCGGTGTATCATCGGTTCTGGGTAACGAACTCTTTCTCAACGCTCGGCTTGGCATGGGCCTGGTCGAAAATGCCAGAGACTTCCGGCTCACATTCTCACTGGCAAAGCAGTTCAATTTATAGCTTACCTGCAAATGTAGCTGACAGGCTGCTTGCCATTCGGAAAAACGCCATCTATGAACCACAGTTTATTTGTAGGATATAATCTCGTTTCACTGGTTGAGGCAGCCCGGTTCGAGAATTTCTAAATGCAGAGAGATTCTTAAGCAGGCTGAAACAATTACATCCGACACCCAGTTCTCAAGATGAGATTCAGACTGTGCTTCGAAGAATTTTACAGTGTATTCGAATAACCTGCTAACTCGATTCTAAATAACAATTTCCCGTTCATTTTTACATCGATGCATTTGAGTCAGATCTCACTACACAGTGGGCTTTCTATCCGAAAGACTATTACAAGATATTATTTCTATTACTTTTCAAAAACTACAAAACAGAGGTCAAACGATAGCCTGACCTCTGCCATTTACTGCTTCAGATATTACAAATCACTTTTAATAGTCGTGCAATTTAACTAGTTGCAACGACCACTACATGAATATGAAGCACCACCCGCAATACCAGCTCCAGCCCAAATGCTACCGCCCCTCTTGCCACCGCTGTTGAACCGAACTCCTAAGGCAGCAGCACCACCTTCAGCACCAGCCGTCGATGTTCTACCACCAGAAGCTGACGAGTCAGCACCACCGTTCGCGTAAACAACGCCACGAACGCGAACTTCTCCACCTGCAGAGGCTGATGCGCTAGTCGGACGGTAATGGCGGGAGTATCTGTAACGGCTACCAGCGTCGACTACATCAAGCTGAGCGTTGCTGAGAAGTACTGGAGCTGAAGATGTGTCAGCTTGAGCAGTTGCACTTCCAAGTGCTACTAGTGCGCTGAGTACTATAGTGTTGATAACTTTCATGGGAAATCTCCTTATCATCTAAAATATAACGTGGTGCGTAATCATTTCCACGCCGTTCTGTTCAAAGTAGGCTTCGAACGCCGTCTACTATCCGCATGCCAGCTATAATTCACAATAAGAAATTGGTAGTAATATTTTCAATCTACTAAAGCCCCAATTTATGACAACTATTTATCAATACTTACATGAGCTAACTAAAGATATAGTCTTTTATCCATTAACACTTATAAGGAAATAATATCGTGGCTATCAAGATTATACTGGTTGCACTTCTATCTTCTGCTTCATTCGGAGCTTCGGCATCGAAGTTATTACTTACAAACGGGCAGATGGATAGTGTAAGTGCTTCAGGCACGTTCGCATCTTCATTTGCAAGAGTGAATAACATCTCTACCTCCGCTAGATCCACCGGACAATATCGATCATTCTCAGCGTCTAGAGCTTTCGGAGCCAACTCCCAATTCGGCGACCTGGGGGGAGGTGCAGTATCCGTAGCTTGTTGTGGTTCTTCATCCAGCAACGTTAGTGGAGTTGGACATGCCATTAACTTCAGTCAACATGGACTATCAATTAGCATCGGCGTTGCGGGCCTAATCAACTAGTAACGTCAACTAGTACGCCAACCATTACATGAAATATTAAGTGATCATTCAATATTCCTTACCTCGATAAAGTAACTTAGCGAGGTAAGGCTTTTTATTGCCAACATAAGCTGCAAAGACTAAATAACCTACCTTCTTGTTACGGCGCGAACTCTTAACGTATTAGTTTCTACAATAGGTCGGCCATTCCTATTCCTGTTACCGTTTCTTGCAGGCCGGAATATTGTTGTAACTGTAACTCGGCCATTTCTGAGTATTCGCGTCTTTATTACAAGAGTCCCGGATTCTGAGTTTCGGATCCTCTGCATAGCACGAAGTGAAATTATGTTCTCATCCGTATTGAGGATGTAGCCTGTTTCTGTGGAGACTATTTCACCAATTGCAGTAGACAACGCACTTCCTCGCGCGATGGTACGACCCCTCCGGTTCGACCGTATATCTGAATTCGTATACGCAAGAGCAACTACTCCATCAGATCCTGCAGCAAATGTGTTTGCTGTAATTGTCAGCTCCACAGTTCCAGCACTGATTGCATCTAACTGACCGTCCGTTAGCTTGATTCGAGAGTTTTCGGCTACTGCGGCACCTCCCAATAAGGCAAAAAGAGACGCTGCAACATAGCCAATAGCTTTTTTTCTTTCCATGAGAATAGTTCCTTTATGTAACTAATGTTTAACTTCTGTTGTTTTTGAATACAGTCTTAGCAGAGATGTTATTTTTCTTTTATCGTTGAGACAGATATTTCAATTCATATTCTCTAAGACCTTCACTACAGCGAGGGATTAGGGGAAATGTCCCCACAAAATTTAAGTAAATATGAGGCATGTGTTCTACTGGTTGCTCCCAGCCTTCTCATAGCATCATGTACATGTACTTTTATAGTACTCTCGCTAACAGATAACTCCGCAGCAATGTATTTATTTGACCTCCCCTTGACAATATACTCCATGACCTCTCTTTGACGGGGCGTAAGCACGGTGCTTAACTCATTAGAATTTTCCCGTGAGTTCTCAGAAATCTGACAACCAGAAATCTGAATAAATTCTGCTGGTAAATAATCAATCCCAGATTCAATAACTTGAATACAGGCCAGCAATTGCGCGGTACTGTAATGGCTCGGTATTATGCTGACTGAGTAGTTGCTCTGTAAAAAATCAACCATTTCTCCTGGTTGCTGATCTGTGAGTAACGCCAAATTCGCAACAGGGTTATATTTTCTCAGACGTGATATTTCGCCATCAAGCGATTCTGAGCTCAATTGACCATCGCATAACAGTATCAATTGCCTGGCTGAGTTATTTCCGCAGAAAGCTGTTGCAGTAAAATCCGCGGTGCTTTCAGTAGTAATTATTTTTCTTTGTCCGTCGCCACGAATAGACGAGGCTATTGCCTCTCTGATACAACATCTTTCATCAACGATTATAATCTCTGATGTTACATCGTTGTCCTGAGGTATCGTATTTATCGTATATTCAATTTGCTCAGCGAATCCATTCCTTTCCGCATCCATTTTCGCTCCTCCCTGTTGTTTTCCACTTCAGTGATCAAGTTCCTACGCCTTCCGAACATTCCCCCTCGGAAAGCTAGTATTATTTGTTCATATCCACATTGGATCAATTACCCAAACGAATTAACACATTTATTTCAACTTATTGTCTAGATAAAAGATCTAAGACAAATCGCCCATCCGTTGCTGCGGCACCTAAATTTTATAGATGCATGACGACAGAAATAGTACTTACTGACTAATCACGATTTAGATCACTAGACCAATGACTAGTTACAAGTAAAATTAGAAATTGATAGAATTTTTACTCACTGAACACTGCAGTCTTAACACGGATTGAAGATCAACGTCATCAAAAAGGAAACATACCCAGCGTATAAGCAGGTAAAGAAGGCATCTGCAAAACTCGCTGCGTATACGTAAAAAACAAGGAGATACTTCATGGCGAATAAACCCAGCACAACGATTGGCATGGTTCTATTGACACTGCCATTAGTGGCGTGCGACGCGTCCGTAGATAGCGGAGACAACAGTGAGCTTTCTCCACAGGCAAACAGCTCCGACTCCGTTACGAGCTCTGCCGACTCCATCGCTGCGTTGGACGCTGCCATATATGGAGTAGATATAGCAACCCAACCAGCAGGAGTAGCACAGCCAGCAAGTGATGAACCGGTTAAATCGACTCTTATCGACTCTACAGTTGAGATATCAAACGCATCAGGTTTTATATCAGAGTCCACATTACCAATTATAGTTAGTAATACTTCTCATGAGAGTGCAATAGTTTTCGAAGAGGATACTGCCGGCAACAATGAATCAATAACCACTGTATCAACGCACAGTTCAACTGCTTCTTCAGTTAGTTCAGCTGCTACTGCTTCTTCAACTGGCACTGCTTCTTCTTACAGTTCAAGCACCGCTACCTCTTCCCACAGTTCAAGTATGGCTACCTCTTCCCATGGCTCAATTGATCTTACAGACTTTCCCATTGACCTAAGTGGAGACTCGGATTTCACAAGCCCTATCGATTCTGATAGGGAATTCTGCGTTCAAGTAGGTGAGATCGTAGAGTTCGGTGTCGCTGGTAGAGTTTATGACCTTGAAAGTGGATTTTCTATAAACAACCTAACAGCTTACTCAACACTTCATTCTCCTCATCAGAACGTTCAAGTAATTTCACACGGTGATACGGGAATATGGGTAACTTTAACAGAAATGGATATTGTTGATCTCACGGTTCAATATGAAAACGATATTAACCAAGTCTTCATTAGCGCTATCAACAACGGTGGCTCAAGACCCTTACTATTGAAAAAAAGATTTCACTACGACAGCTGTGGATTTGCGTTGTACACTAGTTCAGAGTGCGATTACATAACATCCGGCCCTGATCAGGTATCATTAAACGCAGACGGAACTTCAATTACTACGAGGGGATGCGACATATTGGAGAACTTTGATAACGTAACGGTTGTTGAAATCGAATAAAAAACACCGGCCATGTCATCAATATGGTCTTATCTCTGATGAAAACTACCTTCGAGAGCGAAAAGCTTTTCTCAAAGGACATTAGCAAGTTCAATTTAACCCGTGGCTATAACGAGGCCTTGCAAAGTGGTGACGCGCTCCACGTTGGAAGTAGCTTCGTCCAGGCGCTGGAAAGTGCATTCCGCTCAGACAAGCAAGCGCCAAATTAAACCATCTCTTCAAAAGCAAACAAATTCTTATTCTCCGCGTGGAGAATGGCTGTCGAGCAGATCATCGATAAATGCATGTGATAGATGAGCCTCAAGCATGTCCGCCAAACGATTTAACTGCTGCTCTCTTATCTCGCTAAGCTCAACTCTGTAATCGTCTGTCAAACCTGCCCAACGCAATAATACATTGGCTGAATCTGGCTTATCGAACAAACCATGCAGATAAGTACCAATGATCTGGCCATCGTCGCTTACTACACCATCTGTGTAAGACTCACCATCAATGCTGCATTGCAACAACGCATCATAAACAGCACCACCAACCGGCGCGGTTCGGCCACAGTGAATTTCATAGCCATCCAAAGATGCACCCGAGAACGCCTTGTGCATAAACACACCACTGACGTTGCGTAGTTGCTTAACCGGCTCAAGAACAGTCTCAAGATCAAAAAAACCAAAGCCGTCAATACTACCGGGGGTATCCTCAATGCCATCAGGATCATGAATCACAGCGCCCATCATTTGATAACCACCACAGATACCCAGCAGCTTACCTCCATACCTGAGATGCTTCTGAATCTGCTCCTGCCAACCATTCTCAATAAGATGCTGAAGATCTGCACGTACATTCTTAGAACCCGGAATAATGATTAGATCTGTTGGCGGGCAAACTTGCCCTGCAGAGACAAACTGCAAGTCCACGTTTGTATGCAGACGCAATACATCAAAGTCTGTGTGATTACTGATACGCGGCAATACAGGTACCACCACAGATAACTGTTCACTGTCTGCGTCTGTAAATTGCTGAGTGCAAATAGCATCTTCTGCATCCAGATAAAAATCCGGAAGATAAGGCAAGACACCTATCACCGGTTTAGAAGTACGTTCCTCCAGCCAGTCAAGCCCTGACTGCAACAACGCGATATCTCCCCGGAAGCGATTGATTACAAAACCCACCACCCGCTTCTGCTCACTGGGTGACAATAGATCAAGCGTACCAACAAGATGGGCGAACACACCACCACGATCAATATCGGCAATAATTATCACCGGACAGTCTGCAGATTCTGCAAAGCCCATGTTGGCAATATCATTCTCGCGAAGGTTGATTTCTGCCGGACTTCCAGCACCTTCAACAATGATTTTTTTGTACTTATTTTTCAAACGATCATGAGATTGCAGCACAGCATCCATGGCTACCTTTTTATAATCGTGAAATTGCTGCGCTTCCATGGCATCAATGGCCCTTCCATGAATAATCACCTGTGCGCCAGTATCACTCGATGGCTTAAGCAGCACCGGATTGAAGTCCGTGTGTGGCTCCAGGCTACAGGCAATTGCCTGCAAAGCCTGTGATCTGCCAATCTCTCCACCATCTACGGTAACAGCACTATTAAGTGCCATGTTCTGCGGCTTAAACGGTGCAACCTCAACTCCACGACGATGCAATAACCGACATAAACCTGCAACAAGAACGCTTTTACCCGCATCAGAGGTGGTCCCCTGCACCATTAAAGTATGGTCAATCTTCACTGATTATTCCCGCATCAGATTGGGTTTGCCTGGACTTGCCTTTTCCGGCAAGCGCTCTCTCACGCCACACAACCAACAGCCCGCCACCGACTATAAACACGACCCCCGGGAACAAAGAATCAAAGGGAGTCTCATTAAAAAACACCCAACCGAGCATGAAAGAAAAAGGGATACCGAAATATTCAAATGGCGACAGGCTACTCGGGTCCGCCATTCGGTAAGCGGAGATCAAAAGAAAAACTGCTGTGCCACCAACACCACCCATCGCTATAAAGAAAAGCCAGTCACGCAGATTGTCCAGCAGTATCGGATCACCCTTGTAGATCAACAGCGCAAGGGCTGCTGTCATGGCACCTATAGATCCGTAAATACTGATCAGCGCTGTGGGTACAGTACTATCGAAATAACGAGAGGACAAACTGGTTAACGCGTAAAAAAATGCAGCAGCAACCGGCAAGAGTGCCACCAGAGAAAATGCATCACTACCCGGCCGCATAACCATCACCACACCAATAAAACCCAATACGACTGCGGAGCCGCGCACCCATCCAACTTTATGCCCTAGCAAGGGAATCGAGAGAGTTGTAACGAACAGAGGTCCGGCAAAAGCAAGTGTGGTCGCAGTAGCGAGCTCCATATGCACCAGTGCGGTATAAAAAGTCAGTTGTGCAAGTACGAGCAGCAACCCCCTGCCCAACGCTAACTGCCACAACCCGACACCCAGTGATCGGCCGTTCCGATGCCATTCGGTGGAAAAAAATAACAGCAAGAGATTAGGCAGAATTCCAAACAGGTTGCGATAGAATGATATCTGCTCTACCGGATAGCGTCCGCCCATATGTTTGATTAAGGCACCCTGCACATCAAATAGAAAGATGGATAAAATAACAATCAATACAGCCTTCAAGAATGGCGTTGCGGTGCTTTTGGAAATATCTATCACAGCGCTCCGGAGTATTCACACCTCAAATGAGACGCGCCATAGTACCACCGGCCACATCCTTCAGATACCTTCATAAAGCGCCAAATTACGACCCGATCCTGGACGCATGGCTACCACATTTTTCGCTATCAACCACTCAATTCTTTTCCTTGTGGTGATCATACCCCGCCTCCAGCTCAGACCTTAGAAACTCACCAAAGTTGATCGATGAGAACAGCGCCTCATGCCCGTCTTCGATACAACAGTCCAGTGGGGCAATATTGGTCGCAACACTGGGATCAAAAAAGAAAGGACATGAATAACGAGCCTTACCAGACACATTAATCACACGATGCGGTGTTGAGCGCAGCAGCCCATTAGACCAGCGGTGTAACATATCACCAACATTAACCACAAAGGATCCCGGAATACGCGGGACATCAATCCAGTCACCGGCTTCGCCTTCTTTTGCCGGTGCCTGCACCTGTAAACCGCCGACCTCATCCTGCGCTAGTAACGTCAAACAACCAAAGTCAGTATGTGGTGCTGATCCATAAACACCTTCCGAAGCCAAATCCTCTACAGAATTATCGCGCTGAGCGCCGATCGACGGATAGTGCAGCAGCCTCAACCAGGTCGTGGGTGTGTCAAACGCATTCATTACCTGGGTATCAGCACCTAGCGCACGGAATACCACTCTGACCAGCTTCTGTGCCAAAGCAGACATCGCGTTGTTATAGGCCATCACCTCTTCTCGAAAACTTAATAGCTCAGGCCACTGATTCCTACCCGCCAGATAGCAACCGGCTTTAACCACTGCGGCATCAGGATCATCCTCGCGCATGACCATGAAACTTGCAGACTGATTTGGATGATTAACTTCAGCAAGTTTGGAATTGACATCAGTCGATGTGTTAATCGGAATATATCCACGATGATTACAATCGAGTTCAACCTTAAGTTTTTCCTCTATGGGCAACCCGTGAAACCGGGCCGATGCCGCAAACACACGCTGTATCAATTCATCCGAGACGCCATGGTTGACGATGTAGCTAAATCCTACCGTTGAATACACTCGATAGAACTCACGTGCAAGATCGTCCAGCTCAGCTTCACCACCAGGATCAAGAGCACCCACATCGATTACCGGGATAGAATCTACTTTTTTCATTAGCTAAATTGTCAGTCCTGAAAAACTAATGTTTAGATCAACAGCGCCGTTAGGTAATACCAGCCATTCACAAAAACAGAGTTCGCTGTTGACACACAGCTTACATCAATTAAAATCCTCGCCCAGCTTAAATCAACCAACGTCAATTTTATGATCCCAAATATAAACAGGAACATACTCCCCAATAGGTAGCGCCAACAGAATTTTTGGCTGGTGCGCCGTTCGTGTGCGACCAGCTCGTTATCACCAGATAACATCAGCCTCGGTCAGCACACGCTACCGGGGCTTTTTTCTTTGAAAGTCAAAAACTTATTCACATAACGCAAGACGGGAAGATAATAATATTTTCGTTTTGTGCCAGGCCAAACGGAGGTACTTTAATGCTTAATAACCTCGCCGCTTATGCGACGTTGTTGAAGTTTACAATGCGTCTCAAAACGTGTTGTTCAACCTGATGGTTTTAGATTCAAATCTGATCCATCAATTTTATACACTACCAAGGGGAAATCTATGCCTACAAGGCGCAATCCCGTTGTCCGCTACGGCGCACTACTGCGAAAAGCCGGACCCCATACCCAATCGGTATCAGGTAAAAGACATCAATCCAAACGCCAACTCAGCGACGAAATTGATGATTATTTTAACCAGCGTAAAAAAGTACAGCGCATGCCTAAGAAGGAGCGGCCCGAAAGGGAGCGGGGTGACACCGCTTCCTTCTTCATCTCTAAATTTCTAACATCCCAATACAAAGTCGTATAACTTCTACGCACTGCGAACATCCCTAGTATCAAGTATGATACTGCGACAAAGTTCATTTCATGACAACAGTTACAAATACTCTCCATTCGGTCTACTCTCAATAAACCTTTACTTGAAATTTTAATGCTACTCTGGATTGCAGTGTTTACAGAGGAGCAGGAAATGTCAGGGCAACTTTCCAAGAAACTCACCAAATTGTTGGGCATACTACCCGTGCTGTTTTTCCTGAATGCATGCGGTGGTGGAGGCACTGTAGACATTACCGCCGAAGATGAAGCAACTTTCGTCGGCAGTGTCAGCGTTGAGAAAAAACTCTCAGAGAGATCCAGTCTGGATATCAGCTATCTTGCCACTGCTGGCAGTAACTCACAGGCAATTAACACCGGAATACAATTTAACGGAAGTCGCGTTTCCGAAGGCGTAATAGAAAACGATTATATCTTCCATGCAGTGACCGCGCACTATAATTACACCTACTTTCTGGGTAAGCGCTTCAGACTTACCGCAGCCCCTGCACTTCAATTCGGTTATGCTGATCTTGAAGGCAGTATCACAGGGCTAAATCCGAATTTCAATGAAACCCTCCCCGCCTATGGCCTGAGGCTCGGTTCTTCTTTCAACTTCACTGATCGCACCAGTACTGCGGCCGAGTTTGCGGTATACGATCAAAGAGCCGGTAACACCTACACTACCGCAGGCATCTGGGTCGAACATAATTTCTCTAACGACCTCGGATTGAGGTTCGGGTACAGCACACATCATATTGAGGACGGTGACAGATTTTCATCTGATCGTTGTACAACTCCGGAAGCAGAACCGGAAAATTGCGAGGAATCAGGATTTGCAATCCACTCCACTGGCTTGCATCTGGGGCTTGAGATAAAACGCTAATTGACTATATTCAAGTAGAAGGGATCGACTAACCCCTTCTACTTACGGCCTGTAGAAGAAGCGCTACATTTGAATAATGCAAGATCACTTAACTCCAATTCATTACGCTTATTCCTCGGGCAACAAACTCAGCCCCAGCCTTCCCCACTGAACACCATTCTCATTTCTAGAAAACCAAATCTGTCTCGCCCGGCCTAACACGTCAGCAAGTGGCACCTGACCAAACATCCTTGAATCGTTGCTTTTATTGCGATTATCCCCCAGAACAAAAACATGACCTGGCTTCACCATTAACGAGAAATCCTCGTAGTCACCTGCATTCACGATCCATTTTCGATTTTCCATCTGTTCTTCGACAATCGAACCGGTGGTATCTAACGACAAGGCTTCACCATTGATACTTAAAACCCTGCCTTCTGCGGAAACTGTATCTCCCGGCAAACCAATAATACGTTTTATATAGTGTCGAGTACGGTTATTGGGATAAACAAAAATCGCTACATCACCGCGCTTAACCTCAGACCGGCAATTCGGACAGTTGTAATTCATATTGGCCCATATAAAGTCGCCCGGTTGAACAGTCGGCATCATACTGCCACTTGGTGTTCTGAACGCCTGCAACTGATGATTGCGAACATACGACCATACCGATGGCAATACCAGAAAACCGCACAACAATAGAACTGTTGTATACAGACCAGCCGTTTGCCAGGGTTTTATTCGATAATGGCTTGATCGACGAGCAACACGCCACGCATCAATAATGCCCCACAACCAGACTGCCAGTGCCAGCAACACACTCACAGCAAGAACACCAATCATCATTGCTGCAGGCAGGTATTTCGCCACCAGGACTACCAGTGGCACAGTGACCAGACTAAAGATCAAAAAGAACCAGATGGCACGGTTAACCTGCCCGTTATAGAGCTGGCCAAAACCCGGTAAAGCAGTACTCATTAAGGCCGCAATGGCGGGTGCACGACGGATATACCTTACCTGCGCATCAGGTGATTTAGATGCTGGTGACTCAGTTGCAGATGATTCATATCTCTTCAATTCAGACTTATCGTTCATGGTTTCTCTCCTTTATCCGGCTGCAGTTACAAACCACACCGAAAAAATAAACCTCATAACCTGCCCTGCCCCAACCATGCTACCGGCAGCGATTGCTATCCATTGCCACCATGGCACTGTTTGCTGCACTACCGGGCATGTGTTGTCAGTGGCCTTTTCCCTCTCACGCTCGAATGCAGCAATGTTTTGCATAACCGAGTCGCGAAACTCTGACGATGGACTTGCCCACCCGTCTCTTAATAATGCTTCTGTTTTTTTATCTAACTCATTCATGTCTTGTATCCAGCTTATTAAGTGCAACCGACAAACGCTTTCGCGCACGTGATAACCGCGTTCGCAGCGCACCCTCACTAAAATTTAGAATTTCTGACTTATACTCAATTTCAGGTGTGTAACAGGCAGCTATAATTTCTCTGTCTTCCACAGACAGTGAATTAAGCGCCAACCTGAGACGAACAATTGATTCGTGATGCTCGTATTGTTTCGACGGGTCTGCAGATTGTGATGCTCCGGAATGTAGATCAGCGTACTGATCAACATCTGCATCATCGTTTATAGGCACGGCTTTGCGCGCTAACGTACTCAGCGCCAGATTCCGGCCTATAGTAAATATCCAGGTAGATAAAGCTGCTCTTGCGGGATCGTATTTGTCGCGGTTTTTCCAGACGCGTAGAAAAGTCTCTTGCGCCAGCTCCTCACAGGCTGCATCGGACAGACCCATTCTGCCTAAATAGGCGAAAAGTGAGTCCTGATAACGCTTCACCAGAGCGCCAAACGCTACCGGGTCACCACCCAGATAATCTGGCTCAGAGGAGGAAATGTCCGAATTCATACCCCTTATACTGCGGCCTTCGAAAAGTGTTACAAGCTATATCGGGATTCGTTCGCAATTTTGATTACAAGAGAATCAGCGCGACAACCTCACACTCGACCAAAGCGCAAGCAGTCCTTCTCCCTGGCGAGAATCAATAGGATATTTTGCTCACATATAGGAGTAAGCGTCATGTAACAGAACTCCCCGATAAAAACACAAACGCACCTAAAGCAGAGACGGCTACAATATAAAAACGCCTCCCATCGAGACTTCACAATGAGTAGTAAAAACCAGTTTGCAGGTGATAAAAAGGTCGGTGAATCCATACTCACACCGGCAGAGAAAAAACTAAAGGACTGGCTGGTACCAAAGATTCCACCCAATGTCGAAACCTATCATCTCACCATGACAACGGTACTATGGTCACTCGGTGCGGTTCTTTTTGGATACCTGGCTTCCTTGAATCGCCAATGGGTATGGATGATATCCGTCATGATCATCCTCCAGTATTTAACTGACCTGGCAGATGGCGAAGTCGGTAGAAGACGCGATACCGGCCTTATAAAATGGGGCTTTTACATGGACCATTTTCTCGATTATATTTTTTTACTGTGTCTGGTCTTTGCAGGGTATTTGATGGCCCCGGAAAACACACAAATCTGGTTTATTCCACTGATGATCATCATGGGTGCCTTTATGGCTAACTCATTTTTGAGCTTTGCCGCTACCAATGAATTCGAGATATACCACAACGGTATGGGGCCAACTGAAAGCCGCCTGGTATTTATTGCCATCAATGCCTACATTGCCATTGTCGGTTTTAAACACTTTCACTGGCTAATGCCATTAGTGGTTCTTATTACCCTGGCTGCCCTTGTAATCTACACCTGGCAAATACATAAAAAGCTGTGGGCAATAGATATGCAACTAAAATCAGATCAAAAATGACGTACTCGTATAGCCCGTTGCAACTCATAGGGTCTGGTCGATTCACCCGAATATCGCTTACGAAGGCTGCGCCGCTGAACGTACCGCCGCTGAAAATTGCGCCGCTGAACGTTCCGCTTATGAAGATTCCGCCTATTAAAATTCTGCCTATGAAAATTCTGGGAGAGCAACAACACCACACCAACAAAGCTGATAACTATCCAACTTACCTGAATCATGGCACTGGCAAGATTGAAGTCATAGATCAGACTAACGCCGACACAACTGGCGGCAATAATATTTAAGGCGCTGTAGGTAAACCCAGGTGTTGAGAGTTTTCCCAACTGGGTAAGAAAATAACAACCGAGGTATATGCATGTGCCAGCGATACCAACCAACTGGTACCATTCGAGAGTATTGTTCATGGAATCCTTTCCATTTGAGCAATTGAATCATCAAAAATACTATTTACAACCGAAGGCAGAGTCAATAACCCAAACGGGTGTCATTCTAACGATTAATCCTGCCCGACAGCAATCTCATTAATTAGAGCAGCGTCACCGAACTTTCCGCACAGCCCACCGGGCTCCACTACCGTCAAACCTGCTACCGCCGGATACAATAAATCCGGCGGCTTTACACGACAGCTATGCAGGTACAATAGTCACTGGTATATCTTTGAACTTCACTTTTGTCTCATCCGCCGCTTTCTGGAAGTCTTCAATCTCATTGAAGTTCAGATAACGGTAGAGTTCACTCGACATAGAATCGAGATCTTTTGCAAAAGACATATACTCTTCAGGAGTTGGTAACTTACCGAGAATAGCGGCGACTGCCGAAAGCTCAGCGGATGCCAGATAAACATTAGCATCCTTCCCCAGTCGGTTCGGGAAGTTACGCGTAGAAGTTGAGACTACCGTGGCACCCGGGCGCACACGCGCCTGATTACCCATACACAGTGAACAGCCTGGTATTTCAAGACGGGCCCCGACTCGGCCAAATACGTTGTAATGCCCCTCTTCTTTCAACTGATGCTCGTCCATGCGTGTTGGTGGCGCAATCCATAGAACCGTATTGAGGTAATCACCAGATTTCTCTATCAGACTTGCTGCTGCACGGTAGTGACCAATGTTGGTCATGCATGATCCAATAAATACCTCGTCGATCTTGTCACCAGCAACTTCAGACAAAGGCTTTACATCATCAGGATCATTCGGGCATGCGAGCAATGGCTCTTTGATATCTGCGAGGTCAATCTCAATAACCTCGAAGTACTCTGCATCCGCATCCGCTTCAAGCAGTACCGGATTAGCCAGCCACTCTTCCATCTTACGGGCACGACGCTCAAGCGTTCTTTCATCACCATAACCCTGCTCTATCATCCAGCGCAGCAAGGTGACGTTGGAAGTGATGTATTCGACATATGAATCTTTGCCCACCTTAACAGTACAGCCAGATGCCGAGCGCTCGGCCGTTGCATCTGCCAGCTCAAAAGCCTGCTCAAGCTTAAGCTCATCAATACCTTCAATTTCAACGCAGCGTCCGGAGAATACGTTTTTCTTACCCTTCTTTTCAACGGTCAATAAACCGCGCTGAATGGCTGCATAAGGAATCGCGTTCACCAGATCACGTAATGTGATACCCGGCTGCATCTCGCCCTTGAACCGAACCAGTACAGACTCTGGCATATCCAACGGCATCACGCCGGTTGCAGCGGCAAACGCCACCAAACCAGAACCCGCTGGAAACGAAATTCCCATCGGGAAACGAGTGTGAGAATCACCACCGGTACCGACAGTATCCGGCAACAACATACGATTGAGCCAGCTATGAATAATTCCGTCACCCGGCTGTAGCGAAACACCACCACGAGTCATCATGAAATCCGGCAGCTCATGATGCGTGTCGACATCAATCGGCTTCGGGTACGCCGCCGTATGACAGAAAGACTGCATCACTAGATCTGCTGAAAAACCAAGACAGGCAAGATCTTTAAGTTCATCACGGGTCATCGGACCGGTAGTATCCTGAGAACCAACGGTCGTCATCAGTGGTTCACAATACTGACCAGCACGAACACCTTCCACACCGCAGGCTTTACCAACCATCTTTTGAGCAAGCGTATAGCCTTTATCAGACTTTTCTGTAGCACCCGGTCTTACGAAAACCTCAGAAGGACCAAGACTCAAAGCTTCACGTGCACGATCAGTTAAACCGCGGCCGATAATCAGCGGAATACGTCCATTAGCGCGCACTTCATCCATCAGGACTTCTGTCTTGTGCTCAAACTCACCAAGAACTTCGTCAGTACCATGCTTGCAAACCTTGCCCGCGTGCGGATAGACGTCAATTACATCACCCATCTCCATTTTAGATACATCGACTTCAATAGGCATTGCACCGGCATCTTCCAGTGTATTGAAGAAAATCGGGGCAATCTTGCCACCCAGAACATAACCGCCTTCACGTTTGTTCGGGATATTGGGGATGTCGTTACCCATCAACCACAGTACGGTGTTGGTAGCAGACTTTCGTGAAGAACCGGTACCGACTACATCACCAACGTAGGCGATCGTGTGGCCTTTCTTTTTAAGCTCTTCTATTTTCTCAAGCGGCTTATCTGTAAAACCTTCTCGCGGAAACTTATGGAACGCAAGAGCATGTAAAGGGATATCCGGTCGTGACCATGCATCTACCGCTGGAGACAGATCATCAGTATTGGTTTCACCCGGCACTTTGAACACAGTTAGAGTAATTTTGTCTGCGACTTCTGCGTTGTTGGTGTACCACTCAGCGTCAGCCCATGACTGCATGACTTTCTTAGCATGCTCGTTGCCGTTATCCATTTTGTCTTTCACATCATGGAAGGCATCAAACATCAACAGTGTTTTACTAAGGCCTGCAACCGCAGTCTCTGCCAGCTCGTCATCGTCCAGCGCCTGAACCATCGGTTGAATGTTATAACCACCCAGCATAGTACCGAGCAATTCGATTGCGCGCTTTTTGTCGACCAACGGAGAACTGTCTTCACCCTTGGCAACTGCGGCGAGAAAACCTGCCTTCACGTAAGCAGCCTCATCGACACCGGCAGGTATTCTCTGGGACAGCAGCTCCATCAGAAAATCTTCTTCACCTTTCGGTGGAGATTTTAGCAATTCCACCAGACCTGCTGTCTGTATGGCATCCAATGGCTGCGGCACAATACCTTCGGCTGCACGCTCTTCGACATGTTTTCTGTATTCTTCTAACACGGGGCCTCTCTTCTGGATTTTTGAATTCGGTATAACGGATTCGGGGAGCTTCCAGCTCATTTGTTCCACCGTTTCGGGTCAAACCGGACCAGTGGTGGAAATTGTCTCTCTATTATATCAGAGCGGTGGCATTTGGCTGCTCTGTAGGACGTTGCAGAATTTTGTGAGTTCCATTTTGTCAGGGTGCACTCGCCCTGTTCCAACACCCACCAGCCCCTCCAGGCCCGTCAGAACCAGAGCAGTGAAGGTGATTTGATCACGTAGCGCCCAACTTCAGCCCCTCTGATGGCATCTGCGACCTCTTCGGAAAAAACTACGCTTTGGATTCTGCAAAGCGAACTAGCAATTTCAGAGGCTCAAGAGATTCCTGCTCTTAATCAGCCCACCACACCCGGCCCGAGCGCCATACTTTTCAGCATATCAATCTTGTCCCGCAGTGCCGCCGCCTGCTCGAACTCCAGATCGCGAGCGTGTTCGAACATTTGCTTTTCCATTTTTTTTATCTTTTTCGCAGCATCCGATGGTGCAAGCTTCGCGTATTCCATCTGCTCGAGTTGTTCCTGAGCTTCTTGCTTACTTTTGCGGCCTTTTGGTGTTGGAGCGGCACCTGCCTCCATGACATCCAGCACTTTCGTTTTAACCGATGTGGGCGTTATGCCCTGCTCCAGATTGTGAGCTTCCTGTTTTTCACGACGCCGGTTGGTTTCATCTATAGCGCGCTGCATTGACCCGGTAACCGATGCGGCATACATAATGGCTTTGCCACGAATGTTTCGTGCTGCACGACCAATGGTTTGTATCAGTGATCTATCTGAACGCAGGAAACCTTCTTTATCTGCATCAAGGATTGCGACCAACGAAACCTCTGGCATATCCAGACCTTCTCGCAACAGGTTAATACCAACCAATACGTCAAATTCACCCAGCCGCAGATCACGAATAATTTCTGAACGCTCTACTGTGTCTACATCTGAATGAAGATACCGAACCCTGACATTGTGATCACCCAGATAATCAGTAAGGTCCTCTGCCATTCGTTTGGTTAAAGTTGTCACTAGTACACGCTCATTTTCCGCTACACGAAGACTAATCTCTGATAAGAGATCATCAACCTGTGTTGCAACATCGCGTACTTCAATCTGCGGATCAACCAGACCGGTAGGCCGCACCACTTGTTCAACTACATTGCCGGCATGCTGTTTTTCGTAGTCACCCGGAGTTGCAGAAACAAAAATAGTCTGCGGTGATAACGCTTCAAACTCATCAAAGCGCAGCGGCCTGTTATCAAGTGCTGAAGGCAATCTAAAGCCATAACCGACCAGATTTTCCTTGCGCGCACGATCACCCTTATACATACCCCCTAACTGCGGTACGGTCACATGACTTTCGTCAATAAATAAAATTGCATCTTGAGGTATATAGTCAAACAAACAAGGGGGTGGCTCCCCGGGCGCTCTACCAGACAAATAGCGGGAGTAATTCTCAATGCCGGAGCAATAGCCGATTTCGTTAATCATCTCGATATCAAATAGTGTGCGTTGTTCCAGCCGTTGTGCTTCAAGCAACTTGCTCGCCTCGCGAAACTCCTCCACCCGGTCTTTAAGTTCTACCTTGATCTCATCAACTGCAGCCATAATGATTTCACGGGGCGTCACATAGTGCGTCTTTGGATAAATGGTAAGTCGCGGCACCCGGTTAATTACCTCACCGGTTAACGGATCAAAGAAGCTCAGATTCTCAATTTCTTCATCGAACAACTCAACACGAATAGCCTCACGGTCTGATTCTGCTGCATGAATATCAATTACCTCACCACGCACACGATAGGTACCACGCTTCAGCTCCATATCATTGCGAGTGTACTGCAACTCTGCCAGACGTCGCAGCAACTCACGCTGATCAATTATATTGCCACGCTCAAGGTGTAGCACCATTTTGTGATAAGACTGCGGATCACCAAGACCATAGATAGAGGAAACCGTCGCCACGATGATGACATCCCGCCGTTCAAACAACGCTTTGGTTGCAGACAAACGCATCTGTTCAATGTGATCGTTGACCGATGCATCTTTTTCTATAAATGTATCAGAGGCAACTACATAAGCTTCCGGCTGATAGTAGTCATAGTAAGAGACAAAGTACTCCACCGCATTACCGGGAAAGAACTCTTTCATCTCACCATACAACTGCGCGGCGAGCGTTTTGTTTGGCGCCAGTACAATCGCCGGGCGCTGTTGCTGCTCTATGACATGGGCTATGGAAAATGTCTTACCTGAGCCGGTAACACCGAGTAATGTCTGGAATGCGAGGCCGGAATCCAGTCCTTCAACCAACCCTGCAATCGCCGTTGGCTGATCGCCGGCGGGCTTGAACGGGCTGTTTATTTTGAGTGCTTTGGCCATGGGGCAAATCCGGAGTACCAGACCGCTAACTTACCACGATAGCGAGCGGAATTGACCCAGGCTTCAATGGGAATTCGCCGCCTCTGTATGTCTAATCACGGCTTCGAATAGCCTTTGATCTACAGGTTGGAGCTGCTGAGCTTAATTTTTGGACAACGCCACACAACGCCGATAACATCCCTGCCACAACTTACTTTCAGGCATTTTCGTGGCTATCAAAATATCTTCAAAGCTCTCACAGGTAAAACCTTCGCCGACCATGGCAGTAACAGCACTCGCAGCTGAGCTGCGGGCACAAGGCCGTGATGTTATCGGTCTCGGTGCCGGTGAGCCTGATTTCGACACTCCCGATCACATTAAAAACGCCGCCATCGAGGCGATCAACAACGGTCAGACAAAATATACCGCCGTAGATGGTATTGCCGAGTTGAAAAACGCTATCGTCGGCAAATTCAAAAACGACAACAATATTGATTTTCAGCCGAGTGAAATACTGGTTTCCTGCGGTGGCAAGCAAAGCTTCTACAACCTCGCACAGGCCGTACTGGACCCGGGCGATGAGGTGGTGATCCCGGCACCCTATTGGGTTTCATACCCGGATATTGTTTTGTTGGCTGGCGGCACACCGGTATTCGTCGAGACAACTCAGGAACAGTCATTCAAGATGTCACCAGAGCAACTCGAATCAGCACTCACAGAAAACACCCGCCTCGTTGTCATAAACAGTCCGTCAAACCCCAGCGGCAAGCTTTATAGCAAGGCAGAAATGAAAGCCCTGGGCGAAGTCCTTGCGAACTACCCGGATGCGATCATTGCCACAGACGATATGTACGAACACATCGTCTGGGCTGATGAAGGCTTCAGCAACATTTTAAATGCCTGCCCCGAGCTACAGGACCGCACAGTGGTCATGAACGGCGTATCAAAAGCCTATGCCATGACTGGCTGGCGCATCGGCTATGCAGGCGGACCCGAGCCGATTATCGCCGCTATGCGGAAGATCCAGTCACAAAGCACCAGCAACCCGACCTCTATCTCGCAGTGGGCATCGGCCGCGGCTTTAACCGGCGGCAACGAATGCATTAGTCCAATGCTCGCAGCCTTCAAAGAGCGACATGACTTTGTCGTCAAATCACTCAACCAGATGAACGGCACCTCCTGCATTGAAAGTGACGGCACGTTCTACGTATTCCCGAACGTACAAGCCGCCATAGACGCAAACCCGAATACCAAAAACGACGTCGAATTCTCATCGTGGGTGCTGGACAAAGCCGGCGTCGCCATCGTACCGGGCTCTGCTTTCGGAACCGAAGGTCACGTCAGATTGTCTTTTGCGACGAGTACGGAGAATCTCGAAAAAGCCATGCAGCGAATGGGGGAATTACTTAATAGCGCCTAGCCTGGATTATTCATCAGGCGACAAGTAAATATTGGCAAAATGCTATGTATACAGTTACAAACTACTTTTTTAGCACCTGTTTCAAAATAGCAGTATGTCTATTCGACGCCAGAAGAAAACCTGGCGTCACATCTCGGCCCATCCTCTTCGGCACGTGGCGGGCCACGTTTCTCAGACGATTGACCGACCTGTTTAGCCAGATTTCCTCTGGACGCCGAATCCTCATGAATTATCCAGCCTAGGAAAGTCTGTGCGGCAGGAATCCGTGTAACGAGAGCGTGGTTCCCGCTTTTGCAGTTTCGGCAAGATAATTTGAAGGGAGTGACGTAGCGAAACGTACAAGGAGAACGCGGCTTCGCGGGAGGTTCGTAGCAGCAGAGTTTCTGCCGCCACGAACCCCTTAGCTTCTGCTTGACGATTTGCGCCGTCACAGCTACAC
>CALIHW010000069.1 GCA_938020525.1 uncultured Granulosicoccaceae bacterium | reverse complement strand
CTACTGCGAAAGCGATCTTTTGGCCAGCTATTGCGATCGATATCGTTAAATATGAATGACTATTCGCCTCAATCGATCGAAATATCTGACTCAAAATCTCACTTTCTCGCTACGACCGTCATTCTCGGACAAGCTCCTAGTCTGGCAGTTTTTCAATTGGAGAATTTAGACAAGGAATTTTAAACAGGGATTATTAAACGGGATCATCCATAGAATACCTGTCAGTTTGCTCTTGCCGGGTCAGGGTTTACTTTAATGCTGTATAAATGTACAGTATTTATCCAGGTGTGCTTGACGCCTGCTGCTACCAGGTATATGCGTGAATCTCAAAATACATGAAAAGCCATTGCTGCGAAGGGGCAGGGGTGCCGCCAGTAATGTTACAGGCAGGTTTGAGAGTCTGCGACACCAAGATATTGATGATGGCTGGAGTTCCTACACAGAACCGGATACCGCGGTAACCACTCAATGGTGCGATGACAGCAACCGCACCATCATTACACGCAACCAGTCGCCCGATATTCACTTCGACCGGTCTATAAACCCATACCGGGGATGCGAACATGGATGTATCTACTGCTTTGCCAGACCCTCACACACCTATTTGGGTCATTCAGCCGGACTGGACTTTGAAACCAGGTTATATGCCAAAAGAGGTGCTGCGGATCTTCTCAAGGCAGAGTTGGCTAAGCGAAACTACCGTTGCGAGCCAATTGCCATTGGGGTGAATACAGATGCCTATCAACCACTGGAGAAAAAGCTACAGATTACAAGGACCGTGCTACAGGTATTACTTGCAACGAATCATCCGGCTTATCTGATTACCAAATCATCTTTGATAGAGCGGGATATAGATCTGCTCTCTTCAATGGCAGAGAAAAACCTGGTATCAGTTTGTATAACGATAACAACGCTTGATCGCAAGCTCGCCAGAAATCTTGAGCCACGTGCAACCACGCCACATCGCAGATTAAAAACTTTAAAGAGACTCAGCGATGCAGGTATACCAACACGAGTATCTGTTTCTCCGGTGATACCGGCACTTAATGAAGAAGAGATGGATACCATTGTCGCGGCTGCTGCTGATGCCGGTGCACAGGCTGCTTACGCGATTGTGTTGCGACTGCCACATGAGTTGCAGCAGTTGTTTCCGCAATGGCTTGAACAGCATTATCCGCTACGTGCGGCTCGTATTATGAAAGCCATTCGTTCGGTCAGAGAGAACAAGCTTAACAATGCGGATTTCGGATCGAGAATGATCGGTAGCGGGCCACGTGCTGATATTATAAAGCAGCGCTTTGAACTTGCCTGCAGACGGTGCGGCTTAAGCGTGGGCCGGGATTTTGAACTGGATTGTTCGAAGTTCACGCCACCCGACCAAATGCCACCCAGTCAGACTCCACCCTGTCAGAAAAACTACGGCAAGAGCGGGCAGTTGTCTTTGCTTTGAATTTATAATTGCTACATTACAAGATACCCGGATAAAACACCGGGCATTTGTAATTTTCTCGTAGTCGCTTTGTGCGATTTACCAGGGTTATTTACAAGCGCAATATCTGTGGGCAATTTTAAAAGACTTGCCAGGTGTTGTTAAGGCTTTGTTATTTCAGCATCAGCCTTCAGATTGTCTACATAGTCTGCGATGGCGTTGTTCATCACCATACCACGCAGTTGTTCTTTTACTGATTCGAATGGCTGTGGTTCTTTTGCTCGCGTATCCGCTAGTTTAATGATGTGGTAACCGAACTGTGTTTTTACTGGAGTTGCGGAGTACTCTCCCACTTCAAGCTCGGCAGTCGCGGCGGAAAATTCAGGCACCATCGTAGCTGCATCAAACCATCCGAGATCGCCACCGCTTTGCCCGGAAGGTCCGGTTGAGTATTTTTTAGCGGCCTCTGCGAAGTCAGCTCCACCGTCAAGTTCAAGGATGATCTCTTTGGCTCTGGCTTCATCTTCGAGCAGAATATGGCTGGCGTTGTATTCTTTAGCATTGGCTGCGGCAATTTCTTTTTCGTACTCAGCTTTTAGTTTCTCATCGCTGGTGTCAATGTTGGCAGTTAGGTCGTTGAGCAGTGCGTTGGCAAGCACGCGTGCACGCATGGTTTTCATTTCCACTTCTACAGCCGGGCTTTTGTCGAGCTCCTGCTCTAGGGCTGCCTGTCGCATCAATTCAAGTGTGATTAGCTCGTCCAGTACTTGCTCGTCGGTCGCCGTCTGACCACGGGCTTTGAATTGTTCTATGTGGGTGGTGCGTTCCAGCTCCGTGATTATTTCTCCATTGACAGTCGCAATAGTTGGAGAAGCTGTGTCTTGAGCCTGCGCGATTGCGGAGACGAGTAGTGCTGACACAGAGAGCGCAATGATAGTACGGTGCATAGCGAGAATGCCTGAGAATAAAATGTAAGTAGTGGAAGATAGCGTTAAACTGAAGCTATTCAAGGTATTTCACTGTTTTTCGCTGTCTGGAATTGCCGACGAAATGGCCACTGTTGTGGTTGCTGGACAGTGATGCCACATCTGGCGCTATAATCCAGCGCTGACACGCTAACCGAATCTCCCCTGTGAAAGATAAAGCCCCAGAACAGCGACCAGAACAGCGACCAGAACAAATCGAATCTCCGATGCCTGAATCCGGGAGTCTGAGCTCTCACGGTCAGAATCCACCCGGCCCGGATCAATCGAAGAAGAAGCAGAGTCCGTTTATGGACTTGATTATTAGTATCATTCTGCCGTCGATTATTTTGATGAAATTTAGTGGTGAAGACCGGTTTGGTCCAACCGGAGCTCTGTTGCTTGCTCTGTCGTTCCCGATTGTCTGGGGGCTTTACGATTTGATAAAAAACGGCGTCAAGAACTATGTTGCGATTCTTGGGGTAGTTAGTGTGCTTCTCACTGGAAGTATCGGTCTGTTGAAGCTGGATGCACAATGGTTGGCGGTTAAGGAAGCTGCGATCCCGCTGTGTATTGGTATAGGTGTGCTGGTAGCGAATTTCTTCGGTTTTCCGTTGATTCGAAAGCTGCTTTATAACCCGAGCATTATGCGTGTCGATCGTGTTGATCAAGCGTTGAAGGAGCGCGGTAATCAACAACAATTTTTGAAGCAGTTAGATCGCGCCAATATCCTTTTTGCCTGTACTTTTTTCTTCTCTGCCGTCGCAAACTACGTGCTAGCCAAAATGATCGTCAAAAGCGATAGCGGTACCGAATCCTTCAATAATGAGCTCGGCAGGATGACACTGCTGTCCTATCCGGTGATTGCCATACCATCGATGATTATGATGCTGGCGATCTTTTACTACATCTGGCGCACAATCAGGCAGCTGACCGATCTGAAGCTGGAACAAGTAGTGGTTGGTGCCGAGGAAGAAAAGTAGCTGGCTAACTGGCATTTCACCGATATCTGCCCGAAAAACCTGCCGGAACCGTCTTGAAACCCGGTCTGTAAGAGCGCTATATGACTCTGCGATCACACTTTGTAGTGTGTCTTATCTGTTGTGACACAAAATGTAGTGTTACCAACTAAACACAAGCGCTTGCTGCTGGGGTAGAATGCGTGTTTAGTTGCAACACGCTCAAGGCGGAAAGCTGCCATCGGCATAGCTGGTCATGTCCCAGTATTTCGAAATTCACCCGGAATCACCCCAATTGCGCCTGATCAATCAGGTGGTGGAGATATTGCGCTCGGGTGGGGTAGTAGTGTATCCGACGGATTCCTGCTACGCGCTAGGTTGCACACTGGATAACAAGAGCGGGCTGGAGCGAATCTATCGAATCAGACGGTTGAGTAAAGGTCATCATATGTCATTGATTTGTGAGGATTTATCTTCAATAGCCACATACGCCAAAGTAGCAAACCGCGATTATCGATTATTGAAATCAATGACTCCGGGCCCGTACACATTTATTTTGAAAGCTACCAATGAAATTCCACGACGGTTGTTGCACCCGAAGCGAAAATCAATTGGCATCCGCGTACCGGACAACGCCATTGCTCAGGCTTTGGTTGGGGAGTTGGGGGAACCTATGATGAGCACCACATTATTGATGCCCGGAGAAGACTACCCGCTCAGTGATCCCTATGATATCAGCCAGTTGCTTAAGTCAGAGGTCGATGCAGTGATTGACGGGGGTGCGTGTGGTCTTGAGGAGACGAGTGTCATCTCTCTCGAGGCTGAAGTTGAAGTTATACGAGAAGGAAAAGGGGACATCGGTAAGCTGTCTTAGCTAATCGTTGCCAATAAGATGAATTTTTCTAGAGAAGTGATCGCGCATGCCTGAAAATGAACCGGAGAATCCGGACTCGCAGCCCGACATGTCCGTTCCGGTTGCGATGGTTCTGGGGCAGCCATACTCAGATGCACCGAAAGACCTGTATATCCCGCCTGATGCGCTGGAAGTGTTCCTGGAGACATTCGAGGGTCCCCTGGATCTTCTGCTCTATCTGATCAAGCGCCAGAACCTGGATATTCTGGATATTCCCGTCGCCGCCATTACCTCGCAATACATGCAGTATATAGCGGTGATGGAAATGATGCGTATCGAGCTTGCCGCTGAGTACCTGGTGATGGCTGCTATGCTGGCCGAGATCAAATCGCGCTTGCTGCTGCCGCGACCTGAAGAAGAGGATGATGAAGATGATCCTCGTGCAGAGCTAATCAGAAGGCTGCAGGCTTACGAACAATTTAAAAAAGCCGCGGAAGATCTGGATACCTTAACCCGAATGGAGCGCGATGTATTCGATGCTGGCGCGGGCTTACCGGTACTGGAGAACAGGCAACCGTTGCCTGACATCACGCTTGAAGAAATGCTCACCGCTTTTCGCAGTGTAGTGATGCGTGCCAATCTTAGCCAGCACCACAATATTCAACGCGAAGCACTATCTGTCCGTGAGCGTATGTCGAACCTGCTTGCTACTTTGAATGAACGTGGCCAAATAGAGTTTCTTTCTTTGTTTACACCAGAAGAAGGTCGGGCAGGTTGTGTCGTGAGCTTTCTGGCAATGCTTGAGCTGTGTAAAGAATCGATGGTTGAAATTGTGCAGGAAAAACCGTTCGCACCTATTTATCTAAAGCCCGCCAGTGCTTCTGAAAACACAGACCGGGTTAACTTCAATGATGATTCAGATCCTGATTCTGACTACGCATAACAGTAAGGTGAAAGCCCGTGGCGCCTGATCAAATAAAAAAAATTCTGGAAGCAGCATTGATGGCGGTTGACAAGCCATTAACCGTTGCACATTTGCATGCACTGTTTGCCAATGAAGAAGAGCCTGTTGAACGCGATCAAGTTAAAGAAGCATTGACGACACTACAATCCGAATACGATGATCGTGGTGTCAGTATTGTGGAGGTGGCCAGTGGCTTCCGTGTGCAAATAGACCAGGAGTTATCACCCTGGATATCGCTTTTGTTCGAAGAGCGTGCGCCAAAATACACACGTGCGTTGCTTGAAACTCTTGCACTAGTGGCTTACAGGCAACCAATTACCCGTAGTGAAATCGAAGAAGTTCGTGGGGTGGCGGTCAGCACCAACATCATCAAAACACTTCTTGAGCGTGAATGGGTCAGAGTAGTTGGCCATAAAGAAGTGCCAGGCCGTCCTGCAATGTATGCAACTACAAAAGAGTTTCTTGACTACTTTAATTTGCGTCGCATTGATGAACTACCACCGTTAAGTGAACTAAAAGATCTTGACAGCATTGCCAAAGAAGCCGGGTTGCCTGTTGATCCTGTAGAAGATGTGGAAGGGGAGTCGGGTGAAAGCGAAATTCCTGAAGACGCAGTTGATGAGGAACTGATTTCTCAAGAGCTTAGTGAAGATGGTGATCAGCGCGATGCGGGAAATGTTGTTTTGCACTAGTCAGTCTTGGTCAGCCGTGTTCAATCTGGGTCGGTTACGGTCTCTTTGCCGCGTCTGACCAGAACATAAACAGCGCCAGTACCTCCGTGTGCAGGGCGGCATGAACAAAACGCCATAATATGTCTTCTTCGCCGCAACCAGGAAGACACAAACGGCTTCATTACTGGTTTTTCTGTCATTGTCTTGCGTCCTTTGCCGTGAATAATACGTACGCAACAGCTTTGATGATTATCCACAACGTGCGCTAGAAATTCGGTTAGCATCACCCGGGCTTCTGCCACGGTCATGCCGTGCAGATCGAGCTCATCCTGAATGGAATAGTAGCCATTGCGAAGTTTCTTCATCACGCGGTTTTGAACCCCATCGCGTCGCCATGAGAGATGCTCACCAGCATCCAGCTCATCAGGATCCCGGTCATCATGCATTGCCTCATGCATTACAGAGCGTTCGTCTTTTTCGAGCTGTCGTGGTCTGGCGTTGATTTTCGATGGTGTTGGTGCGACCTTGTCATCTGCGACCGGTTTGACGTCCCCGACAGCTTTGCGGAAGAGTTCAACCGGATCACTGATGTCTGCCAATTCCTCATCATTTGCCGGGTCTTTCGAGTCTGACGAGTTTTTATTTTCAGATGAAGTCATATTAAGTTTCGGGCATAGCTTGTTGGGTATTCACACAAAAAACAGGCCTGACCAGATTAAAATACCGTGGCGATGTGGTGCGGTTTACTGCAAACTGACCACGTAGTATAACAAAGCACAATAGGGCATCCAGGAGCCAAAAGATGAGCAAACCTGATGATCAGGAACTACGAGAAAGACTAACGGATATCCAGTATCAGGTTACGCAACGGCATGGCACCGAAAGGGCGTTCACTGGTGAATTGAATGATAACAAGGCGCCAGGCAAGTACCTTTGTGTTGTCTGTGGTGCACATTTGTTTGACTCTGAATCCAAATACGATTCGCGCAGTGGCTGGCCAAGTTTTTACGATGTAGCGGTGTTAGAAAATATTGAAGAAGCCACGGATGAAACGCATGGCATGGTGCGCACTGAAGTGCATTGTAAAAAGTGTGATGCGCATCAGGGTCATGTATTTCCGGATGGACCGCAGCCAACTGGTATGCGCTACTGTATAAACTCCGCCTCGCTTAAGTTTGTACCGACGGATGAGTAAGGTGAAGTACCGGTTGCAGACCTTGAGCTGCTATGCGCTATAAAATTGATCCAACTACCGGTTTGCCTATGGCAGAAACCTCACCCGGAATGCTTGGTGCAACTGTATTGCTCTCTTTGGTAATTGGTATAGTGTTGCTGTACGTCGGCAAGCGCGGTAAGCAGATGTGGATTGTAGTTTGGAGTATCGGTTTGATTATCTGCAGTGTAGCGTATCTGGTGTGGCACTACTTACGGTACATTAAGTCTGATGTTGGGTGAGGTAATAGCGGATATCCAAACGGTTCAGTGAATGAGCCGGCCATTGTTCCAGCTATTACGGTTGGTAACTGGGGCTGGTAACCATGGCCGAGGTAGCGGGGGTTAATCTCTCGAATAAGCCAGCTCGTTTTCGATCGCAGCCTTTAGGTCGCGGCCATCAACTACCAGATCCTGTCTGTTGCTGTCGTAAAAAACACCGAAGCCGACGCTACTCTCAAGCATGTCAGGTATACACGCATTTACAAAAGAATCGACCGTAATAGCGTGGGGCTTAGCGCCAAGTGCTTTGTGTTCTGCAAAGCAACATTTATCAGCGAGTGTTTCATGCGGCCAGACCGGAAAAATTTCATCACCGTCTTCATCTCGAAAAATTAGCCAGTTTTCGTCAGTTTTTAAACCCCACACCCGCTGACTATCAGCGCTGTTCCTGACCAGATATTTGAAGCGGTCTTGTCGGGATAGCTCTAGCCTGGGTTATTCATCAGGCGACAAGTAACTATTGGCGAAATTCTATGTATGCAGTTCCTAACCACTTTTTTAGCACCTTTTTCGATATAGTAGTATGTCTATTCGACGCCAGAAGAAAATCTGGCGTCACATCTCGGCCCATCCTCTTCGGCACGTGGCGAGCCACGTTTCTCAGACCTCGTTTCTTCAGGCGATTGGCCGACCTGTTTAGCCAGATTTCCTATGGGCGCTGAATCCTCATGAATAACCCAGGCTAGGAGATCGTCCGCATTGCGTTTTTAACGGTGTGATGACTCATTTGTCCTCCAGTTGTAGTGTCACATCCACAGTAATTGGGTAATGATCTGTTGGCCAGATGTTATCGTACTTCTTTCTGAGTCGTTTCATGTTACCGCTCTGTACGAATTTTTCGTTTATGAAAATATGGTCTATGGCTGGAATTAAATTCAGACCGCGGTTAAAGTGAAAGGTTGCACCATCGGGTTTTACAAGATGCATTGGTATACTTTTGAGTTTTCGAGCTGTTGGTGAAAATGATGGTGCGTTTATGTCACCTAGTAAAATTACCGGGTGGTTTCCTACAACGGGCTTGATTCGTTGTTTTACCAGCGCTGCTGACTTGCTGCGATTTCCCATGCTTTTGTATTCAAAGTGCACGTTGTATACATAAAAATCTGTACCGCTTTGTTTGTCCGTCAATAGTGACCAGGAGCAGAACGCGGGCCAGCTGCCGTTAAAAGTTCTCGAATAAATTACATCGGGTGTCTCTGAAAAAAAGAAATAACCCTGAGATTTTTGTGTGAAGCGATCACGCTTATAAATAACGGGTTGTGTATTTGGATACTCAGCCGCGTCTCCGTATGCTCCAGCACTATACTGCGGAAAGTTCTTTAGCACCCAGTCGAGTTGTTTGTTTTCTGTGTTAAAACTGCCACCGGCAAAGGTTTCCATTTCCTGAAATGCGATAATGTCAGAGTCGAGCTCTCGAATGGCCTCGGTAACAGCGTTTTTCTTTGATCCCAGGCGAGCTTTTTTTGTCCTGCAGCAACGTAGTGAATGTTGAATGACGTGACTCTGATTGTGCCTGCTTCTGAAGCGTAAATTGGTTGCTGGGAAAACAAAAGCAACCAGGTGACGGCAAGTTTTCCCCATTGTTTTTTGTTCATGTTTACAATTCTACTCGTGCAAATCCAATTGTGCCGATAAGTCATGGCAAAGGTAAGTTAACGGTAAAGATAGATTGGTGCAAAGGCAGTCCCAGGGCACTAACCAGGGCACTAACCAGAGCAATAGTTAGGGCACTAATTAGGGCAATAGACAGGGCAAGTGTACAAATATGACCAACGATAACGAGAACAAGTTCCTGCGTAATCCAGTGAAGCTTAATGGTAGTGATCTAACTGTCAACGAACTGCATGCGATTGCGCTAGGTTGCGTATGCGAGATTGAATCTGCGGCACTGTCGCGTATGGGTGCATCGAATGCGTTAATTCTTGATGCCGCTCGTACGGGCACGCCTGTGTATGGAGTAACTACCGGATTGGGGCCGCAGGTAAATACAGTTCTCAGTGAAAGTGCTATTCAGGAATTTGCACTTAAAACAATACGAGGCCGTGCTCATGCGGTCGGTAAACCGCTTGCTAAAGATCTTGTCCGTGCTGCCATGGCAGTGAGATTAAATTCTCTGCTAACAGGTTCATCAGGGGCGAGTCCGGATGTGGCAGAGCACTTGTGCCGTTGCCTGAATGCCGGATTGATACCGAGGGTAGGCGAGACTGCATCGGTTGGTGCGGCAGATCTGTTGTGGGGTGGGACAATGGGGCTGGCGCTTATAGGGGAAGGCCAATTTATGGATACCGATAGCCCCTCTAATGTAGCGATGGAGGAACACAGCATTCCCCTTTTGAAGCCGGGGCCACGAGACGGGCTTGCACTGGCCAGTCATTCAAGCTTCAGTACCGCGATTGCTGCCATTGGAAAGTACAGAGCAGAGATGCTGTGGCGCAATACTCAGCTTGCAACGGCACTTACTCTTGAGGGTTTTCGTGGCAATCTGTCTCCGCTTGATTCTGATGTGTTGAGCACTCGACATCAACCGGGTCAATCTGATTCAGCTCAGGATCTTGTGCAATTATTAAGCGGTTCGGCACTTAACAAAGAGGGCAATGCCCGTCGATTGCAGGATCCATTGAGTATGCGCAACGCAGTGCAGATTAATGGTGCTGTCTTCGCAAGTCTTAAAGCAATAGACGGTACCTTAATAGCTGAAATCAATGGCGCAAGTGACAACCCGGTGGTGCTGAAGGAAAAAAACAAGATTCTCTCAGGAGGTGGTTACCTTAACCCGTATCTAGCAGTGCAACTGGTCGGTCTAAACCATGCGCTGTTGCAAATGGCAGCTGCTTCCGTTGCGCGTAGCTCAAGGATGATGAGTACGCGATTTACCGATCTGCCTATTGGATTGAATGCTAGTGATATCGGGTCGGTTGGCTTGGGGGCTGCAACCAAAGTGACAGAGGCTTTGTTTGCTGAAATTGCACAGCTCGCAACACCACCGGCAATTTATCCACCGACTCAGGCAGACAGTGTTGAAGACTGCATAACCAATACACCTGTTTCTGCCAAATCATTGCTGCAGATAGTTGATAAATTTAATTTAATACTGGCGTTTGAAATGATTGCATCTGTGCATGCAATTTACTTGCGTGATGTGTTGGATATCACAGCACCTGCTTTACAGCCAACAATCAAAGCTTTGCGAAGTTTGTCACCAGCGATGACAGAGGATCGTTCTATTACCAGGGAATTGGAAATTCTGGCGCAACGGCTTTCGCAGGATGATTTTGCCAGTGTACGTGCCGATTAAGATAACTGGTATCAGGCATAGCGAAGTTTCTGTATCAGTTTCATTCGCCGCGCTTTTTCCAGCATAAAAGCGCCTAGTGCGATATCGCTGGTCGCAAGGCCTCGATGCCAGAACAGGATCGTTTCATCTTCACTCTCCCGGCCCGGCTTGTGACTGGTGACTATTTCGCCTATCTCGCTGTAAAAGGAATCTACTGAAATTTTTCCCGCGTTTAAGTGCGGTCTTAACGAGCCATAGGGTCCTGCCATAATCTGACCGAAATCATCCATGACAAATTTATCGAACTGATCAGTGAAGTCGAGCGGTAGTGCGCTCATGGTGCCATAAGGTACAACCAGCGACCCTTTGCGTACCCATTCAGAATGATATAGAGGAGTAGGTTCAGGTAATCGGGATGCTTCTACAGCGATGTCAGCACCGTCAAGGCAGTCTTGCCAGGTATCTGTCGCAATGACTTTCTTCTGCAGATCTTCAGACAAGCGTTGTGCGAATGCATCACGGCTTTCCTGTCGTCTGCTATGGATACGGATCTCGTCAAAATTGAACAGGCTGTCCAGAAGTCTTACATTCCAATAGGCGGTACCTCGTGCGCCGATATGCCCCAGCCTTTTTGGGTTGCGGGGTGCGAGGTACTTTGCACCGATAGCAGTCAGCGCACCGGTGCGCATATCGGTTATACCCGCAGCATCGATCACGGCACGTGGCATTCCGGTCCGGGGGCAGAACAGGTTCAGTAAGGCCATCTCGGACGGTAAGCCACTTTTGTAGTTATCTACAAAGTCACCGACAATTTTCACACCTGCAAGATCAAGCGGCTGTATGTAGCCGCGCAGAATATTGAAATGACCTTCCGTACCGGCATTGGGCTGCAGGTGTGTGCGCGGTTCGATGACCGTCTGTCTGTTGCCGCTGGCTTCCAGGCCTTTTTCGACGGCAGCAATAATTTCTGCATCTGTCAGGTTGAGTGCTTTGACTTCAGGGCCGCCGAGATACTCGATGTCAATATTCATAAAATTCCGATGCTTGGCGGCCAGTGTAACGTTAGGTGTCTGTGCAAATCGTACCAGCATTGTGCTGTTGGCCGATATTCAACTGTGCAGGGCTACGAATTTGCCAGTGTACTTTGAGTGGCACCCTACACTAGACTGTTGTTAATGTAGCCAACAGTATGCGCTGATGTCACGTACAACTAACAATCGCGTCCAGTCAAGATTACTGAGAGTATTTCTGCTGCAGCTCATCTTGATTAGCGTTGTAACCATCATTGGTGTTATCACCGCCAGTCTTATTGTCGAGCGGTTGCTGGTAAACAAAGCGCTGCAGGGTGAGGCAGATTATTATTGGAATAAACATGCAGAAAGTGAAGAATTTCCGTTGCCGGAAACGTTGAACCTGACATCTTTTCTGTCGTCGGATACAACTCGACCTGTTCCTGTTTTGTTTAAAAACCTGCCTCTGGGGCAGCACCGTGTTGATCAAAATCAACAGCGTCAGATCGTGCATGTGAGTGAAAGAGACGGCGATCGTCTGTATTTGTTGTTTGCTGGTGGTACCGTGAGTAAATTGGCGTTTTATTTTGGCGTATTGCCATTACTTCTGGTCTTGCTGACAATGTATGGATTTGCGTTTCTAACATATCAGTTGTCAAAGCAAGTGGTATCGCCAATAACAAGACTGGCAAGCGTCATTGAGCGATTTGATTTTAATAAACGTGAAGCGAATGAGTTGAATCTTGCAAGCCTTGATCAGTCGAGTAACTCAGAAACTGAAATTCTTGCCGCAGCCCTTAATCACTTTGTACAAAGATCGAGTGCTTCAATTGAGAGGGAGCGGAATTTTACCCGGTTTGCCTCACATGAACTCAGAACACCGCTGGCAGTAATACAAGGTTCAGCGTCTTCGCTTGAGTTGCTGGAGCTTGAGGGAGCCCCGGCTCGTGCAGTACAGCGAATAAAACGAACATCGCGTCAGATGGGGGACTTACTGAATACCTTGCTGCTGCTGGCAAGGGAAGAGAGCGAAGCTGATACAGAGAATTGTGAGTTACTCAGTGTAAATGATCTTACTGATACCTTGTTGGCACAACTGAGTAAGGTCTATTCGAACAAAGGCAACCGAATTCGTATACAGCACCACGAGCGCTTGTTTGCAAAGGCACCGGAGTCCGTGTTGTCGATTGTTCTGGGTAATGTTCTTGGTAACGCATTCAGTTATACCCAGGATGGCGATATTCAGGTTTCAATTGATAGCACTAAAATTACTATCACTGATACCGGTACGGGGATGGACCAAAACTCCATTGATCAAGCGTTCGAACCGTTTTTTCGTGCTAACAATGACAGCGACTCACATCAACACCAGGGGCTGGGCCTGGCCATTGTGAAACAGAGCTGTAGAAACTACGGTTGGGATATCTCGCTCGATAGTGAGAAAGGCGTAGGTACCAGCGTAACAATTACTTTTGCGGCTTAATTGGTTGAATTAAAGAATGATTTATAGAATGGTTGAATTACGGATTGGTTGTAGCCAGGTTGGTGAGTTCTCGGCTGTTAATGACCAGGTTACTAATGACCAGCTTGAACTGCGGTAACGCCTGCTAATTAGCCAAATTCTGTCAGTTATTTGTCGATAATTTATCTTTTCTATATTTCATTTTTAAATTTTTTATAAACTGCAAAGCGAGGTTAGTTATCAATTTATTGATACGAAAGGAAATTTTTATATTGTCGCTTTATTGCCGGTCTATTGACGCAGAACTCTTTTTATAAATCGACGTCTTACCAGCATGAACAAGAACACTTCCCCTATACAAGAGCCCAGTGCAGAGCTACGTTTGTTGGCTGAACTATACGTTGAAAGACATCACCAGCTTTGTGCGCTATCAAGTGACCAATTAATGCGTAATTGGTGTAAATATCTGGAGATAAAAGCGCCTGAAATACTCGAACAGCCGCTTATTCATTTGGCCAATGTCATTGTGACTGCAAAGCGTAGAGCTTGTGAAGATTCTCGAATTACAGCGTAAATTATATGCGCTGTGCAATTTATGCGCTGTACAGTGAATCAATAATGATTTTTCTTCCTACTGGCTGACCTTAGAAGGACTGAGTAAGCACAGCCTGTGTTTGGGCTCAGTAGTATTAGGTGAGACGGGAATTAAACTAGGGCTTGTCTATACGCAGCCCCGTGTTCTTAAGCTGCCCGTGCCCTTAAGCAGCCCCGTACCGTTAAGCAGCAATAGCCGAAAGTGAGCTGCCATCCCATTTCACAAGCTCACAGTTTTCTTTATCGCTGACTGCAACAACTGCATGATCCTCATGCCAGTCACCTAACACCATTCTCTCAACTTTTTGCTCTGCTGTAGTTACGTGCAATGCGGGTCGGTGAGTGTGACCGTGTACCACTCTTTCGACCTGATGGTTGTTGACGGTTTGCAGTAGTGTGTCCGTATTAATGTCTGCAATTGAATTTCTATGCGCCCGGCTACCGCTAGCTTTGCTGGTACTGCGAATCATTCGGGCGGTGGCCTCGCGTTCTGATACTGACTTGGCAAGAAAGTCTCTCTGCCAGTCTCGATTCCGAACCATGCGTCGATAAAACTGGTACTGCGTATCATCGGTGCAAAGCGTATCCCCGTGCATCAACAGAGTGGGTTTACCAGCGATGTCCAGTTTTATTGAATCGTCCGGTATTAACTGGCCACCAAAGGCGTTTACGTATTCATCGCCAAGTAGAAAATCTCTGTTGCCGTGCATGACTTTTATTTCAGTACCGCGATTGCGCAGAGTTTTGAGTTTTTGACTAACTGCCTCAGCGGTGTGATCAATACAGTCATCACCGATCCAGTATTCAAAAAGATCCCCCAGTATGTACAGACACTCACATTCAACTGTGCTGAAAAGTTCAAATGCCAGTTCGGTGAGCTTTGGTGTGCTTGATTGCAGGTGCAAATCCGAAATATATAGTGTTGTGCTCATCGCTGCTGCCGTGTTGGATACTGCCGTATTGATGCTGAGGTGCTGCTGGTAGCGTCAGAACCTGGTTAGATTTTTTCTATTTTTTCTATGATAACCGCTTCTATTGGCACGTCGCCGTGTCCATTCATGTTGCCTGTCGGGGTCATGCTGATTTCCATCACGAGATCCATGCCGGCAGTAACTTTTGCAAATACGCAATAACCCCAGGCATCCGGGGTTTTTCCGGTGTGGTTAAGAAAAGTGTTGTCGTTAACATTGATAAAGAATTGCGACGTAGCAGAGTGAGGGTCACCGGTTCTTGCCATTGCTATCGAGCCGGTCTCATTCAAAAGACCATTGTCAGCTTCGTTTTCAATTGCAGCGCTGGTAGGTTTTTGCTGCATGGTTTCATCCATGCCGCCGCCCTGAACCATAAATCCGGGTATGCAACGGTGGAAGAGAGTATTGCTGTAGTGACCGCTTTCAACATAGCTTAAAAAATTTGCACAGGATTTTGGTGCAAGCTCTTCGTTAAGTTCGACGTCTATCGGGCCTTTATTGGTTGTTATTCTGATCATTGGAGGTATCCACTAAAGTGTTGGTTTTAATTGAATGTGAATTGCAGTTAGTTACGCATACGTTGATGTGACTTATTGAAGCAGCTGCGCTTTTTCAATTATCAGCGGCGTTACCGGCACATCTGACGGAAACGGCCCTGCAGGTCCGGTCGGGGCTTTACTCATCCACTCTGCTATGCGCATACCACTCACCAGTTTGCCAATAACTGCATAGCCCCAGCCAGTCGGTGTCTTGCCCTTGTGATCAAGAAACCCATTGTTGGCAGTGTTAATAAAAAACTGTGAAGTGGCAGAGTGGGGGTCACCTGTGCGTGCCATCGCCAGTGTAAACTGTTCGTTTAGCAATCCGTTGTCTGCTTCGTTGATTACCGGGTCGCGCGTGTCTTTTGCCTCGAGCCGCAAATCCATCCCACCGCCCTGAATCATGAACCCTTCGATTACCCGGTGAAAGACAGTCCCATTGTAAAAGCCGTCTTTAACATAGGCTAAAAAATTCTCGACGCTCTTTGGCGCTTCTTCTGGGAATAGCGCAAGGTGCAGTGTGCCGAGATTGGTCTGTAGTGCGACCACAGGGTGTCCAGCATCCTGTGCCTGATTTACCGCACGTGCAGTGGCTTCGTCTGTAACAGTAACTACGCTTTCGGCCGCGTCTTGAGCGAAGACGACTGGTGTCGCTTGCAGGAGCAATGCGGCCAAAAAAGTGACTGAAAATAACGTTACGCCGTGGAAACCACGGGACAGAAGTCGATTGTGCAAGGTTTATCTCTGTGAAAATTTCGCAGGCTGTTTATACTAGCTTGGTTCAATCCTGAAGGCGATACGTTACTGTGTTTATCATCTGGAAGTGGGTCCAGAATCTGGCCCAGACTTTGGTCCGGACACTGACCCTAAAATCTGGAGTAACACGTCTGGCTCGCCGTTTTCAGATTTATGTGGTGTACCCATTTTCAGCCCGTTGCCAATAATGACTGCCCAAAACTTACCTAAACGCGGAAGTACTGCAAAACGTAAACGCGGGGCCAGGCAAAAAGCGATGCAGGCTTTGTATCAATGGGACTTTGATCAGGCCTCAAATAGTCCCGAGCAAGTGATTCAGCAATTCTGCGACATGCAGAACATGGAAAAGGTCGATGTTGAATATTTCGAATTGCTTTTTAATGGCGCTGTTGAAAATATTGAGCAAATCGATGCGGAAATCAGTCAGCATCTGGATCGCGAGCTGGCACAGCTTGACCCGATTGAGCGGGCTATACTTAGAATCTGTTGCACAGAATTAAAGCAGCAACTCGGTACGCCTTACAAAGTGGTTGTGAATGAAGCACTTGAGATTTGCAAAGACTTCGGCGCTGATAAAGGTTACCGCTATATCAATGGCATTGCCGACAAACTTGCCGCTTCACTTCGCAGTATTGAATACAACGCAGATCATCCATCCGGCAACCCGTTGTCTGAGAAAACCACGGTGCGGGAACCAGCGTTTAAAGAGCCAGATAGTAGTGTGAAGATAAGTATCAAGGAAAAGCCGCAGCCGACATCTCAGGCTTCCGCACCCGGATCTACCGCTTCTCGGTCGTCAGCTCCTCGGTCGTCAGCTCCTCGGCCGTCTAAGGCGAGGCCACCTGCCACGGGATCATCAGCTCCAGGTTCAGTCAAGAGTAAATCGGAAGTCAAGCCTGCCACAGCAAAGAGTAGTAATCCTGATCGTGATGACAGCGATCAATCAGACAAATAGTCGATGTTCGAATTTAAAAACCACATAGCGGTTTGGGTTTCACCTCCCCGCACGAGAGGTTTTCATTAGTAAACTTCAAGAAGGGCGCGAGTTGCTGCGTTCACCTATCAACCTGCTGGCGTTTGGATTTGGGTCCGGATTGGCACCAGTAGCGCCTGGCACGTTTGGTACCCTGCCAGCACTGTTACTATGGGTTCCGCTTAG
Organism: uncultured Granulosicoccaceae bacterium; assembly: GCA_938020525.1. Taxonomy (GTDB): domain Bacteria; phylum Pseudomonadota; class Gammaproteobacteria; order Granulosicoccales; family Granulosicoccaceae. The sequence continues at coordinate 27,374 of CALIHW010000069.1, read as the reverse complement.
CCAGCTGCATTGGATAGCTTATCTGTTGATTCTTACAGTAATGGCTGTGATTGGTGTCTGGATTTGCCAGAGTGCTTCAGATGCTATGGGGGTGCATGATCATGGGGGTATTGTATGGGATGAAATTGTCGGTTATCTGGTGACAGTCTTTCTGATCCCGTTTTCACTGACTGCCATGTTCATCGGTTTTTTGTTATTTCGATTTTTTGACATCCTCAAGCCGTGGCCAATCTCATGGGCAGATAAAAAGCTAAGTGGCGGGTTGGGAATCATGGTTGATGACATCATTGCAGGCATTGCCAGTTGTGTGGTTCTGCATTTAATTTTTCGACTGTTCCCCGGGCTGTTTTAAAACTACGATATTTACCGTAATTTTGATATATACAGATTGCCAGCCAGAGTGCAAGCAATATTGGCGGTAGGCGATTACGGCAGTGGGCGGCCAAGCTGATCGAGATAAGTGGATACAAGAATAATCGGTAGTCCAATAATGGCCGTTGGATCATCGCTACTAATATTTTCAACGATAGTGCTACCGTATCCTTCGGATCGAAAGCTCGCGGCACAATCATACGGTTTGTCAGCTTCAAGATAACGCTCGATCTGCGCGTCGTTAAGTTTTTTAAACTGAACATTCGTCGCTACTATGCTTTGCAACATCCGTTGACTGGATTTTTGCATCAAGCAAAGTCCGGTCAAAAAAGAGATCATTTCTCCGCTCAATGCCTGAAGCTGGGCGACCGCATCGGCGTGATCTAACGGCTTGCCGAAGATTCTGCCATCAAGACTGGCAACCTGATCCGAGCCAATCACCAAATGCTCAGGAAACTTATCGGCGATGGACTGTGCTTTTGTGGTGGAAAGGCGCTCGACCAGCTGGTTTGGAGATTCCTCGGGTAAGGGGGTTTCGTCGCAAACCGGGGCGTGCTGCTCGAAGTTGATTTTAAGCCGATGCAGGAGTTCGGCACGATAACGAGAGGTGGAGGCGAGAATAATGGATGATTGCATGGAAAAAGATTCAGAAAAACTGTGGGTAGGTTGCCGTGAGATTAAGTAGCGCGAACTTTGACTAATTGGGCAAAGCCTATTAATATTGAGGGTTTATGGATCAGCTTCCTGCCAGGTTCAATCCTGCTGAATTGGCCCGCTCTGGTCGAGCCGCTCAAACTACACTGCCAGTATCACATTTTTCCCGTTTTGCAGCTATTCTCGCGGATAACTCCGGTGATGTGGAGATCAGGACGACGTTTGGGTGGACGGATGACAAACACCTGATTGCCAACGGCACTCAGACTTGTGTGGTAAATATGACCTGTCAGCGGTGCCAGAGGGTTTTACAGGCGCAGTTGTCGAGCGAGTTTTCGCTAGTATTTGTTGCTCAGGAAGAGGACGCCGAGGACCTGCCGGAACATCTTGATCCGGTGATTATCGGTGAGAATGAAGAAATACATGTGGTTGATTTCATCGAAGATGAACTTATTTTGCAGATACCGTCCAGAGTTGTGCATGAGGACGAATCTGATTGTGACCCTGCGGTGATTGCCGCGTTGTCAGGCGGGCAGGAAAAGCCTGCCAAAACACACAACCCGTTTGCTGGGTTGGATGATTTACTAAAGAAATAACTGATTAGGAGCGCCTGATGGCCGTTCAGAAACACAAAGTAACTCGCTCGCGTCGTGGTATGCGCCGCTCACACGACAAGCTTAAGTCCCCGGCTTTGTCCACTGACCCGACTACCGGTGAAGTGCATTTGCGTCACCATGTATCGCCGGAAGGGTACTACCGGGGTCGTAAGGTGATCGAAACAGCGGTGGAAATAGACGAAGACGACGAATAGCACCTTTTCGTTAATCCTGCTCTCAGCGTAAGTACTCACCGACAGTGACAATAGATTCCACTGGGCCTGGAAACCGCAACCCGGCCACAGATCAGTCCATCGTTACTGTCGCGCTTGACGCGATGAGTGGGGATCTCGGTGCAGAAACCGCTGTGCAGGCAGCACAGTCTGCGGTAAAGCACTATGATGATCTCAAAGTTATTCTGGTGGGTGATGAGAGTCTGCTCTCATCTCTGCTTGCCAAGTCCAACACTGATCAATCTCTGAAAGAACGTCTCTCGGTGCACCATGCTTCCGAGATAGTCACTATGGAAGAATCTGCAGCGGTCGCGATGCGATCAAAGAAAGATTCCTCAATGCGTGTTGCCATCAATCTGGTACATAAAGGCGAAGCTGATGCATGCGTCAGTAGCGGCAATACTGGCGCCCTGATGGGCACTGCCAAATTTGTGCTTAAGACATTGCCGGGCGTTGACCGACCCGCAATCTGCACGACGATCCCCAATATTAACGGCCAGGTTCACATGCTTGATCTTGGCGCGAATGTCGATTGCACCGCTGAACAGCTTTATCAGTTTGCTGTTATGGGATCCGCGCTCTCGGGTGTTGTTGACTCCAACACCGCACCACGCGTCGGGTTGCTGAATATTGGCTCGGAGGATATCAAAGGCAACGAGCTGGTTCGTGAGGCTGATAAGCTCTTGCAGCAAGCCAAATTGAATTACATTGGCTTTGTCGAAGGGGACAAAGTCTATCTAGGTGATGTTGATGTTGTCGTCACTGATGGTTTTGTCGGTAATGTCGCACTCAAAACGTCAGAAGGTGTTGCCAAACTGATTACCCGCTTTTTGCGCGAAGAATTCACTCGTTCCCCGTTGGCAAAACTGCGGGCGTTAATTGCTAAGCCGGTATTGAATCGGTTGAAGATGCGAATAGATCCACGACGCTACAATGGTGCGAGCTTACTCGGCTTGCGTGGTCTTGTGATCAAGAGTCATGGCAGTGCTGATGCTCTGGCAATTGAAAATGCGATAGGTGTTGCCAAGGTGGAGGCTCAGAAGGATCTGGTAGCTATGATCAATAAAGCAACAGAAAACATTCTTAAAACTGCGGTTCAGATAGAGTGAAGTACGCAAGAATTGCAGGCACGGGTAGTTATTTGCCGAAGCGGGTAATGGAGAACGCCGAGCTCGAGCAAATGGTTGATACCAGTGATCAGTGGATTCGTGAAAGAACTGGCATAGAGCGTCGTCATATTGCCGATGATTCAGAAACCACATGTGATCTCGCAGAGGCTGCAGCGCGAAATGCAATTGAAATGGCAGACGTCTCTGTCAATGACATCGATCTGGTTATCGTTGCGACTACCACAGCGGACTGTGTGTTTCCAAGTGTAGCCTGCCTTTTGCAAAGTCGACTAGGTATTACTAATGCAAGCCCTGCATTTGATGTACAGGCGGTATGTGCAGGCTTTGTTTATGCTCTGGGTGTGGCAGACTCTTTTATTAAGGCGGGAAACGCCAAAACGGTACTTGTGGTTGGAGCAGAGACTTTCTCGCGCATTCTCAACTGGCAAGACAGAAACACGTGCGTGTTATTTGGTGATGGCGCAGGGGCCGTGGTTTTAAAGGCGTCTGATGGGCCAGGTATTCACAGCACTCACTTGCATGCGGACGGTCGCTATGAGGAGTTACTGCATGTGCCTGAAGGGGTATCGCGCGGCTATGCAGACATGCAGCAGCAAGCTTATGTACAAATGCGTGGCAGTGAAGTTTTTCGTATGGCGGTATCCAAGCTGAGCGAAGTCGCTGATGAGACACTAAAGGCGAATAATTTCGACGAATCTGATCTGGACTGGTTGGTACCTCACCAGGCGAATCTTAGAATTATTAAAGCCACGGCCCGCAAATTGTCTATGACCATGGAAAAGGTTGTTGTAACTGTTCAGGACCATGGCAATACCTCTGCTGCTTCCATCCCGTTGGCACTTGATGTTGCGGTAAGAGACGGGCGGATTAAAACTGGTGAGACGATGTTGCTCGAAGGATTTGGCGGTGGCTTTACCTGGGGTTCTGCACTTGTGACGTTTTAGGCTTGCTTGAAACCTCGCATTTAAGGCTTTCTTTTTCCTGATAATTCAGTTTGTACGAATCCGCGCTAAGGGAAAGTATCCGGGCATGAGTCGCAAGTTGCGGTAATTTCGATGATCGAAACTTTTCACACGCGAAATTCCGCCTGAAGCCCTCGTATTTAGTGGTTTTATGTTAACTGCGAGTGATTACGGGATGTGTTTTAATGACCGTCAATTCGTGTTGTAGTGCAGTTGTTTTAAAATGCCCGATCGTTCAATTAACATCCTGCTGGTCGATGACCATGATCTTTTTCGTTCAGGTCTTCGAATGATTCTTGAGTCATCACCGCGAGCTAATAGCAAAGTGTATGAGGCTTCAACCGGTGAGGGCAGCATTCCAGTAGTCCGTAAACATCCAATAAATGTAGTATTTATGGACTTCAGTTTGCCTGGTCAGGATGGTGTTTCCACCTCGTTGCGGCTGTTACAAATCGATGAGAACTTGAAAATCATTATACTTACCGGGTTGGAGGATCGACCAGTATCCCGAGTCGTACTACAGGCTGGTATAAGTGGCTATATGACGAAAGCTTCTGCAACTGAAGAGGTCGAGCAGGCAATCGACTGTGTGATGCAGGGTGGTACTTACCTCTCACGCGAGGTTGCTAACCAGATGGCGCTTGATTCATTAAAGCAAAGTGATGGCAAGCATCCGTTGGACGAGCTTTCCAGGCGCGAGCTGCAGGTGGTGCTTTTACTCATGAGTGGTCACAAATCTGGTGTCGTTGGTTCTATGCTATTTCTTAGTCCAAAGTCAGTAAGCACTTACAAGCGACGGGCTTTTGAAAAGCTAAAAGTAAATACTTTGCCGGAGCTGATAGAAATGGGCAGGGATAGTGGTTTTCTTGGTAACGATCAACAGCGAAATTAACAAGAGGCAATCGTGGCTGGTGGCGCTTCATCAGCGGCATGTGAATAACAGTGTATACAAGATTTCATTTCTGTTTACATATAGCGTGTGTTAGCTATGGAATTCTTAAGCGGGTGGTCTTACTGTGAATTCTACAAAGTCAGATGAAGTAGAGAAAAATGCTGGATCATCAGTAGATTCAGGCAAAGATAATGGTAAGCATTCAGGCAAAGAATCTGCTGCGGATAATACAAATGACCACGATGTAGCGCAGGCTGAAAATAGCAGTGCTAAATATCCCACCATTAACGATAACAAATCAGACAAGGTTACCAAGGCTGAAAGTACTTTTGATCCGCAACTTTTTCTAAAAACAGTAACGCAGCGCCCCGGTGTTTATCAGATGCTCAACGCTAATGGGGATACTATTTATGTCGGCAAAGCTGGCAACCTTAAAAAACGAGTGTCGAGCTACTTTCAAAAAGATCCGGGTTCAGCCAAAACTCGCATCATGGTGACGCAGATTGTTAATGTTGAGTTAACCGTTACCAACAATGAAATTGAAGCACTCATTCTTGAAAACAACCTCATTAAGGAAAAGAGACCACGCTATAATATTCTGCTTCGTGATGACAAGAGCTACCCGTTTGTACATATAACTACTGATCAGGATTTCCCGCGTGTATCCTACAGGCGTGGTGGCAAAAAGACGTCTGGCAAAACCATCGGTCCCTATCCCCATGCTGGTGCGGTAAAAAAATCGCTGCGTTATATTCAAAAACTTTTTAAAGTCAGACAGTGCGAAGACTCCTATTTTAAAAACCGTTCACGGCCTTGCCTGCAGTATCAGATAAACCGCTGTACTGCTCCGTGTGTCGGGTTAGTTGATGAGAAAGAATATCGTCGCGATGTTGAAATGACGATCAAGGTGCTTGAAGGAAGAACCAACGAAGTCATTAGTGGTCTCGCTGACGACATGGAGCGTGCGTCATCAGAACTTCAGTTTGAAACTGCCGCCAGGTTGCGCGATCAGATAAAAAATCTAAAGTCGGTAAATCAATCGCAGTACGTTGAAGGCGGTAAAGGCAATATTGACGTAGTTGCGTGCTTTCAAAAAAGTGGCAAGAGCTGCATACAGATATTTTTTATACGTAACGGTCTTAGTCTTGGAAATAAAGCGTTCTTTCCTTCTGCCCCTGCAGACTCCTCGGCGGAGGAAGTCTTAAACAGCTTTGTATCGCAGTATTATTTGCAGCATGAGGTGCCGGATCGGATTGTCACTCAGTACAAGGTCGATGATGTCGAGCTCGTGCAGGAGGCGCTGAAGCTCCGTCTCGGCACAACGGTAGAATTTGCTCATAATGTTCGTGGCGAACAACGGCGCTGGCTTGAAAGCGCGTATGAAAATGGCAAGATAGCCCTCGAAGCTCGATTGGCGTCTCGCAGTGGTATGGCAGAGCGGCAGGACAGGTTGCGGCAATTGCTGCAACTGGACGAACTGCCAAATCGACTGGAGTGTTTTGATATAAGCCATCTGTCTGGTGAATCAACCGTTGCATCCTGTGTGGTATTTGGTGTTGAGGGTGCTATTAAAGCGGAGTATCGTCGTTTTAAAATCAGTGATATCACGCCTGGTGACGACTATGCCGCTATGCGACAGGCGCTGACTCGTCGCTACACCAGATTAATAAAAGAACAACAGCGCATTCCAGAGGTTTTGTTTATTGATGGAGGTCAGGGGCAGGTAAGTATCGCCAATGAAGTCATCAGGGATCTTCAACTTGAAGAAGACATGCAAATTATTGGTGTCGCAAAAGGGCCTGCTCGAAGACCCGGAGAGGAATCACTCTTGCTGTGTCGTCAGGGCAGGGAAGTGCATATGAATCACGACTCTCCCGCGTTGCACCTGATTCAACAAATTCGCGATGAAGCGCACCGATTTGCGATCGCGGGGCACCGAGCGGCGCGTGCAAAAGTCCGGAAGAAATCTGTGCTTGAGGATATTGCCGGTTTGGGTCCGAAACGAAGAAAGGCGTTACTGACACACTTCGGCGGTCTAAGGGAGCTAAAATTGGCCAGTGAGGAAGATATCTCCAATGTGCCTGGTATCAGCAAGCATCTGGCGCAGCAGGTGTACGATTTTTTCCATGAAAAATAGTGGCCTGCAGAGCAAGGCATAAAAAATAACGGTTGAATCGGCAACAAACAGCCGAGGGTAATATATAGTTCAGGGCATGACTTTAAATATACCTACAATACTGACGATTGGCCGCATCCTGTTGCTACCAGTGATTGTTGCAGTGTTCTACTTCAAAACACCATGGGCGCGGCCACTGTGTTGCGCAATATTCCTCATTGCGGCAATCACTGACTGGCTTGATGGGTATCTGGCTCGTAAGTGGAACATTGAATCTGAGTTTGGTGCATTCCTGGATCCGGTGGCCGACAAGCTGATGGTGGCTACCGTACTTATACTGGTTGTTGAAGATGCTTCCAGTGTCTGGGTGACGCTACCGGCGATTATTATTATCAGTCGCGAAATCACTATATCTGCGCTAAGAGAATGGATGGCAAGCGTTGGCTCGCGTGCCAAGGTGGCAGTAAGCTATCTTGGTAAGCTCAAAACCACAATGCAAATTACTGCGTTGGCTATGTTGTTGTACAAGATAGATCTATTCGGACTGCCGATCTATAACATCGGTATTGTTGCGTTGTATGTCGCGGCAGCCCTGACACTTTGGTCGATGATTGACTACTTGATGGCGGCATTTAGATCACGATAGCAGGTCATAGTGAAATCTATAGAACACTACCGTGACTTATTGCCTTTAGCGTTAGACTGGGTCATTGAGGTAGAGCAGAACTGTCTTAAAAATGGCAGAAAACTTTCTGAGAACGAGATCCAGGATGCCCTGTCTGTCGGTGTACTAAAGCCTGAGAATATAAGAATACTGATGGTGCAGAGTCTCGCCAGACCAGAACATCCTGCATTACTACAGGCGGCAACTGAGACAGGCTTGCTGGGTGATTCAGCGGCTGCTCGTGCTATGGGTTACGGTATTGAAGTGGTTGTCGGATTTGAATCCAGGCGCTTGTTGCGGCACGAGTTCAGACACGTCTATCAGTTTGAACAGGCTGGCAGTCTGGAATTGTTTATCAACGCCTACGTGGAATCTGTTTTAACCTGCGGATATTACGACAGCGCTTTTGAGCAGGATGCCCGAGCGCATGAAAATCCGAGAGATACCCCCAAGAGATAAGAATACAAGAGATAAGAATAATGGAGTCCGCTGGTTTTACCGCAACTGGCAGTTGACAGTAGCCATCTTCGCTGGCTTGAGAGATTGCTAATCCGGTGGGTTACTCACAGCAAGATATTCGTCTGTGTGGATTTTTACCAGCGAATGTATGTTCAGCAGTTGCCGATGATCATCCGGCAGTTCGTCAATGGCGGCGCTAATTGATTCAAACATGCTTAAACCATCATTATCGCGAGCAGTTATGTAAGGTAACCCGGGAGTTGGGTCGGTCCATTCCAGAATGGTTAATTGTTCCGTAAAAAACTCGTATTTTTTAAGTAATCGCCAGGTCATAGCGTCAATTGCAGCAATATCAGCACGTCTCTCGGCGATCGACAAACAAGAATCACGGTGACTACCGGACGGCACTCTGTTTCGAAACCAAAAGCCATGTTTTTGCGTTAGCTGATAAGCCGTTGCATAGCCTGACTGCGAATCATCAGAGTTATATGTAAATACAGAATCTTTAAAGTTCTGTAGGGTCTTATTTTTATCTTCACGTCTGACAACCATAGCGCTGCGATAGTAGCCAGGCTTGCAGCCTTCCAGCCCAAAATCGGGGGTACCGATCAATTGCACTTGATTATGCAGCCTTACTCGATACGGCATGCCACAGGTCTGGCTCAGGAAAAGATTCGGGCTCTCCCAATGCGAGTAGAGATCATCAGGCTCTGTTATTACCGCTGGGCTGTCAATGCCTCTTGCGTCGAGATGCTTGCGAATTAAAGCGTAGTAACCACGATGTGCATCGATTGTTTCTGGTCGCATGTACATCGGGAAGCTGGTTGTCATATTTAATGTCGTGAACCCGGAGCTGTTTAAAGCTCTTTGCTAGCTTTCCAGTGGCCACTTGATTTGAAACTCTACTTCTTCCTCTGAGTCACTTCGCTCGTGTTCAATAGAATAGGTGGCTCGGACTGGCACATAAACTCGTTCACCAGCGATTTGTATTTCAAACTGTTGGTTATTTTCAATCGCATCTGCAAGGCGGCGCAACTTTTCTGTGAATTCTGCGTCGGAGTAGGATTTTTCTATATCTCTGTCAGGTTTGGTCATCTCAATCTTTTTTCCGTTAAATCTTGCAGATGATGATAACCCGCGACTAGTCATAAGGGTAGGGCAGTTGTCTGTAGTTGAGGGTATCAGCTGACCCGCTTGATACGTGCAATAAAACAGAATATTTGATTGCTGAAATAACAAGTTCTCAAATGAACGGTACTGGTTCGGTGCTTTTGAGTCTATCTGATGAATGAAGAGTATTCGGATAATGCCGGCGTGCCGCCGTCCACTTTGCCGCCCTCATTGAAGTTCTATATCGGTAGTTTTCTGTCTAAGATCTAAAAGTAACCCAAATTGCGTAATATATGTGCGGTTAGCTGGTGGATGTATGGTTCGAGTACATCACGCGGTTTATGTTTACAGATGGTATTCATCCGAATGAACGCGCCACTGAAGCCATTGCGGGAATTTCTTAGACCGTATAAAGAGCAATTGTTTACCCGTGAGTAAAGTGCTTTGCGAATCGTGATAGTTGACTTATAGCTTTGGTACTGTATTGGTTTGCTAATGAGCTATTCAAGTGTCAAATTATCGTCGATTTTGTGCAGAGAATAGCCTCAATACCGGAGTTTTTTTGTGTTTTCGAGTTCTGCATAACCCAATCTACAGCAGAATTACAACCCTTAATGATCGGCATTAATACACTTGTTTGCATTTATGATTCGTGTATATTAAGTTGCCAGCTACAAGGGAAGAAAGACGAGCAACCTTTAGAGTTAATTGTGTGTTATGCGGTCAACAATACCCATTGCGCATCACCCACTTGAGTCAGTCAGAGAAGCAACGGTAAACGGTACACAGGTACTACTGTGGACCAGACTACTTTTCACTGTTGTAAGAAGCTATTGAAAGTGTGCAGGAGGGGTTCACTTGAAACAGGATATTTTTTACTGGGTGTTCGTGTTTTCGCTGGTTGCGGGTGGAAGTCTTTGGTTGCTGCTCTTATTAAAGTTACTCAAGGAAGTTGTTTTTTAACAGGTATCGTTTGAGCCGATTTGCTGCTTGTTTTTGCATGTTGTTCAGCAAGGCGAGAGAATCGACATTGTTATTACCGCCTGTGTATTTTTCGGTTTGACCGGAAGCAAATGGCCGCCGTTCTTATAGAGTGGATGATCAACTATGTTGATATCTACGTCTCCTAATCGTACTTCCGCGAGCAAAATCGACTCAGGCGCGCACATTTTCTTGCGGGTAAGACGTAAAGAGCAAGGGTGCCTGTCTAAGAGATACCGAGCCATCGAGAACTTTGTCGCATATTTTTTCTGAATATCTGGCGTCCGGCGTATGGCATTTTAATTTTTTTGTAGAGTATGATTTGAACTGGCGTTAACCAGGTTATGGGTAGCGTGTTCTAATCCCGATGGCCATTGTTGATCTGAATTCAACCGGAGTCATTATTACCTCAACACCTGAGACTCTGATCGCACCAGTACCAAATTGCGTATAGCATTCGTGTTATTTTGTTAGTCGCTTCGTGAATACTACAGTCAATGTTTGAATTGAGTACTTTTGTAAGCCAGCTGACGTCTTTCTCCTTTCGAGCGTCCATCCGTTATCTTTAGCTTTGATGGTTCTGGAAGCGTTTTATGACCTGATAATAAAGCAGAGAAAAGTACACTAATAATTTTACGTACTGCATGAAGTAAGAATGAGGTGAACGTAACCTTATGTCCGAATTTCTGTTTTTTGACTTACTCTATAGTCTCTTTTTTGTATTTGATGTTTAATTGGTCCGCAATTCATTCATATAGAAAAGGATCTCGCATGGATATGAAAGTAATTAGAAGGATTTCGTTGTTAGTGTCTTTACTGTCTAGCGCTTCAATTTGCGCTAGCGAGGTTATTGCCACAAACACAGCTGAAGGTAACGACTCTGGTAGTTCTACGCCGATTACTAATATCAGCGCTGATCCTGAAGTTGTATTTACGGTAATTCCAACCACCCCTGTTGAGAAAAATATCATTCTGCAAAGTAGTGCGGTATTTGCTCACAATTCTGATTTTCCAGCTGCAAATAGCGAGCAATCACTTTTGAAACTGATTGGTAAACTTGAGCAGTTACACGGTATACAATCAATTCATGTGATTGGCCATACAGATTCCAGTGGTACGGAAAAAGATAATCTACATCTGTCATTATTGAGAGCTAGAACACTGCAAGCATTCTTACAGGGTGCGTATCCAGAGGCTACAATAACGGCAATGGGTATGGGCCAATACATGCCGGCACATCCAAATTCCACGCTGGAGGGCCGACATCTAAATCAACGAATGGAAGTGCGTGTGTCACTTCTCAACGGTACAGAAAAGTAGTCGTTTCAGCGGGTTCTTGAAGTTCAGAGTAGCTCAACTCCTCATCATCGTAAGCGTTCATTGTTTAATGAACGCTCACTCATCATCATCATAGATAAATATCCCCCATTTAGAGTTGTAATTAATTAGTAGTGAGAGTACTTGCGGAATTAACACTGAGAAACATCTATTTTATGTGTTACTGGGGAGATCAATTGTCGAGTGCTTATCATTATTGGTGTGATTCGTTACCTGTTGCGTCATTTCAAATTTCTCCTAGCCATTGAAAGTGTTCTTGCGATGGAGATGCATATTTGTTCTGAAATTACACCCAAAATCTATTGCCTAAAAGAGCCTGTATTGGCTTAACCGATATATCGCTGTTTACCATGTTCGTTTTTTCGCGCTAGATCCCTGTGTTTTTATTGCTCATCTACTTGAAACTAACCGTACTGTTTCGTCCCTGGGTTGGATAAGTAATAGTATTCACAGGAATTTACTTGATATGCAGTAACCGACTAAGACTTTGGTGTTACTAAATTTAATAACTAAAGCACAAAATAGTCATATATACGAAGAAAAAAAGACCTTAGCGTAATATACCAGGAGATACCAGATTACTAATATAAGCCTCGTGAGTAATCAAAGGAAATCTGTTAGATGTATATGTTTTTTTCTTCAAAGGCGTGTAGTGCTTTATCGGCTATTGCCTTAATCAATTTTCTTGCTTTCTCATCGAACAGCATTGGGTCTACAGAAATCAGTTCCTCTACCGAACTGACAACTGAAAACCCAGATTGTAAAAAAACGGTATCTGTGGATGAAAACTCCATAGTAGTTGAAAACTGCGATAGTGCTGATATTGATCTGATCAGTAAAGATGGATCAAGAATTCGTATAAAAAGTAAAGGGAAGTCGAACTCAATAAATATTCGGATCAACAAATGATTTTATTTTTTATTTCCTGAGAATATCAAGGATTAAAAATTGATTTCAAAGAATATATTGAAACTCGAAATAAATGAAGAGATGAACACTCTACAGTGCGAGGACTCGCGAAAATACAGAGATTATTCTGTTAATTATTTGAAACATAACTAAGGAAATATCATGTTTAAAGCAACAAAAACTGCAATGGCTGTCGCTCTGATTCTACCAGGAGTTGCAATGGCCGAAATCGAGTATGAGTTAATTGGCGTACACGCAGATCCATACAAGGAGATTCTGGAGTTCACTTGGGAATCTACTCGTGATGGAGGTAATGTATCCAAGACAGCACAGATCGGTGTTAAAAATAAGTCTAAAACATTTCAAAGTGCTGGCGGTACGGCTTCAACTACAGTGATTCAACTAGGTGATGAAAATAAATCGGTAACTGCCCAGGATGCTACAAGCTCATCGTCTTTCGTATATCAAGAAGGCCAAAACAATGGCGCTTTAGTCATTATGGACTATGCGACCGATTCCAAATCTACGATTGAACAGTACGGTGAATCTCACCAAGCAGAGGTAGGTGTCTGGGGTGAAGCAAACACGAGCATAGTAATACAGGACGGCTACGGCCAGACTGCTGGTGTAGCAATTGCCGGCAGCTCTAACACTGTTGACTCTGTACAAGTTGGCAGCGAGAACGAAGCCAATATCAGTGTCTACGGTGACCACAACGGTGTAGATAATGACCAGGGTGGGTGGGGAAATACTGTTACTACCTATGTTGGCGGTACTTATAACAGTGTTAAAACCAGCCAATGGGGTGAAGGTAACGAAGGAACCGTCGCGGTCTATGGTAATGGCAACAAAACGTTGCTTCAGCAAAATGGAATTGCTCAGATAGCAAATCTCAAAACTGTTGGTGATGAGAACACTGTTAAAACGGATCAATTCAAATCAAGAGGTTCACGTATAGATGTAACTGTGAAAGGTGATAAGAACCGTTTTCAGGCTACACAGCAGTTTGGTAGCCATGATGTGATCGAAGCCGATCTAATAGCCTCTAACAATAACGATATTTACCTGTTGCAAGAATATAGTGGTGGCAACCTAATTGATATCGATTTCAAGAAGGCTAATAGTTCATTTGTAGCTGCTTATCAAACAGGTTGGAATAATACTGCGACAGTTAGCAGTGAAGGTGGTGCTTATGACACGACCGTAATCAAGCAAGCTGGTGATGATAACAAAGCTAAAGCAATCGTTAAGTAGATAGTTTTGTAGAAGGAGATGCTCCGGTTTTGCAAATTCAAAACCGGAGCATATTTGGAACTGTGAACAAGGATGAAACCATGCAAGATCAACAATTTGACAATAGCTTTGTAACTTATTTTGCCGTCGCAATATTGATGCTTGTTAGTATAAGTACACAAGCGAATGATTTATCTATCGAACAAAATGGGCAGGGTGGATCTGTAGAGATTAGTCTTTCTGGCAGTAGTGATGTTGAGGTGAAAGTTGATCAATCAGGGATAGCAAATGCTCTCGATGCAAACTTTGGAAGGGATATAGATGCATCGATTTATCAGCATGGTAATTATGGTCGAATTTCCCTGGATACCGAGTTTGGTTCCGGTAATCACTTGCACATAAACCAAACAGGAAATAGAAACCAGATATTTGGAAGTCTATTTGGGAGTTCTAATGGAAATCTGATAAACCAGAGCGGCTCTGAAAATACAGTACTTCTCGAATCTAATGGCAGTTTAAGCTCAACTAACATTCAGCAAGGTGGAAGTAACAATAGAGCGTCCCTTTCACTTTCAGGTAGCAATATAAACATTGGTGTATCTCAAAACGGCTCAGACAACGATATAGAGTTAGGTGTAAATCGCTCTAATGTCGTAATGGATGTAACACAGTCAGGATCTGGCGAAACTGTGAAGATAGATAGTTACTAAGTATTAGTCGAATAATATTTATACTTTATAGAATTGACACCAAGGATCTTTACAGGGGAAATTTATGCGAGTCCGATTATTTATCTATCTGGTTAGTATTTTTGCTTTTTCAAAGACCTGTTTTGCTGACCAACCATCTTTATCCGCCTCTCAAACGCTGAATGATTCACTTAATGTTGTGACAATTAGTACAGAATCTCGACTGGGTGATGATGTTGCTCAGAAATTTACTCAGTTGATATATCTTCAAAAAATGCAGGTTCAGTCATCTGTGGTATTGGAAGAAAAGAGGGTCTCTGGTAGAAAGATATTGTTAACACTGCAGACACCTTTGAGAGTTATTTCGACTCATCATTTATCTATTTCGCAAAATCGCTATAAGAACGAGCCGCAGGAAATAGCTTTAGCTTTTTTGGCTGACGCTCGTGAGCAAGGCCTGCTTGTACCATCAAACTAAAAGGAAAAATATTATGAAAATAATAACTATGGAAAGTAAAAAAACAAATATCTGTTTGTCCTTGGTCTTTTGTCTGGCAGTATCCAGTCAGGTTGCTTCAGGCTCTGAGCTCGTTCATCAGTTTATTAGCCCATCTTTTGGTGGAAACCCAAATAATAGTGCCCATCTATTGGGTTTAGCCAGTGCACAAAATCAGTTTCAGGACGATGGACTTGAGGAACAGAGTCCATTAGATGAATTTAATGAGCGACTTCAAAGATCACTTCTCGGGCGTATTACTAGTGCCGTTACTCAGGATATTATTGATATAGATGGAAATATTACTCCAGGTATCTTCGATACTATTGACTATACAATTAACGTGATCGATGAAGGGAACGGATTAGTGACAATAGAGACGGTTGATAAACTAACTGGCGATCGAACAGTAATACAGGTACAGAACGATGTGTAAATGGAAGATAGTATCAGATTTAGGTTGCGGTAATTTGATCCGTTTCTTTGCCTGTGTATCGCTGATTTCACTATCGGGTTGCGCTTCTTTTAAACCTCAACCAGGTAATGATGGGTTGCATTCCAGGGCTACTGTGCCTGAGATAACGCAAACTCGTATAGATCTCGAGTCACTTCCACGGCCAAGGGGTATTTTACGTGCCGCAGTTTATTCTTTTAGGGATTACTCTGGTCAGTATAAACCACAACCGTCAAATGGATTGTCGACTGCTGTTACGCAAGGTGCGGATGCTATTTTGATAAATGCTTTGCTTGATTCAAAATGGTTTGCGCCTGTAGAAAGAACCAGCCTGCAAAGCTTGCTGACAGAACGAAAGATTCTAAAATCCAGCTTACTTGATAAGGAAGATAGTGAAGCCAAACTACCGTCGGTAGCACCCGCGGAGGTCATTATTGAAGGAAGCATTGTCTCCTATGATTCTAATACCCAAACAGGCGGTGCCGGGCTACGGCTTCTGGGCTTGGGTGGCTCTTCATCTTACAGGGAAGATAGAGTAACTATTAACATTCGAATGATTGATATCGATGACGGGCTAATACTTCATAATGTCATGAGTACGAAGCGACTCTTCTCACGTAAGCTTGACAGTGGGATATTCAGCTATATTGATGCAGATCAAATTCTCGATACAGAAGCGGGCTTTAGCTACAATGAACCTTCTCATATTGCTGTGACTGAGGCTGTAGAATCAGCGTTGATCAATCTAATTGCTGATGGTGTAGTGGCCGGCACACTACAACTGGAGAACGCTAACGACGTAGAATCAACAGCCTTCGACCGTTTCTTGTCTGATAACGAGCGTCAACACTTTGTTGAAGATATACGCCTGGCAGCTACCAGAAAATTAGAGAAGGAGAAGTTCGTCAACGCAGTTAACATTCGGATGCGTGATGGAATAGCCCGATTAAATAAGCACACTTCGAGTTTGCAGCTACTTCGCAAAAAAGATGGTGGAGGCGAGTTCAATATCGCTACTGCATCCACGAAGAACACGAATCAGAATATTATACCGGAGCCAAGTGCCGAAGTTTCTGCGACTAACGATGTTCTCTCAGATCAATCGAAAGTCAAAAGTTAAATAGCCTATCTACTACTGGTGCGTCGTGAGGCGACGCATCAGTAGTTTTGAAAAATATTGAAGTAGTCGACTATTTATTTTCTCAATTCAAGTTGCTTATATAGCGCTTGCTTTATCAATAGAGATCTGGTGTTTTGCACGTGTAAAATTATCAGATCCCCTATTGTATTCGAGGTATAGACAATTATTCATTTGAGATTAAGAATATTAATATAGATAATTTCTTTAGCGATTATATTTTGAAACAAGATTTTGTTGCGTGGAATTATTGGGAATTACATTTTGACTGAACAAGGCCAAAGCTTCTGTGCGTGATTTTACTGAAAGGAGTTTGAAAATTGAAGTTAAGTGAGCCTTTACGGTGTTGATGGACAAGCATAGCTCATCCGAGATCGCCTTGTTTGAGTACCCTTGAAAGAGTAGTTTCAGCACCTCAATATGCCGTTCTGACAAGCCATAAGATTTGAAATTATAGTTGTCAATGACGGTGTTTTTTGATCGACGATCATGAGATTGATCCGCCGGATTCACCACTAGTTTGCCTGGTGGATACAGCTGATCGAAAAATTGTCCAGGAACTTATTCAATCCGGATCGAAAGCCATTATTACCGGTACTGCCTCAAGTGACGAGTTTCTTGCGATACTGCAGCTGGTTATGGCTGGTGGAACCTTCGTTCCGAGTGAAGTTTTTAAAGCAATGAACAACGAATCTGTAGCGTATCAGCAATGTGTTTAACATCACTGTTGTTACAGTATGGCTGCTCTGGTTTGAGTATTATCAGCTCGAATTTAATTTCGATGGAGGAGGATGCAAAGTCTTCAAGCGACTCATAATCATGCACTAGCACATCTGTCTGCCAGTTCATTATGATTTGTTTGATGGTTTCTCGTAGGAGAGTGTTGCCTTCAACTAGTAATACATTCATGTATTTTCCCGCTATTCCATTAACGACACCTTTAGGTTATCGTCAATAGAGGTAAGAACACGAGAACTGTATGTCAGTCTCCGGAAGATGCACGAGTGAACATCACCAGATTGTGAATAAAAACACACATAGCATCAGTGACCGAAATTTATCGATTGCCAGCCTGTTATCTGTTATTGAACCTGTTCGCTTTATCTTAAGATATCGAAACAAGTATCACGATTGAGCCAGATGTTATTCCCGGCTGATGTAGCTATGGGTGATGTGGGTGAAATATTCTTGTTGGATTGGTGCCTGGTCGAATTGAACCGGCACGGTAATTCTACCGAGGGAGTTTTAAGTCCTGTGCATTAGATAATAAAAACAATACCTTAGTGCAATATTATTTCCTAAAACTTGCTGGAAATGGCCGTATGTTTAGCTAGGGTTACGCTGTCTTTTGCCTATGAGTCCAAGACGGTTTCTTATTTGCGATCTCCAGCGTTGGGCTCTAGTTGACTGCGTACTCGACTGCTTCTTCTAAATCAGGATGAAGAACGACGACGAGAGCTTTAGAAGCGAATAACAATAAGAATGGCAATGCTAACCCCCCGAAGAAACCGAAGGGCACTAGCAAATCCAATGACACAGCTCCAGAGTTATTGACAGTAAATAACCAAAGCAGATAGATCGGCGCTACTAAAAGATAGGTAAAAAACTTAATCGCACTCTGTGCGGCTCTAGCAGACGGCCCCATATCTTCCAGCGTCCACTTGCTCGCAAGGAACTTGAGCAACATGTAGCCTAGAATCACGAACGAGTAAGATATAAATATCAAAGCAAATATGGCATAGAATAACGAAGCGCCCGACCTATCTGCTATGGCTGGTCCACCTGGCAGGAACCCAGAGAAGTTCGCAATTGCTATAAGGTTCACCAAAAGACCAACCAGGGCCGCCCATAAAGTAAGTTTTTCAGTTCTATTCATCGCATACCTCTCTAGGAACGCGGTAGCTGTCTTAGAAACGCGTACCTTCTAATAATAGAACGGAACATCTGGATGTCTATAAATACATCCGATATTTATCGTGCCGTGATTTGATAATTCTATTTCAATTCGAAATGCTCTGTCTGGGTTGGCTAGCACCGAGTGGCTGTGGTTCATTTTGTTGTTTCTCAGATAGCTAAATCGGGCTTTTTTGTTTGTACTTCGAATATCTGTTTAGCACTCTAATTGAGCACCATATAGAATTTATTTAAGCTATTGATTTTATTGGTGCCCGGGGCCGGAATCGAACCGGCACGGTATTTCTACCGAGGGATTTTAAGTCCCTTGCGTCTACCAATTTCGCCACCCGGGCATATAGATATGATGGAGGCTCGAAGCGGAATCGAACCGCTGTACACGGCTTTGCAGGCCGCTGCATAACCACTCTGCCATCGAGCCTTTGAGTGCTCAACAATTCTAGCACCAACGGTGCGAATTGCCCCTGTGCGTATTGCATCAGTGTTCAGGCGGTAATGTCTGCCACCGACTGAAAGTGCGCTTTTCTATTTGTACGCCAAGGCCTGGTTTGTGGCCGTAGCGCATAAAAAAACCCCGGATGCCGGGGCTTTAAAATCTTTGGAGCGGGAAACGAGACTCGAACTCGCGACCCCAACCTTGGCAAGGTTGTGCTCTACCAACTGAGCTATTCCCGCGCGAAACGAGAATTATCGTCTGACTATGATTTTGTGTCAAGACAAAGTGTCTTTCCGGGTATTGTCGTGGCAATTGCCAAAGTCAGTATGTCGACGCGGATAGCTGCCGGAGTCAAAGAACCGATATAAGAATCAGTTTATCTGACACCGGATTGACGGCTACTGTGTCACTAGTCACAGCCGGAATGTGACCCGAGGCCGGCTTTCTGTCACACCTCAAGTTGTAGTTCGCGCTAACCGTTATCCATGGGATAGACCATAGAAAACGGGTAGTTACAATGCGTTCTGCATTATTCATTCAGGTATGGCTGCTAACTCTGCTGTTGTCCGCGTGCGACAGTGGAGGCAATGCTCCTCTGCGGGTAACTGCAACCGAGGAGGCGGCGACCGAAGAGGTGGAGCCGGTTTCGGACATTTTCATTGAGACGGGCACTGACACGGACACGGTGACCGAAACAAGCGCCGAGCTGGTTTTTGGCGCGGCGGTAGGGGAACCGGCCGATATTGGTAGTTGGGGGTCAGTGTTGGACTGGCCACATATTGCTGTGTCTATGGCGGCATTGCCGGATGGTCGTGTACTAACTTACTCAGGTTCAGAGCGGCGCACTTGGCCTACCACCGAGCAGACTTACAGTGCTATCTGGAATCCGATAACTGGAACGTTCGAAGAGAATCTACACGCGGGCCACAACATGTTTTGCGCTGCGATGTCGATGACAGCGGATGGCAAAGTGTTGGTTAATGGCGGCCGTAATCAGGGCAACAGTCCGTGGACGACGTTGTTTGATTACGCTAACGACGAATGGCAAACCGTGGAAAATATGGCCAGTGGTGGGCGGTGGTATCCAACCTCGCTTGCAACAGGTGACGGCAAGATAATGACCGCAATGGGCAGTGCGACTAATACCCGAAACCCTGATCTTTGGGATCCGGATACTGGCTGGCGTGTGTTGAATGGGGTCGACTTTCTCGGTATGCGTCAACGCAACAATGAACTCGGTCGTGATAATTCGTGGCCGATATTGAGTGTTGCACCAGACGGGAACATTTTTCACTACTGGGATACCGTTGAAAATCACATGATCAACCCGATGGGTAGCGGTGAGGTTCGTACCAATACGGCCGTGACGGATGGAGACAATCACGCGGGCGGTGTGCATCTCACCTATGACATTGGCAAAATGATTTCGACGGGTCGCAATGATGGCAGTTGGGGCGGTAATGCCACCGGAGCCGCAAACAATGCATTTACTATTGATCTCAATGGTTCAGTACCAGACATACGTGCGACTGGCAGCATGGCACACAGGCGCAAATTTCATCAGCTGATTCCATTACCTACAGGCGAAGTCCTGGTGGTGGGTGGAAACACTTCCGGTGCAAAATTCGAGGACGTTGGTAGCGTGATGGAGCCGGAAATCTGGAATCCGGCAACCGGTCAATGGCGTGGTATGGCGAACATGGCAGTGCCGCGTGACTACCACTCAACAGCAATGTTGCTTGCTGATGGTCGCGTGATCACTGCAGGCGGTGGTTATCATCCTTCCAATCCGAACCGTCAGGGCAATCATCAGGATGCGCAGATTTTCTCTCCACCGTACTTGTATAGTTCAGGTGGGAACCTTGCGACCCGACCGGAAGTGACTGCTACAGATGCAAGTGTTGATGCCGGTGATGCACTAGAGGTAATCACTGCTGGCGATATTGACTACTTTAGTCTCATCCGTATGTCAGCAACCACACATGCGGTTAATACAGACGCCAGATTCTATAAGCCTGAATTCGCAGCGACTGGCAACAACAGGTTTTCGGTGACGATCAATCAAAACCCTAATGTAAGCATACCGGGTTACTGGATGCTGTTTGCAGTTGATACGAATGGTGTTCCTTCAGAGGCGCAGGTAATTAGAATTACAGCACTTGATACTCGTCTTGAAAATCTGGCATTACAGGGTACAGCGACACAGTCTTCTACTTTTTCCAATCAAGCACGAACAGATTCGCTTGAGGCTGCCCGTGCTATTGATAGTGATTTAAGCGGTGCCGCTATCGCAGGCTCGATGAGTCATACACAAATTGAAGCGCAACCCTGGTGGGAGCTTGATCTCGGCCGTGTGGTCGATATAGATACGATTCGGCTCTGGAACCGTACTGATTGTTGTTCTGATCGATTGTCTAATTTTCATGTGTTCGTATCAGCGGAACCTTTTGGATCAACTGATCTTGCCCTTACCCGTTCACAACTTGGAGTAACAGACTTTCCAACCAGTGGCGTGGCGGGCAGACAGACAGATATCAAAGTCTCAAGGGTGGGTCGCTATGTTCGTGTACAGTTGGCCGGTAACAATGCCTTGCAGTTGGCAGAGGTACAGGTGTTTGGTTCACAGCGAACTGATATTAACAACCTGGCACTGAGTGGCACGGCGTCACAGTCTTCTACGTATCGAAACAGTGAGCTTATTGCCAATAAAGCCATTGATGGCTTCACCGACGGCAATAACGTTAGCAGCAGTAGGAATACCATTGGCGGTAGCGGTGGTAGCGCGTTTGATCTGTCATGTACTCGAGATGAAGTGCTGGTAGGTATCTTTGGCAATGCCAATTCGCTTTTGAACCGTGTTGGTGCGCGCTGTGTTTCTGTAGCGCAGAACGGAAGCTGGATCGGCCAGCCTAGAGATACGGGTACCACAGGTACTGCTGCGGGTAGCCCTTACTCGGCAAGTTGCCCGTCAGGATGGGCTGTCACCGGATTTGAGGGTCGCGCAGATTCGCAAATCAATCAGGTGCAGTTGCAGTGTCAAAAGCTAGTTTCTGCAAGCACTGTGTCAGGTGTTATACAACCCTTGCCAAGAGCCGGTTCAAACAATGGCACTGCGGTTGGACCATTCAATTGTGCGGGTGGAGTTGCTGCTGGATTAACCGGCCGATCAGGTGCTTCGATAAACGCTATTGGCTTGCAGTGTCCAGGTGCACGCAATGGGGTTCTCAGTCATACAGATAACGATATTAATCCCTGGTGGGAACTTGATCTTGGTCGGTTGGTAGATATTGATTCCGTGGTTATCCACAATCGTACTGACTGCTGCGCAGAGCGCTTGTCTGATTTTCATGTGCTGGTATCTGACAGGCCGTTTAACAGCAAAAGTCTCGGCAACACCATTGCACAACCCGGAGTGCTAAACCAATTTAATGCAGGCGCTGCAGCTCAAGTCACTAATCTGGCTATCTCAAGAAGCGGTCGATATATAAGAGTGCAGCTGGACTCCAATAACCTACCTGCATTTTTACATATGGCAGAGGTTCAGGTATTCGGTACTGAGCAATCAGCGCCACTTGTTGTGCAGCCGATCATAGCATCACCTGTACAACAGGGGACGTCGGTTAATTTTGCTGCAAATGCCAGTGGTGGGGTTGATGTTGAGTATCGCTGGAATTTCGGTGATGGCAATCTCGATACCGCTTACCGACGTAACCCTGAGATAACACATACCTACGCAAGACCGGGTAGGTATGTAGTTAGTCTGACAGTACGCGATGCATCAGGGCAGGAGATACGTAGTACGTTTACCCAGGTGGTACATCCGCCTGTGCAAAACAACCTGGCACAGGCGTCACGAGGATTGCTTGAGCACAGCACCGCAGACCAGGTCTGGAACGTCAATCCGGATAACGATACAGTGGCTGTTGTAGATACAGATTCACTTTCATTGCTTGCCGAGATAGAAGTTGGTGATGAGCCAGTGAGTGTTGCTGAAGCCAATGATGGCAATGTTTGGGTGGTTAACCGACAGTCTGCAACGATCAGTGTTGTCAGCCCGTCAAGTCTTGCAGTGGTGGCTACTTATCCGTTGCCGAGAGCCTCCCAACCTTATGGCATAGTGACTGATGCCAATGGTGCATTAGTAGCATTACAGGCTACCGGCGAAGTGCAGCGCGTGGCAGCAGGCGGTGCACTGGGAATAACCGCTGATGTTGGGGCTAATCCGCGACATCTGGCGTTAACGTCTGATAGCAATACGCTTTATGTATCGCGTTATATCACCGATCCGCTTCCTGGGGAAGATACCGCAATCGTCACGGTTGATGATGGTACTCAGCAATACGGTGGTGAGGTACTCGTATTGGATGTAGCGACACTGACAACACAATCAACCATTGTAATGAAGCACATCAATCGTATTGCCTCTGAGCATGAAGGCCCTGGCGTGCCAAATTATCTTGGCCCGGTAGTGATTGCACCGGATGGTGATACTGCGTGGTTACCTTCAAAGCAGGATAACATTCTGGGCGGTGCATTGCGTGGCGGTGCGGGTATTACTTTTGATCAGACAGTCCGCGCTATCACTTCAAAAATCAGTTTGACTGATAACCGCGAAATAACCAGCTCCCGGATTGATCATGATAACGCCAGTGTGGCCGCAAGTTCTGCGTTTGACCCACTTGGTGTAACACTTTTTACATCGCTTGAAGGCAACCGGCAGATTTCTGTAATAGATGTGCAAACCGGTATTGAGATAGGGCGCTTTGATACAGGCCATGCACCACAAAGTATTGAGGTTTCCAATGACGGTCGGCGATTGTATGTGCATAACTTTATGGATCGTACTGTCGGCGTATACGATATTGAAGGTATTACCCAACAAGGTTTATCTACAGCTTCTGTTTTGGCAACAATAAACACGGTAGGTAATGAGGCGCTGACTGATACCGTGTTGCGCGGTAAGCAACTCTTTTATGATTCACGTGATGATCGCCTGGCAGGCCTTGACTATATGAGTTGTGCCAGTTGCCATGTAGATGGTGAGCACGATGGTCGAACCTGGGATTTCACCAGCCTGGGTGAAGGCTTGCGCAATACCATTACATTGAAAGGGCGTGCCGGCACCGGCCACGGTATTCTGCACTGGACTGGTAATTTTGACGAAGTGCAGGACTTCGAAGGTCAAATTCGAGAATTTGCCGGTGGTACCGGTTTAATGAATGACGCTGACTTTGCTGCAACCGCGCCTCCGCTGGGTGCAGCCAAAGCCGGCTTAAGCGCTGATCTGGATGCACTGGCAGCGTATATGGAAAGCCTGGACACGGTTGATCCAAGTCCATGGCGTAATGCTGATGGCACGATGACCAACGCTGCACTCAATGGTGAGTCTTTGTTTGTCAGTAAAGGCTGTGCCACTTGTCACTCGGGAGATATTTTCACTGATTCAAACAGTGCTTCACTGCATGATGTCGGCTCACTGATGGCTGAAAGTGGTCAGCGCCTTGGTGCGCCATTGACCGGGCTCGATACACCCACATTACTTGGTTTATGGCGTACTGCACCCTACTTGCACGATGGCTCGGCACCGACGGTAGAAGATGCAATTACTGCACACTTGAGTGTGACTGTAACTGCTGCAGAACAAATCGATCTCGCTGCCTATTTATTACAGCTTGAAGGTAACCAGGTTGCCCCGCCGGTATTGCCACCTGTGTTACCGCCTACTGTACCTCCGGTAACACCACCAACCATAGCAGGCGTATCTAACCCGCTCGGAAATACCACTGTTGTGATCGATGGTTCAGTGAACGAGTGGAGTGGTCTGGCAACGTTTGGTAATGACCCGGATGATGCTACTGGTGCCAATACAATAGATTGGGCGGGTGCTTCTGTTGCGCATAACGACGATAACTTTTACATCACTTATAGTAGTCACGGCCCGGTGGCAGAGAGCTGGGGCTACGGTATTTTCATTGACGTCGATGGTGACATCAATACCGGATTTAAAGGTTTTAGCAGTGAGCTGCCAGTTGGTGCTGATTATCTGATAGAAGGCCGGGATGTACAGCGATATACCGGTGCGGGTACTGACTGGAGTTGGGACGAGATAGGTCTGGCTGAATTTGCTATTAATCAGAATAATGCAGAGCTTGCGGTACCAAGAAGTTTGTTGGGAGATCCTGCATCATTACGTCTTTTCTTCAACGGTAACAATGCGGCCGTTGGTGGATCAACGCTTGACTTCTTTCCGAACGGCGTTGCTGATGCATCGTTGGCAGATGATAATCGATTTTTTACCTACTCTATTGCAAACAACGGTGGTAACTCACCACCAATTGCACTGGCGCAGAATCTCACTGTTGCTGAGAATGGACAATTATCAATTGTACTTACCGGCACGGATCTCGACGCTGATACTTTAACTTATGAAGTTATAGATCAACCGTCAAACGGAAGCCTTGCCGGTACACCACCCGCGGTTGTCTATACGCCGGATGCCGGGTATCGCGGGACTGATGCATTTACCTTTACGGTCAGTGATGCTACTTCAACCAGTGCGGTAGCGACGGTTTCAATCATCAATATTGGTGAGGCGCCGAGCAATGAAACTACTATTACTGTTGATGGATCACTTGCAGAGTGGGCAGGTATTAGCTCTTTTGGTTTAGATCCTGTAGATGCTACCAGTGCCGGTGATCAAGTCGACTGGCGTGAGGCATGGGTGGCTCACGATAGTACCAACTTCTACTTTGCCTATCGCAATGATAACCCGGTAGCGTTGAGTTGGGGTTATGGTATTTACATCGATACTGACAACAGTGCCGCTACCGGTTTTCAGAATTTCGACGGCAGTTATCCAGTCGGTGCAGACTATCTGTTAGAAGCCAACGAGTTATTGCGCTACACCGGATTCGGTAACAACTGGAGCTGGACTACCGTGCATACTGTGGATATTCAGTTTAACGGTAAAAATGCAGAGTTTAGTGTGCCGCGCGACCTGATGGGTGATCCCGCGATGCTGCAGCTGTTTTATGTCGGTGAAAACGCGGCATTCAATGGCACGACTGTCGATTACTATCCTGATCCCGTGCTTGATGCTGGTACTTCGGGCAGATTCTTTGTTTATGATGTGGCGAATCAAAGTCAGAATGTAGCTCCTGTTGCGGCCTCACAGCTAGTGACAGTTCCGCAGGATACTTCTGTTTCTGTGAATTTGTCTGCGACTGACGCTAACGGTGATTCAGTCGTTTTTCAGATCACCAGGCAGCCCAGTAATGGGTCTTTATCAGGTGTCGGACCGGCGCTTCAATATACGCCTGACGCAGGTTTCAGTGGTGGAGACTCATTTGAGTTTCTTGCCAAGGACGGGCAGCTAAGCGGATCGCCTGCAGTGGTCACTATTACCGTTAATCCGGCAATGGCAGCGGCTAATGATTCAAACTTTATTGCAACGCTTACCATCGACGGTAGCTTACAGGACTGGGCAGGCCTGACTCCATTGGCAGCGGATGCTGCAGATATTCCTGCCAGCGCTGAAGAAGTAGATTTCAGGCAAGGCTATATAGCGCATAGTGGATCCATGATCTATCTGGCCTATCAGAATGATACTGTTATGAATCGCCTTACCTATGGTCATGCAGCGTTTATAGGTACCGACGATGACAATTCGACCGGCTTTAACGGGTTCTCATCAGAGCTACCATTTGGTGCTGATTTTCTGCTCGAGGGAACTGACCTCTATGGCTACTCCGGAACTGGCACTAACTGGCTGTGGACCTATGTGGCCACAGTGAGTAATGCGCAAGTTGGCAGTATTGCAGAGCTTGGACTATCACGTGCACAGCTTGGCAACCCGTCAGCGATTGAAATTTTCTGGCGCGGCAACAACGAGGCGGTGAATGGGGTAGGCATTGATTTTTATCCCGATGCTGCAGGCAGTACGACAGCGCCTCTGGTTCAACGTCGCTTCCGTTACGAATTACAACCATAGAGTAACCGATGATGATACTCAACATAATGGTCAGACTAAAAGCAGGTCAACGCCTATTGTTTCTCGCAATGGCGGTATTCGCTCTCAGTGCATGCAGCGGTGGAGATGAGCCGCTTGAGTTACCTGAAAACTATGAACCCGAGCCGGTGGCTGTGGTCGAACCACAAATTGATGCTGCTACGATTGATCCGTGTGCAAATGATTTTTTATTTCAGCGTGAGATAAATGGTACGCCAGATGATTCTACAGTAGAGAGAAGTTTTGCTGCCGGTAAGTCACTTACAACGATCCAATATTGGTATGCAGACACCGGCACCATTGTAGGCTTCAGATATGCTGAAAGGGAAGCCTGGTGCAATGTCTGGAGTGAAAGTGGCTTGACCTGGATTCGCTAGGCTGCATTACTCATCTATTGGTGGAATTGAAGACCAAGGGAGATGTCGTAGTGCATAGATTGAACGGTCTTGTTTACTAGGAGCTTGTCCGAGAATGAATGATCTACTGCGAAAGCGATCTTTTGGCCAGCTATTGCGATCGATATCGTTAAATATGAATGACTATTCGCCTCAATCGATCGAAATATCTGACTCAAAATCTCACTTTCTCGC
>CALIHW010000068.1 GCA_938020525.1 uncultured Granulosicoccaceae bacterium | reverse complement strand
CGTTGCTGGTTTACAGTAGTTTCCCGGAGCTATCGCCCGAGGAAATTATTTCAATGGACGGTTACGAAGGTGAACAACCAACCAAGACCATATTCAATATCCATAGCTTTGACGATGCTGATGAAAAGATCGAATCGGCATCTTCACTACGCGAGGATAATCTGCCACCAATAGCGATAACCGAGCCAGTTGTGAATGAAGAATCCGCTGTTGTGATTTCTGTCGCAGAAGAAGCAGAAGTCGAAAGTGCGGAGATTCAACCACCAGTAGAGGAACCTGTTGCAGAAGCAGAATTGCCAATTGCAGCCACAGAGCCTGTTGTAGATCTGCCTATTGCTGTCACTGAGCCTGTTGCCGTCACCGAGCCAGTCGCTGTTGATGAGCCTGTTGTCCTTGCAGAACCAGTTGTAGTCGCAGAGCCTATACCTTCGGAGTCAGCGGTAATTGAAGATACACCCTCACGGGTGATTACTTTCAGTTCTGTAAATGATGAGAGAGTAGTTGCCGCCATGGCGACCACCCCGACAATCGAAGAGGCGGTTGATACCGTTGTAGTTGCTTCGGTTGCAGCGAGTGAACCGGTGCCAATACCTGTCGGTGTTTCATCTCAACAAGGTGGCGGTGTTGAGATCAATCGAAACAACGCTCAGTTTTTACCATTGCGTTTGGTGCTTGAAGACTCTACAAAATTAAAAGCATCTCCATCTACCCGATCAAAAACACTTCTTACGTTAAACCGAGGTGTGTATGTCACGGTGTTTGAGAGTGATGGTGAGTGGATTCACATTGGAACCAATGATGGCTCATCAATCACAGGCTTTGTAGTTGAAAGTGCTCTCGGGCAACCCGAGGGATAGGTGCGGAGATAACAAAACAAACCCCGGGCAAGCTTAAGCCCGAGGTAGGTTGTTAGCGCGTTGCTTTGCAGACCACACTAGATTCGTACAAGCTGCCATTGTTGTTGCGCTACGAATCTTCTATCGACGTAGACATCCCGACTAATTGTCAGTCCGGAATTGTTGAGTGATACGGTTTTGATTTCATGCACAACACGCATGGTTAATTCCGAGATTCTATGTTGGGCATCGCGATCCGTAATATCTGGCTTCAGATCAGGAGGTAAGCGCGGGAGCTGATTGATAACAAGGCCCGGAGCCACATGATCAGCTTCCTTCACTATTCTGCGATATTTTTGGTTGTACACCAGCGTATCGGGTGATGAAAAATCAATCCGGAAATTTCTATTACCGGTTCTTTGCCCATGTGTCTTGCTTGGGTTATCTGAGTCGAGCGAGTAATCAAGGGATTCATCAAGTTCCGTTTCCGGTGATAGCCAAATCTGATCTAAAACCAGTTCCTCGGCGTTTTCCTGATGGAGCTCCATTACCAGTGCGCCCAGAAAATGTTTATCGATCTCTGCATCGACATCGAAACTCGTGATCGTTGTGCGTGTGTCATCAGGCGCCAGAATACATCTAGTATGTAGAGCTGTGCCCTGCCATCTGTCGCCGTCCAGTTTATCTGTAAAGTCTCTTACTTTTTCTACTATTGCATCATCGATTACGTTTGGTGCAATGTGATAGTAGTCACCGGTTTCCTGCTTGCCAGGTGGATAGTTTTGTGGCTCGTAAACCGAACCGCATTGTTGAACTGCCAAGCCACTGGTTGCCGTTGAGTTGCCCGTGGTTATGCCAAGCAGTGCAATGGCAACTGTCCATATTGTGGTGCTGCGCATTTGCAGTCTCCCTCAGAAAAACAGCGGCGATTCTATCCGGGGTTGCTGAAAACTTCTCTGACACAGTCAGCCTTAATGCTAACTATTGCTCTGATACTGTGTAACAGTTCAAAAGAATGCTATCTGCTTTAGGGGGTCTGTCTATAGTGTTGATCCATTTAGATTCAATTTTGTACAGTTTTACAAATCATGCTTACTAATTCACCGTACTAGCTGGAGATACCGGTTACACTACTACTGCTGTGCTCCAACGTTGTAAAAACTCAAAGTTGTTCAAACTAAAAATTACCAGGACGCGGTTGCATGAGTAAAGAGTTTAAAGACAGGCTGGCTCGAGGCGAGTTGACCGATACAAAAGACTACCGGCGCATGAAAGAAGCTCTCAGTAATGATGAGTTGGATAGTGATAAATTGGCTAATGATAAAAAAGAGCAGGCCACTGAAGCTACTGCTGATTCGCAGGAATGGAAAAACTGGGATCTGTCACCTGTCTGGAGTTCCACAGATAAAGAGAATATCAAGCCGGCTGTTGATAGTATACGGGCTGATAGTGTTCAGCGCGCGCTTGATAGAATGGATAAGATTTGACGTTATATTTCTTGGTTACTGCATGAAAGATGCGACTATATGTATGGGTGATTAGCTGTTTGTGCTGATCATCAGTTTGACGAAAAAGCCCACGACCAAAAGAAATGTAAGCGTTAGTAAAAGTCCAGCGATGATAAAATGTATGGGCTTTCCGTGTTTAAAATCTCGCTCACGGTTCTTTGATGATTGAACGCCAAATCCCGCTGACATAGCACTTTTCAGTACATTGAAAAAGCCAGTGCCTTTTTTCGATTCGTTATTCATTGATAATTGGCGTGTGTTGTAAGTTACTGGAGGATGAGTGAAAACTGGCAAATAAAGTCAGGGATTTTTGCCATAACAATTAATTAGGGTTACTGTCAGAGCTGCCACTTGAGCTGTTATCTGCTCTGTTGCCGACGATAGAGAGTTTGTCTTTTATTTTCAGTAAACCCGGTACAGCGCGACCAAGTTTTAACAATCTCTCCATTTCACTGGGCGACAGCTTTTGTAAATCATGTGACCAGGCTGATACCAGTTCCATTAAGTCGCACATCTGTTGCATTCGATCATGGGCATGTTCCTCAGCGGTGTCGGCTGGTTCTTCCATCAAGGTTTGGCGCAACAGAGTAAGTGTTGGATCAAGTTCCCGCTTACGTCTTTCTTCCACCAATGTCATTGCGATCTCGACAATATCTTCAGGTGTGGAAAAGTATTCCCGTCGATCACCCGGCAGGTGCTGCAAGCGGACAAGCCGCCACGACTGCAGTTCTTTTAGTCCCATACTGGTGTTGCTGCGTGATATACCGAGTGATTCGGTAATCTGGTCAGCATTGAGCGGGTCTGGGGAAAGAAACAGTAAGGCGTAGATCTGACCGACTGTGCGGTTGATGCCCCAGCGACTGCCCATTTCTCCGAAGTGAAGAACGAATGCCTGGACAGATGCAGTGAGCGTCATCGAATTACGCCTTTGGTGTTGGTTCAGTGTGTGTCAGGCAGTATACGCGCAAACTGTGGGCTATCTGGATGCAAGTGTGTGATGGAAATTGCACTGCTTGACACAAGAAGCTTGATTTTATCCTTTGTGACCCCAGAGAATAGAAGAAGAGATAAGAAAGAGACGATCGTGAAAAAACTGATAGCCACCCTCAGCCTTTGTGCCGGCCTGACTCTGGCCACCCCCGCGTCAGCAGAAAGTATTGTCTCTCGCTTATTTGATAATGAGGTGTTATCGGCAGCAGTTTCTGCTGCGACTGAAACTGTCATTGAAGACTGGCTGGCAAATGATAATGAACTAACTTCGGACACAGGCAGTGAGGGCACCCCGTATGACCCTTTAGAAAAGTACAACCGGATGATGTTCAAGTTCAATGCGCGTCTGGATGAGACTGCATTGAAGCCACTTGCTGAAACTTATGTTGAGTATACCCCTGATCTGTTGCGCACTGGTGTGCGAAACTTCTTCAGCAATGTTGGTGATGTCGGTGTTGCAGCCAATTCTGCATTGCAAGGCAAGCTTGGTCAGGCTATGAGCGACTCCTCGCGTGTTGCGCTCAATTCTCTGTTTGGCTTAGGTGGAGTGATTGACTTTGCGTCAGAGCTTGAACTTGAAAAGAACAACGAAGACTTCGGTCAGACGCTTGGTGTGTGGGGTGTGCCAGAGGGACCGTACATAGTATTACCTGTACTTGGCCCGAGAACGCTTCGCAGTGCTGTTGGTACCGCCTTTGATACTTATCTTCAGATGGAAACACTCGGTTCTATTGGTGAGTTATCCGGTGTTGATTCAGTGACCGAACTTGTGGCGCTGGGCATTGTTGATGAGCGCACCCGGTTACTTGGCAAGGAAGAGTTGTTGCAGCAGGCGGCACTTGATCCGTACATCTATACGCGCGAAGCCTATCTTGCTTATCGTCGTTGCCAGGTAAATGATTGCGATAAAATAGACTACATTCCTGCCGATCCGGAAGCGCCATCATCTATTGATAAGGAACTGGACGAGCTTGATATGCTGGACGAGCTCGAAGAGCTGGAAGAATGAGTCCTCTATTGGTTTCGGTCTGAATTGGTCAGACCAGTCTTGATGCCCTTCAGGTAGCTTGATGCCTCGTTCTAGCGGTACCGATTTTATCGAGGTAGTTGCCGCCGTATTTCAGCAAGCGGATAAAGTCCTGGTCTGTCGAAAGAGAGCGGGCCTGCCGAATGCGGGATTGTGGGAATTTCCGGGTGGCAAACGCAACCCCGATGAATCATATGAAGCAGCGCTCGCCAGAGAAATTGAAGAAGAGCTGCATGTTCAGATCGATGCTGCTCAATTGTCAGAGGGTTCTCTCGGTCATCATATTCACAATGCTGGCTCTGTCACTATAGAGCTGCATTGTTTTATGGTGTCGCAATGGCGAGGTGAGTTTGCACTGACTGATCATGATCAGATCAAGTGGTGTGGTGTTGAAGAGCTCCAATTAGTAGAGCTTAGTGCTGCAGATGTACCCTTTGTTGATCGCATTGAAGCTTATTTTCACGCTGGCTGATTGTTCAATCTTAAGATTTGGATTAATCAACTGTATCGGTGGACGGATCATCCTCAACACCCAAAAAACCTGAAGTTTGTCGGCTCCAGAGACTTGCGTACAAACCGTTGCTTTTCAGCAATTCTGCATGTGACCCTTGTTCAATAATGCGACCATTATCCATCACAATTAAGCGGTCCATTGCTGCAATAGTGGAAAGTCTATGAGCGATAGCGATGACTGTTTTGTTTTCCATTAGTTGAGTGAAGCTTTTTTGTATCGCTGCTTCTACTTCAGAGTCCAGCGCAGATGTGGCTTCATCCAGTATCAGTATTGGAGCATTCTTTAGCAGCACCCGTGCAATCGCAATGCGTTGCCTTTGGCCGCCTGACAATTTGACACCGCGCTCACCAACCTGAGCATCATAACCGGTGTTTCCATGTGGATCAGTCAGACTGGCAATAAAGTCATGTGCTTCTGCCTTTTCTGAAGCCTCTATCATTTCTTGCTCGGTGGCCTGTGGCCTACCGTACAGTATGTTTTCCCGAACAGTCCGGTGCAGGAGCGAAGTGTCTTGTGTGACCATGCCGATTTGTAGACGCAAACTGTTTTGCGTAACCTGGCTGATATCTTGATTGTCTATAAAAATGGTTCCGTTCTCTACATCGTGAAAACGCATTAAGAGATTCACTAGGGTGGACTTGCCCGCACCGGAGCGACCTACTAAACCGACTTTCTCACCTGGCTTGATGGTTAGTTGTAGCGCTCGTATTACTTGTTCTTCACCACCGTAGTTGAAGTCAACTGAATCAAATTGTATTTCACCCAGCGGTACTTTTAACTCAGCTGCGCCTGGAGCATCGACCACAGAAAGTTGTTTTGAAAGTGTGTTTTTGCCATCAATGGTGCTGCCAATGTGCTCGAACAACGCACTGAGCTCCCACATAATCCAATGTGACATACCGTGCAGCCGTAGTGCCAGACTGATTGCGATCGCAATTGCTCCAATGCTAATAGCGTTGTCAATCCATAAGCTGATAGACAACGCAGCAAGGCTGAAAATCAAAAGATAGTTGAGCACACTAAGACAAATTTCAATACCGGAAGACAGGCGCATTTGTCTGTAAACAGTTTGCAGAAATTCATCCATGGCAGACTTAGCGTAATCTGTTTCTCTTTCGGTGTGCGCAAATAGCTTAACGGTTGCAATATTGGTGTAGCTGTCAACGATTCTGCCAGTCATTAAGGATCTGGCGTCAGCTTGCTGTGTAGAGATTCGTTTTAGTTTAGGAATAAAATAAAGTTGTGATGCAATGTACAGGCACAACCATATAAAAAGCGGTAGCATCAGCACGGTGCTGGACTGCATGACCATAACCAGCATTGAAGTAAAGTAGACAACTACATAGACAAATACATCCAGCAGTTTCATCACAGCTTCACGAACCGATAGAGAAGTTTGCATGACTTTGGTGGCTATCCGGCCTGCATAGTCGTTCTGGTAAAAAGATAGACTTTGTTTTAACAGGTATCGATGTGCGCTCCAGCGGATCGCCATGGGATAGTTGCCCAGTAATGTCTGGTGTGCAATCAGTGAATGAAGCAGAGACACCAGGGGCAGGGCGACAAGCAGTACCAGCGCCATATACCAAAGAGTAGCGCTTTCTTCAGCTAGAAAGGTTTGCGGGTTTTTGTTTCCGAGCCAGTCGACTAGCTGGCCGAGAAAACCAAACAGCATGACCTCCAATGCTGCAATTATTGCTGTGAGCACAGCGAGCACGATCAACGGCCACTCCATGCCGCGGCTGTAGTGACGAAAAAATGCGAACAGATTTTCCGGAGGTGTAGACGGGTCTTCAGCCGGGTAGGCTGTGGTCAGTTTTTCGAAAAATGAAAGCATGGGTTTGCTACTGTGGGCTTGCGGTTCTCTTTTGGAGTGCCACATGCATTAAAACGTGGTGTGATCTTCCTGCCCGCCTGTTGGCCCGGTTGGGGCGAGTCGCCATAAGGGTAGCACGGTGAAGCGCTGTCGGCGACTGTGTACTGTTGAGGGTTTGCAAAGTGGTGCAGATAAAATTACAAGTTCACGGGTAACTTCTATTACTGAACTACACTAGTACCTGCAAAGGCCGGCACTCGGCACTTTGGTTCAAGCAAATTCCGTTTATTATTTACGTACCCCAGGTGCCTCAAGTGAACGCCGACTCTTCAACAACCGCGCAGCCAGTACGCTTTTTTGATAGCCGCGAAAAATACTTGTTGTTTGTGACTACCACCGATGAAAAGTGGTCTATTGCGCAGCGAATCAACGAAGAACTGGAAAGGTTGAACCCGAAACCTCCGGCGTTGCGGATCTTTGATGCCGGTATGGGGGATGCGACCGTTTTATCGCATGTACTGCGGGCGATGCATGATCGCTACCCGGAGATACCTTTTCTGGCAGCAGCAAAAGAAATCAGTATGGAAGATGTGCGGCTCGGTCTTGAAAAAATGGCTGATCGATTTGCGGAGCATCCACAGATGGTGCTTGTGCTCACTAATATGCGCTACGCGGAAGCCACCAGTCTTTATCCGAAAAAAACGGAAGAACAAAGTAACTTTAAACGTTGGGACGTAGCACTTGAAGGCACCACCGCTAAGCACTTTGATAGCCAGCTGCGCGATCTGACAGACATTGTTCACGAAGGATGGCAAACCAGGCCGAGTCCGAAAACCGGTAACCCGTTGTACGTGAATCCGGCGATGATCGTGTTGTATCGAGAAGATCAGAAGTTTGCACTGGATGCAGTAATCCCTGATAAAAAACCTTTGCAAGATGGCTATGACATGATTATCTGCGCACAGCCATACCGATCCAGAACAACAGCTAAAAAGAAAGTTGAAACGGTGCTGGCACCGATGGCTAAGTCGTTAGCAATAGATGGTCGTATGATCGTTGTACAGTCGACTGGTTATGATCCCGGTATGGAAATAGTCCGAAAGATCTGGCCGGACGAGACGCCCTTTCCGACACCGCGCCATGATATTATGGAAGCGCTAAAAAAAGCGCTGGGGGATGCGTCAGATCTTCATTGCTGTGTTACTGCAGAGGAAAATGCGTTGTTTAAATATCGCTTGCACTCTTTGCCGGAAGAGATTTCCAATATAGGAACCTCTGCACTTCTGGCAGCCTGGAATGCCGCTGTCTATGTGGCCCAGATGTCGGATGATGAAATAGATCGAGCCATGATGGATAACTCTTACATAGAAGCGACTCGGGAAATAGTCAGCCGCCACGGTGGACTATGGTTTTTAAATGAGTCTTTTGTTGTTGCGCGTGAGCCTTCAGAAAGTTAAAGGTCTGAGGCTGCTGTAAAATCTGTTCTCTGTCACTATACCTCGCAACTATCGCCAGGTAGCTAAGGGTGCGTTAGTTGTTTCAACTCAGCTAATGATGCCACTCTGTAGGTGGTGAGTTCAGGCCATTGTTGTGCGCTATCTACGTCAAGGTGAACTGTGTGAACACCTGCAGTGTGGCCTGATTCAAGATCGAATTTGTAATCACCAACCATTACTGTTGAACCAGTATCAGCTCTCCATTTAGATACAAGGTGTTGAATGCCTGCCGGGTCAGGTTTTGGTGCACAACTTTCCCGACCCAGTACGGTTTCAGGATCAAAGTAACTATTCAGACCTGCAGCTTTAAGGGTCGCTGCTGCTATTTCTACACCGTTGCGGGTAAGTATGCCGAGTTTGCAGTTGGTTTTTAACAGATGCTCCAGTAATTCTTCAGCACCCGGTTGCTGAGTGGCCTTTGCGGCGATTTCCATTTCAATATCGAATAGCTGCTGCATCAATACTGTTGCTTTTTCTGGCGCTAGCTCATCGATCGCCTCAAGAATTGGTTTGCCCTCTGCAATACCCAATCTCTTGCGGATGTTGTTAAAGTCGTGAACGGCAAGCGTCAACGTGCCGTCCATATCGAATATCCAGTGTTTGCAGTGATGTAGTGTTGAAGCAGTCATTTGGGCGCTCAATGAGTTGGTCTGTATCGTATACGAAATCGATTCTGTATAGTTGATTCACTGGAATAACTTTTATTAACCAGGCACAGCCAACAGCGTACAGGCGTTATGAAAGTAAATATCGGGATTATCGGCACGGGTCGTATTGCAGATACACGGCTTGTACCTGCACTTAATCAGGTCGATGGTGCGACTTTCTGGAGTGTGCTGAGTCGTGACAGGCAACGTGCTGAATCTTTTGCTGATAAACATAGTGCCCAGGCAAAGTATCATGCGTTTGATTCGTTGGCTGCATTTCTTGCGGATCCGGCGCTTGATGCAGTAATTATTGCCACGCCTGACGGTCTGCATGCGCAGCAGGCTATCGCCTGCGCCAGAGCTGGCAAGCATGTGCTGATTGAGAAGCCGATTGCCACAACTGTAGAAGATGCAAAACAGATTTGTGACGCCTGTCTGCAAGAGCGGGTGAAGCTCGCTGTGGCCTATCATATGCGTTGGCATGATGGTCATCGTCAGGTTGCGAGCATGTTGCATAGCGGCAAGTTTGGTAAGCCTCACTATGCGCGTGCCATGTGGACATGGAAAGCAGAGGGCAATAGCAACTGGCGTGCGCATGAGCAGCACGGCCGCTGGTGGGGACTTGCGGGTGTTGGTACGCATTGCGTTGATTTTCTGCGTTGGATGCTGTTGCCCGGGTGTGGTGAAGTGACCTCGGTCGCCTCTCTTATTGATAAAAGTACCTACGGTGGACCGCACGATGAGACTGCCAGTATATCAATGCAGTTTGGCAATGGCGCATTGGCAGATGTGATGACGTCGGTGATGTTCAGTGCAACATCACGTTTTGAGATTTGTTGTTCTAATGCGATTGTGATTGGTGAGGGTACGCTTGCAACAAACGGCGGCGGAATAATAACCATTAATGATGAGCCGCTAGAGTTTGCCTTGTTGAATCCTTACGTTGGCGAAATAAAAAACTTTGTTAGTGCAATCGGTGGTCACACACGGGTTGAAGTATCTGGAACTGAAGGGTTACGTAACATAGAGATTCTGCTGCAGGCAGACAGTAAATAAAAAATGGTAAATAAAAGATAGCCAAAGCAGTCTATGTAGAAGTTAAGCCGCCCGAGATACCACCTCTGTGTACTCCTTTAATAGTGCTTCCCGGTTGACTTTGGTCGCAATTGATTTATTACTATTTTCGTTGGATTGAATCGTTGTCTTGCCAATAGCTTCACCCTCAGTCACAACATCCAGGGACCCACTTTCTAGTGAGTACCACTCAGGATGACATAAGTAGGTAAGTGCAAGCTGGTCATGAGGGCAGCAGCCATCAAAGTTATGCTGGCTTTTATAAAACTCGCTATAGAACTTTGCCGCTTCTCTTAAAAAACCACCGACGTTGTGCGATTTTGCTGCAATTTTTTCAAGGTAATCTGCAGAAAAACTAATTTGATAGGTAACGTCGAGTCCGTGAACCACTAGCGGCCAGTCTGCCGTGAATACTTGTTGTGCTGCATGTGGATCATTCCAGATATTCGCTTCAGCATGTTCGCTGACATTGCCATTGCGGTGGAATGCACCACCCATCACAACGACCTCTTTTACCTTTTGAGCAATTTCCGGATCCAGTTCAAGCGCAATTGCCAGATTCGTTAATGGCCCGACAGCAACCAGTGTTACTTCTTCCGGGTACTTGTTGATTGTATCAACTATCATTTCTGCAGCGCTGAACGATGTAGGTTCAAGCGACGGCGCAGGCAGTTCTATCTGCCCAAAACCATTGGCTCCATGAACGAAATCGGCCACAGGGTTAGGTTTGATTTTTAGTGGCAAGGAGGCACCGGTTGCAACAGGTACAGTGTGTTTATTCAACTCACACAGCCGGAGTGCATTCTGTGTGGCAAGCTCTGTTGCAACATTGCCGTATATCGTTGTGAGTGCAAGTACTTCGAGTTGCGGGTGATTTAGCGCATAGCAAATCGCAATTGCATCGTCTATGCCTGGGTCTGTATCGAGTATTATTTTCTGCATCCCTTAAGCTTAAATCATGTAGCAAGCGTAAGCCATTGGCGGATAGGTAATTGAGCAAATAAGTTAAATAATTATTTCGCCTTTTTGCATGCCCAAACCGAGTCGAAGTAGTGCTGCTGCTGAAATACAATCTGTGATTTCGTCAGTCATGGCCATTTCGATCGCGTGATCCAAAGGAACCCTTTTAATGATGAGGTCTTCGGTTTCCTCATGTTGCATCTCGCCTTGCGTCAGGTTGGTGGCGAGAAACACATAACCGACCTCATCGGTCACAGAGTTGGACGGGTGGATCTTCATAAGCTGCTGCCAGTTCGTTGCTGTCAGGCCGGTTTCTTCCTGAAGCTCGCGCTTAGCACCTTTCAGCGGGCCGTCTGCGTGTAGTGAGCCGCCCATTGGAATTTCCCATGAATACTCTTCCAGTGAATACCGATACTGACCAACCAGCCAGGTATGCTGATCTTTGTCGACCGGAATAATCCCGATAGCAAGATTTTTAAAATGCACCACACCGTAAATGCCGTCGCCACCGGACGGGTTAATAACTTTGTTTTCACGCACCGTGATCCACGGGTTGTCATAGATTTCTGTAGTACTAATTGTTTGCCAGGGGTTAGGCGATGGTTTGTCGAGAGGCATCTTTCAAAAGGTTCCTGAAAATCGGGGTTATTGCAGATGGAGTATAGATGGTACCCTGAGATATCGTAGCGCTGAGTTGGACCGTCGCATATCGGCTTGAAGCGTTGAATAATAGCTAGCGTGGTGGCAGTTCATCGCGTGTATATGGGTCGGTTACTGTTGCATATCACATGGTTCGGTCTTTACTGCGGCTTAATGCTCAGTGTCTCTGCGTTCTCTATCGATATTATCTTGCCTGCGTTTCCGGGTGTAAGTGCTGGCATCGGGGCGACTTCACAGCAGGTGCAATTAATTGTTCCGGTTTATTTGCTGGCTCTTGGCGTGGCACACCCGCTATTTGGTGCGCTATCTGACCGCTATGGTCGAAAGATCATTATCTATTTAGGCTTGGTGATTTTTTGTCTTGGTGCGTTAGCCTGTATGTTATCTACTTCTCTGCCGACATTACTTGCGGGCAGGTTTTTACAGGGCTTTGGTGCTGCATCTGGCATGGTTGTATGTCGTGCAATGATCAGAGACCGATTCTCGGGCGCTGAGCTTGCTCAAAATATGGCTGTTGCCAGTATGTTTTTTGCCATTGGTCCTGTGCTTGCTCCATTGATTGGCTACATGATTTATGCCCTGGTTGGTTGGCGCGGTATTTTTGCTTTCTTAATTGTGTTTGCGGTAGCAATGGCAGGTGCAACATACAGACAAGAAGAAACACTATCACCGCAACTCAGACGTTCAACCGGGTTCCAAGAAATTATCTCAAGTTTTATTCTGGTGTATAAAAATCCACAGTCGCGATTTTTTATTCTTGTTGGGGTTGTTTGTACTTGTCTTATAATTACCTTTTTAGAACATGCGCAAGTTATCTATGAGCAGCTAGGTGCAGACAGCAAGCGTTTTGCCTACCTGTTTGCTTTTTCGTCAATGGGAATTATTGCAGGGCAGGTTGTTAACTATCGATTGATACGGCTGTCTGGTGTGTTAACAGCAATGAGGTTTGGTGCAACTATTGTTGCCGGTACTTCGCTTCTTATAATGGTGGCGGTTTTTACCGGTTTGCTAACCGATACTAAAATGACGCTATTGATGCTGGCGTTTCATACATCTTATTTGATCATTTATGCAAATGTTGTCAGTCTGGCACTGGATCCGCATCGACAACGAGCGGGTACTGCAGCGGCAGTATTCGGATTTACAAGCTATGTAGCAGGTTCAGCGCTCGCTGCATTGATTACCTTCATAGCCGGTGAAGCGCTCAGCAGGTGGTCTATGTGTTTTTTTCTAACGGCGCTATTGATCTTTCTGGCGTCGTTTTATTGGAAAGCGCCGGAATAAGAAGTTCAGTGATATACCGCTGGGTACTGAAGCAATCTACCAAATTTAAGCGACACCCTCCCATAGGGGGCTCTTCTGCAATATTAGTGGCCAAAACGGCAACAATTAGTTAGCGTTTGGCTATGAAAAATCTCCCCAAACACTACGCTGAGCTCATCGGATTGGACAAGAACTGGAAAGTCTCAGATGT
>CALIHW010000067.1 GCA_938020525.1 uncultured Granulosicoccaceae bacterium | reverse complement strand
GAAAAGCGATAAAAAACAGTATCCCCTTAGGGTTAAACACAGTTGCCAGATAAATATTTCTAAATACCTTTTTACTGCCTTGAGGTTTGGTAAGAGAAAGCTCTGATTTATGGCGTATTGCGGCGTAAATCATACTCATACCCAAATACAACAGGTAGAGACCACCTGCCCACTTAACTACCTGAAACCAGAAGGATGAATGCGCCAGCAAAACACCCAGTCCGATAATTGATAACGCCAGTGCTGTTGCATCACCACATGCTACCGCCAGTATAGCGGGTAGTCTTACGCGTTTACCTTCAGACAAAGAATAGCTTAGAACCGCCAGAATCGTTGGACCAGGAATCACCAGTATAATAATACAAGCCAGAACATAGGCCAAATATACATCGAGCGTCATGTTTTCTTTTCCGGACCTCTACAAGGTTTTAAGTAACTCAAGGTCTGGCCTCATCATTTGCCGCAAAGTAGTTATTCACCGCCAGTTCAGCCTCAGCGATAAAACGCTTATTACGTTCAATACCACCCGGCTCATCCATTCGAGTAATATTCCATCCGACATAAGTACATGCACGCAACGCTTCAAAAAGAGGCAGTGATCCGTAATCGAGCGACCTTTGCTTTTGGTAACCGGCAACTACAGCGTTAGCCAGTTTATCTGCCAGGGACACCGCTTGATCATCTGCCTGTTCACCGGCCTGTACACCGGCTTGCTCAGCAGCCATTTCACCCACCTGTAAACCAGGGTTCTGTACTCGCCTGCTACGATGAGTAATAGTGGCAAGGTCAAAAAGTCTGTATCCAAAACCTCCATCATCAAAGTCTATCGGTTGTAATTTGCCCTCATTGCACAAGACGTTATCCGGCACCAGATCAGCGTGGATCAGACCCTGGTCCGGTTGCTGAAGATTCTCCAACGCAGTGCGCGCCTTATTTCTAAAATCCAGTAGTCTCGTTTTTTGTTTATCGGTTAATCGCGGATTCTCCCAGAACCTACCCCATGATGGTTCATCACCCACCAGATTCCACGTCGGGCGTTCAAACGAGTCAGGTAACGGCCAGGCATCTGCCAGTTCATGCATACGCGCCAAAAGAACACCAAGATCATGATAGATGTCCTCTGTTGGCTCCAGCTGAGTAAGAGACTCGCCTTCTATCCAGCTAAGCATATCCACAACTACATTGTCCGTGATTTTTATCGTCTCATCATCATTCGTTCTTACGGGCTTTGGTACCGACACATCATTTTCTTCAAGCATACTCATCCACATTAACTCAGAATGAATCTCAGCCACGCTACGATATCCCTTTCGGTGCAATCTCAACGCATACGGGCCGTTCAAAGTATCTACGCGATAAACCAGATTCTCACGTGCCGCTACTAGCGTAATAGTTGCATCACCGAGATTCCAGTAGTTACGGGCTTTATCGATTACTGTCTTAACTACACTGTCACTAACGTTCATAGGTCACAAGAACGCGAATAGAAATTCTAGTTGAAGCTAATTTCAACTGAACCGAAGCTTCCAAAGTCAGCTTTAACATCTGACCCGGACGGGCACTCGACAGGTCTGATAAAACTGCCGGATAATATGATTTGCCCAGGCTCAATACTCTGCCCATATTGAGCCATACGCCGCGCAAGCCAGACAACACTTTCTACCGGATTATCCAGCACACCTGCACCTAAACCGGTTTCTTCGAGTTCACCATTGCAGTACGCCAGTGCACCAACCCATCGCAGGTCAAATGCATCAATAGCATGTTGTTCTGCACCCAGTACAACACCTGCATTAGCAGCGTTGTCACTGATGGTATCGAATATGATTCGGGTTTTACCGGTTGCAGGGTCGGCGCGCAAAATACGTGTATCCAGAATTTCTATAGAAGGTGCCACATAGTCAGTGGCATCAATCACATCAGCCTGTGTAACATCGGTACCACCCAGCGACTTTTTCATCACAAAAGCAATCTCGGCTTCTATACGCGGCTGAATAAATCGACCTGAAGGTATGGTATCACCAGTCTGGAAGAGCATATCGTCGTACAGGATGCCGCTATCGGGTATGTCTATGTTAAGCGCGCTTTGCATCGCTTTGGACGTCAGACCGATCTTCCAACCGATTACACGTCTGCCCTGCTCAAGCTTGGCACGATAAGTCGCATTTTGAATTTCGTAGGCATCATCCATCGAAATATCGGGGTACTGCAAGCTCAACAATCCGATTTGATTACCGGTTTCTTCGGCCTTTAGCAGATCACTGGCGGCTCGTGCATGATCTTCAGGTGTCATAGGATTTCATCCTCAACGCCGTTGCGAAGCGTACCTATTCCCTCTACTTCAACCTCGACCAGATCACCCGGCTTAAGATATTTTGGTGGATCAAAACGAGCACCGGCACCTGTTGGCGTGCCAGTTACGATCATATCCCCCGGTTTAAGCGTCATAAAGGTAGAAATATATTCTATCTCTCTACTGACCGGGAATATCATGCGAGATAATACGTCGTCCTGCCGGACCTCCCCGTTTACCCGGGTAATGATGTGCGCGTCATCGATCTGTTTTGGATCTTTAAATGGAACAAGCCAGGGGCCAATTGCGCCTGAATGGTCCCAGTTCTTTCCCTGAGTAACATTAAACTTCGCATGCCGCACCCAGTCACGGATTGTGCCTTCATTGCACAACGTAAGAGCGGCGATATGATCGTAGGCATTTTCTTTTTTGATGCGACGGCCTTCCTTACCAATAACCACTACCACCTCGCCTTCATAATCCAGCGTGTGATTTTCAGGAGGACGTACCAGGTTACATTCATGACCGGTAAAGCCGGACGCAAATCGAGGAAACAGCGACATATATTTTGGCTGTTCACTGCCGTCCTTATACTCGGCGTTGCGATCAGGGAAGTTCACTCCCACACAGAGAATACGCGGTGCGTTTGGCATCACCATTTCAAATGTAAAGTCTTTATGAGTGACGCTTTTTAATTCTGCCACCGGAGCGAGTTGATCCAGTGCACCGGCTTGAATCACATCTAAAAGTGACGGCCACTGAGGAAACTCCGGACTCAGTGCAATCATGCCATCGTCCGTTGCGGCACCGTAGAATATCTCTCCATTCACAGAGTAAGTTGAATAACGCATAGCTGCAAAGCCTCAGTTAGAGAGTCGTATTAAGGTGCGATAATCGGTGTTGCGTTTAGTGCTGCATCTTTAGTTTCTACACCGACGAAATTTGTGCCGTGTTCAAACCAGCTTTTTGGAGCCGCAGCGCCCCATAGCGTCTGACGCTGAGGATCGGTAAGATCCCATTTGATCGGTTCCATATCAGGATCAACAGTCTGGTAATCAGAACAATAGATTTCTATACGATGACCATCAGGGTCCAGTATGTATAAAAAGAACGCATTGGATATTCCGTGTCGCCCAGGCCCACGTTCAATGTTAGCCACGTAACCGGTAGTAGACATCAGATCGAGCAAATCAATAATGTTAAGCGGTGTCGGCACCCAGAAAGCAATGTGGTGCATGCGCGGGCCATTACCGTTGGTAAATGCCATATCATGCACGCCTCCTTTGCGGTGCATCCAGGCGGCCCAAAGCTTTTTACTTTCTTCGTCTTCAGTGTATTCAGTAACTCGAAAACCGATATCACTATAGAACGCCACTGATTCATCGACATCAGTAGAAAAACAGTTAAAGTGATCTATTCGCAGCGGTTTAACCCCACGGTACAAAGCGTACTTTTGATGAATAGGCTCAAGTCGATCCATCTTGTGATAGAACTCCAGCGGTATCCCCAGATTGTCAGATGCAAGCAGCGTGCGGCCTTGATACTCGCGCTCTACCCACTCTGTCGGTCGCCCTTTGCCACTGAAGAAAGCTTCTGCCTTGTCGAGATCCTGCTCATCAAAGGTTTTAAACCCCATCGCTTCTACAGTGCCAGGCTGGTCTGACTTCTGTAACACTACACAGTGATGTCCTCGCTCTTCCATAGCTCTTAGATAAATATGCGTACTGGATTCTGCAGTGACCTGAAGACCGAGAATCTCGGTGTAAAACTTTTTAGAAGCCGCAAGATCACTGACATTAAGATAGGCATGCGAT
Source organism: uncultured Granulosicoccaceae bacterium (assembly GCA_938020525.1). Lineage (GTDB taxonomy): Bacteria > Pseudomonadota > Gammaproteobacteria > Granulosicoccales > Granulosicoccaceae. The sequence goes on along the minus strand of CALIHW010000067.1, from coordinate 27,206 downwards.
AAGCGGATGGTATTGAAATCCGGATATAAATTAGGAGCTGGTACTGGCATTTCTGTGCGTGTCCTCTATTGTACGCCGAGTCTTGAAATCTTATGTTGCCCAGTGGCAAAACCGATATGCTTTTGCTCCATATAAAACTCAAAAGACCAGTCACCTCCGTCACGACCTATACCACTGGCTTTTACACCACCGAATGGCGTTGGCAAATGCCGAACATTTTCAGAGTTCACCCAGATCATGCCAGCTTCCAGTTTATCGGTAAAACGCAAAGCACGAGTCAGATCATTCGTCCAGACATAACCGGTCAGACCATAGAGCGTATCGTTGGCAATATTCAATGCTTCTTCTTCACTGGAGAAAGGGATTGATGTCAGCACCGGCCCGAAAATCTCTTCCTGTGCAATACGCATCTTATTATTGGCGTTGGTGAACAACGTTGGCTTTACGAAATAGCCTTTGCCGCCCAGCGCCTCACCACCGACTGCAATGGTCGCTTTGTCGTCTTTAGCAATTTCAAAATAGCTTGTAACCTTTTTAAAATGCTCTTCATTAATCAGTGGCCCGACCTCTGTGGTCGGATCAAGCGGGTGCCCTACTTTGATGTTCTTAACTCGCTCTACAAGCTTTGCTTCAAACTCTTCACGAATAGTGTCCTGCACCAGAAGCCTTGATGATGACGTACAACGCTCACCATTAATGGAGTAAATCATAAAGATCACTGCATCCAGGGCACGCTCAAGGTCAGCATCATCGAATACCACAACCGGATTTTTGCCGCCCAACTCAAGGTGATTACGTTTTAGCGTATCTGCACCCTGCTTGGTTATAAGACTCCCAGTACGACTTTCTCCAACAAACGCTATGGCTTTAATTAACGGGTGTTCGCACAAAGCCTTACCGGCCTCCTCACCAAAGCCATTGACGGTGTTTAATACACCTGCAGGCAGACCGGCTTCTTCAGCTATCTCTACGAGTAATCGTGCGGTTAAAGGTGATGATTCCGCAGGCTTATGTACAACGGTACATCCTGCCGCCAGAGCCGGTGCAATCTTCCATGTGGAAAGCATGAACGGTGTGTTCCATGGCGTGATAACACCCACTGGCCCAATAGGTACGCGGCAGGTCACATTCATCAGCGTAGGAGATTTTAGATGCTGACCATCACGTGCCTGCACCACCTGGTCTGCAAAGTATCGGAAGTTTTCTGCACCTCGCAATGCAGCTTTAGACATAAAACGATAAGCCTGACCAGTATCCCAACACTCACACAAAGCTATCTCTTCAGCACGAGCCTCTATACTTTCAGCAATCCTTAAGAGTATTTTGCGGCGTTCGTTGGCAGGTATATCCCGCCATTGCGCAAAGTGCTTCGATGCAGACTGCGCTGCCGCATCAATATCCCCTGCTGTGCCATGGGCTACATCACAGATAACACTGTTATCGACTGGTGAGGCAGATTCGAATACACCACCACCGCCAGGCACATCTTTACCATCGATCCGATTCAGCACACCGGATGACTTGAACTGCGATAAAAATCCGTTGAGTTTTTCAATATTCTGGTCGAGATCGGTCACCAGTAATTCTCCGGAGGTTACTTGTTCGGCCAGACAATTGGACGGCAAAACCGCCGCTTTCAAATGCCGGCAATTCTCGTCGTCAGACCAATGAAATTTAATTCACATGTTAAATAATTTCAGTGGCAACTTCAAGGAAGCATTCGGGCCAAGATGGTAGAATTGCCACATTAGATTAACCCCGTGCAAAATGACAAAGAAGCTGCCATCTACGGCCAGATCTCTGCCGATTGCCCTGATTCGGGCCAGAGAAGGCATCATGCCGCCCATTCGAGAAATGCTGGCGGAGACCGGCATCACCGAGCAGCAGTGGCGCGTGCTTCGAGTACTGGCTGAATACGGACCACAGAGCTCTTCCACTCTGGCAAGCCGCGCATCACTGCTGTTCCCGAGCCTGACCCGCATTGCACAAACAATGCATGCAAAAGGTTTGATCACGCTTTCTCGAGACGAAGACGATCGCCGCAGGCAAATGATAGCGATTACCAGTGATGGCCAAAAGATTATCGATGAAAAGGCTGACCGGGCTTTAGGAATTGTAGTGGAAATCAAGCAACGCATTGGTGAAGATAAATACGAGTTGTTGCTTGATATATTGGCCCAGCTCGATCCCGATAACTCTGAAGGCGGATAGCAGATCATCGTTGTAACTTGAGCGAGCAGTTCTGACATCAGCCCATTGCTACTGCCTACATTCTTACTCAGCACAATCGACCCGCGTTTGCCAATTGCTAAAGGAGCACTCTGCAACGTCGGTGCAACTGTTTGCTATACATAATAACCAAAACACCTCGGTGTATTTAAATGACCAATACCGACGTGCTCAAATTGACGAGCGTGGCTTTGGTGGATGCGCGTTGACATCATGCAAATAATGACACCAGTCAAACTTGAGGTTGTGAGTCTACCCTAATCGCGGATGAGCTTATCCCCCCTACGTTTTTATGCTGTACGTTGTGCAACACCGCGACACGTAGGGTGATAAGCGCACTCGACGCCAGACCTGCCCTAAAACCATATTAAGTATGCACACCACTTATACTTTAAACAGTTTCAATGCGCATCCACCAAAGCCACGCTCGTCAAACTAAACACGTCCGGTATTACGTTTCCCAGCCGATACACCTAATAGCTGAAACCCATTACTTCAAACACTCAGACACTACAATCTCAACAAATCGATCGATGGAGATCTGCCGCTGCACCACTGACTCTAACTGAACCTGATCATAAGCAGCCCGTAAGATACCAACTGCGGTTTCATCACTTACCAGCATCAACATTACTTTAAGCGGAACACCAGCCTGTCTGGATGTCATGGCCGCCCGGGCAATATCTCCCCACTGATTACAACACTGCTGACTGTCATTAGCGAAGGTATTGGTGCAGCACAGCAAGAGCACAAAGATGAATTTGTACATAAATACGTGCAGCCACTTAATCTCAATAGAGCCGCTAGACACCGTAACGTGCACGATAGTCTTCAATAGCAGCAACAGTGTCTGCTCGATCTGGTTGCGCTTTTAAAAATTCTATCAAAGTAGCGAGCTTGGCAATCGTCACGACCCGAACATCGTGGTCTTGCTCGATTTCCTGTATGGCTGAACGTTCCTGCTGGCCTTTTTCCTGCCGATCAATGCTGACACACACCGCTGCCAGACTTGCATCAGACATTTTAATAAGCTGCAGACTTTCTCGAATCGCGGTGCCTGCTGTAATAACATCATCGATAACCAACACTCGCCCACTCAGGTCCGCACCCACCAGATCACCACCTTCGCCGTGTTGTTTCGCCTCCTTACGATTAAACACCCACGGCTTATCTATACCATGATGCTCACTGAGTGCGATAGAGACCGCACTTACCAGCGGAATGCCTTTGTAGGCAGGACCAAACAGAGTGTCAAACTCGACGCCAGAGTTCACAATAGCATCAGCATAGAACCGCCCTAGCCGCGCCAGCCTGGCGCCTGTATTAAATAAGCCGGCATTAAAAAAATAGGGACTCCGTCTGCCTGACTTTAGTGTGAACTCACCGAACCTCAACACATTGGATTCAATTGAAAACTGGATAAAGTCGCGTTGATAATCGTGCATAATCGAGCCTTGGTGCAGATGACAGGATTATTACACAACTCAGATACGTATGATTCTATAATTGGTTCCCTAAATTAACTGCCCGGTGATAACGTAACCCTGTGGTGAGGCAACCCTGTGACACAGCAAAGGCTAAACCCCGACAATCGACAGATATGACGACTGAAAAGACAAACATAACCAGCCTGATGCAAAAATCCTGGGGCTACCTCAAGCGAGGTAATGACTACTGGGAGGAAAAAACCCAGCCATTGCTGGGTCGTACCATGGAGGAAAAACTCTCCGAGCTGCAGACATACTTCAAACTGAATTCAAAACAACAAACGGGATTGCAAAAAGTTGAAGCCGAGGACAAGGGTAGCGACTTTATCAAGCGCAAAGTTGATGACGTTAATCGTAATGCCAGCCATCGAACTGCTTTTCTCGCCAATGCACTGATTCAGCTGCTACTGGTCAACCTCAGCACCCTGCCACTATTAGGCTATATACCCGATTCATGGTTTAAGGTTTTACTGATCGGCGCAAATCTGTTTGTTGCTTTCATCGCCTGGAGGAGAATACGCAACAGCAAAAGCCAGGTGCTAAAAGGCCCGGGCGACGAACCGAACTGGACGTTCTGGGGAATGTTCAGAAGCAACCGCCGCCGTCACAATAAACATATAAAGGATCTTGCAGAACCACACAAGGTTCGCATGCGAGACGAGCGACTGTTCTCGATTATGTATCTGGTTAACGCCGTGACACTTCTATTTGCAAGCCAGCTAATATTAACCGGGTACCTGCCATCACTTATACGTGCACTGGTTAACTTCCCGTTTTTTGTCTTAACTATCCCGCTTGCTATTGCGAATGCTTATTGGGCTTTCAAGGCAAACAATCAGGTAGTTAAAGCCGCTACTGAACGCGGCAAAACTTTGGACAAACTTAAAATTTAGCTAAACGGTTTTCCGTAGCTAGTCAACCTCCGATTGATATTCGACCCCGTTGATATTCGACGACATTAATATTCAACGTCAGGCATCGACTCAGGCGCAGGACTTAGCTCTTGCGAACCCTGACAACTTTCATGATTTCAAATTCCATTCCGGCCACGTCTTCAGTCTCACGATAGTAAGTCAGGTTAACGGGCGTACCTTTCAGGTCACGATATTTTTTTGTTCTTTTATATTTAAAAGGCACATCGTAGCCTTCAATCATTAATGTATTCAAAAACCAGTCACCGCTTTCGCGTTGCACGTGGCTGGTGACTTTCACACCGTCCAGTTGGTTCAGTTGCTGATTCTTCTTCAGCAGCTTGTCTACATCAGATTTCACGATTCTGCCAGCACCTCATCAAGCGTATTAAAGAGCAGGTCTGCATTCTCAGTTGAGAACGGCATCGGCGGCCTGATTTTAAGGGTGTTTTTATATCGCCCGAGCTTAGAGAGTAACACTCCTTTATGTCGCATTGCGTTAATAATGGTATCGGTATATTCACTCGCCGGTTCTTTGGTTGCCTTGTCTAATACCAACTCAGCACCAAAAACTAATCCGCTACTGCGAATATCACCGATACAGTCATATTTTTTCTGCAATTGCCGTAACCGTTCAAGCGCATAGTCGCCCACTTTTTGCGCATGCGCCATCAGTTGATACTCTTCGAGCTCTTCCAGCACTGCCATCGCTGCAGCACAGCTCACGGGATTACCACCAAACGTATTAAAGTAGCGAAAGCTCTTTCTAAAAACGGTCATTGTATCCAGACTGCTGACTACCGCACCCACCGGGTGCCCGTTCGCCATTGGCTTGCCGAGTACAACAATATCGGGCTGAATCTGCTGCTTTTCGTAAGCCCAGAAGTGGCTGCCAATACGGCCGAAGCCTGATTGCACTTCATCACAAATAAGCATGCCACCGGCTTTGCGCACTACCGCAGCAGCAGGCTTTAACCATCCGGCTACTTGGGATGGGAAACCTTCATTTAAGAAAAACGGACAGACGATTAAAGCCGCAAAACCGTGAGGACTTTTCTGTAACTCCGCTATTTTCTCAGCAACTGCATTGGCAAATAACAATCCTTCAGGATCACTATGTCGGTAACTGTCCGGTGCTACCACATGACGAAAATAATCTTCAAGACCAAAACCACTTGCAGGTACATTACTTCGACTGAGCTGACTGACTAATGCCGAGTTACCATGGTAAGTGGCATCGGTTGCAATGATGCCACGACGGCCAGTCACAGCCTCTGCCATCCGCAGCGCGATATCATTCGCTTCAGAGCCAGTGCATGTCATGACCGCTGTGGTCAAGCCACTATGCATTGTTGAGGTTAAACGCTCTATGTAATCCAGCATACCCTCATGCAGATAACGCGTGTGGGTATTGAGGGTACTTGCCTGGCGATGTATCGCCTCCACGACCCGCGGATTACAGTGGCCCACATGCGGTACGTTGTTATAACAGTCGAGAAACTTTCGACCGTCAGCATCCCATAACCAAACGCCCTCACCTTTGACCAGGTGAACAGGATCGTTGTAGAAGATCGGTACATTGGGCCCAAGTAGTCGAGCACGTCTAGCAAGCAAGCTTTTGTTAGAACCGGGCACGACTAGCGCGACTCACCAATTGGAATATAGCTAACCGGTCTAAATAAACCGACAGATCCATACAAACGGCCTGGTATATAAAACCGGCCTAGTCTATAAAACCGGCCTGGTCTATACAAACGGAAGATAATAGTCACGCACTTCATCCACACTTTTACCGGCAAGACGACTGTACTCATCGTTCTTCAGAAACAACAGTGCATCACAGTACAACTCACCCACCGCCATGCGCAAGGGCTTGTCTTTGTCGAGTGCCAACAACGATTTGTCGAGCGATGATGGTATATGTCTTTTTTCACGCACTCGCTCCATGCCGTCGAGATCTTCAGGCTTTTGCAGCGGTAACTCACCTTGCAACCCAAGCTTTGCCGCCTGTAACACTGCTGTCACCGCCTGATACGGATTGGTCGCACAGTCTGCCATTCTGTGCTCCAGACGCGCTGATATTGCAGATCCCGTTGAGCAACGTGTGGTCACCAGGCGATGATCTTCAGCCCAGTTAGCCCAATAGCCTGCCATGCTACCCTGACTCAAACGATCATAGCTGTTTACAGTCACAGCTAACAACCCTGCCAGTGATTCATGATGAGCGATTAGACCCGCAATACAATGCTCTGCCATTCTGGATAACTTTCCATCCGGTGCAATCGCGTTGTTACCATCATGATCTGCCAGACTGAAATTGACATGCATACCGGAACCACCACGGTCCGGAATCGGTTTGGGCATAAAGCTTAACAGCAGCCCTTTTTTAAAGGCCAGCTCTCGGGCCATGGATCGCATCAAAAAAGCATCGTCACAGGCCTTAACAGCATCACCGAAACATAGGGTTAATTCAAACTGGCCATTATCAAACTCGCCATTCATGCTTTCAATCGGGATACCGGCTGCGTGCGCCGCCTCCCAGATCTCATCAGTTAAACCACGCGGGTCATTTTCGGGGCCAGTGCCATAAACAAAAGCACCAGGTGTATCGTACGGTCGCCAAACACCATCCTGATCACGTTGAAAAACATAGCCTTCTGTTTCAAGCCCGATCATTGGAGTGTAGCCGATTGCCTGCCAATCACTGACACAACGCTTCAACATTGAGCGTGCACACAAACCAAACGGCTCACCGTCTACAGTCAGATCACCTAGCGCAATCTCGGTACTTGATTGCCATGAAGCACGACGTTCATCATCAAGCTTCAGCTGCATATCCGGCAAACCTTCATAATAGCCACAGCCTGGAATTGTAAGCAGATCACGATCATAAGAAACTGCAAAGGCACCACGCGCAAAACCAATAGAACCACCTGCAGCTACATCAACAGGAACATACTTGCCGCGCGGCAGGTTAAGCATGTCGCAAAACATGGCGCGGGTACGGTTGGCAGTTGTCATGCAGGTGTGACCCTCACATTTAATCGCTTTACACCGCAGATGAAATTTGATCGTGTCCAGCTTGGCGGCTCAAGAGGCTCTATCGACTCCACGCGCTTTGCTAACTCCTGCAGAACTAACTGCACTTCAAGCTTGGCCAGGTAGCGCCCAAGGCAAACATGTGCGCCGCCCTGCCCGAATGCTAGGTGTCTGTTTGGCTTACGATCAAGAATCGCTTCATTCGGATTGGAGAAGATCTCTTCATCACGGCTTCCGGATACAAACCACAGCAGTACTTTATCACCTTCTTTTATCGTTTTACCGTGCAGCTCATAATCCTGCGTTGCTGTACGCCTGAAATGCATCGTCGGTGACGCCAGCCGGATAAACTCATCTGCACAGGTATCCCAGTAGTCACCTGATTTAAGTTGAATAAGTAACTGAGAGTCATGCGCTATCAGATTAAGTGCCATAGCAATGGAATAACGGGTGGTGTCATTGCCTGCCGCCACCAGCAGACAAAAGAAGTTTTTAAAAGCCAGTTCATCAAGTCCGTCTTCATCGCGCAACAAGACATCGAGAATAGCGTCTTTTGCCACAGGTCTGCGATTGTGCAATAGATCGGCGGCATAGTCATATAGCTCTACTCCTGCCGGACTCCTGAAAGGCATCATTCGGTAGGCGCTGGTATCCATCTTATCGACTACGTGATCAGTGAATTCAGGATCGGTGTTGCCAATCAGTGCATCACCTTTTTCCACCAGCCATTCAAGATCTTCATCTGGCACGCCAAGGATTCTGCCGAGCATCAGCATCGGCAATTGTTTGGCGATAGCACCCACTACATCAAACTCTGACTGAGCCACAGCTTTAGATACGATATCTGATGCCAGCTCTCTGATCAGAGGCTCAAAACCTGCCATGGCTTTAGACGAAAAATTTGGGTTAACCTTGCGACGAACCATTGCATGCTCTGCTCCGTCTGTCTCCTGAAAGGTTCGCCTGGCCATATACTCTTCATGAGACTGATCTTCAATACGAATACCCCTGGCGGACGTAAAGATCTGACTTTCCTTGTTGGCAAGATTAATATCTGCATAGCGGGTCAGATTCCAAAACCCTTTGGCGGACTCATCGCCTTCAGTCCAGCTTAACGGGTCTTCGCTGCGTAATCTGGCAAAAGTATTATGCGGCACCCCGCTGGCAAAACTATCATGATCGAATAAATCCAGGTAGCCATCATCAGTCACTGTATTCATCTATCTATTGCTTGTATAAAGAAGTTGGTACACCAGTTAGCATAGACATCGCCACGTTGCTGACAATCCAGACTGGCCCAGGCACTCTTAGCCTGATCTGCAGGAATACTGGATTCGGTAAACTTTAAAACACAAGACATAAACTCATGCGAGAATTCAGGGTGCGCTTGTGTGGTAAAAATATAATCTTCTTTGGCAAAGCTCGCATTCTCACAGCGACCACTCGACCCCAAACGAACACAGCCGTCCGGCAGCTCTGTCACTGCATCTTCATGAAACATATACAACGGCAATTTGCTGTGTGATGGTGTCATCCATGGCTTAACGTTATCGAATACTGTCTCTTCAATGCCAACGTTGTAGCCTTGTTTTGATCGTTCTACTTTTCCACCTAAGGCGAGTGCGATGGCCTGATGGCCAAAACATGCACCGAACAGCGGTTTCTTTGCGGTATCGCATCGACGAATAAAATCCATTAAGCCGTCTGTAAATATGTGGGTATCCAGAACACTAAGCGGGCTACCGGTAATCATGTAGGCATCCTGCTCATCAATATCAACAGGAACTTCACCACCTATGGTCATGTAAATACGGTATTGAAAACGCTGTTCCTGTTGATCAAAAAGGTCACGAAATCTGTGTGCATCATCCGGAAATGCATCACCCACCTCAACGCTCTTGTCGTGATTCGTTTGTAAAATACCAAGTCGGATGCGATTCACTACATGTCTCTGCGGGGTAATGAAACTGGCTGCAGAATTACAGCCAATAGATGAAACAGAAAAACCTTTTCGCGTTCATGCCTGTCGTGCTTAGGCCTGTCGTGCTCATGCCTGTCGTGCTTAGGCCTGTCGTGCTTAGGCCTGTCGTGCTCTGGGATGAACACGACAGGCACAAAATGAACAACTACTTCTCTATTATTTCTATTAGTTCACCCAGCTTGGCACGATCAGCCACAATACGCTCCTGCGACTCTTCCATGCCTTGCCAGTAAACTCGGGCGCCTGTCTCTTGCATGAGTTGCTGCGCCTCATCACCTGCCATTGTGGCAGATGCAATTTCTGCCAGCTTATCGATCACTTCCTGTGGTGTACCTTTTTTGACAAAAAGACCGTTCCACAGCTCAAGATCATTAATACCCGCTTGTTCTGCCAGAGTGGCAACACCATCAAGCTTACCGATTGGCTCTTCACCGATGTTTGCAAGAACTTTGATTTCACCGAGACATGGTTCTATGAGTGCAAGTGTGGTGTTGATAACGTCAGCATCACCGGAAGACAGTGAGTTGCAATCGAGCAGATCGAATGCAGCATCATCAGCAAACTCGAAACCCATCTCGGCGGCAGCAGCCATTGATGCACGGGTTGGCGCAAGACCGGCACCGAAGTGACCCAGTACAACATCGTTATCTTTAGCGTGAGCAGCGAGGCTTGCCATGTCTGTGTAAGGCGCATCACCAGCGGCAGCTAATACGAACGGATAGGTTAGGAAAATGCCAACCGGCGTGAAGCTGTCTTCTTCTATACCGATGTCAATGTTTGGACCAACAACCGGCACACCAATAACGAAAGAACCAATCATGGAGCCATCAGCCGGGCCATTCAGTACTTCCAAAGCACCTGGAAACGGGCCGTCTCCACCACCAGGCTTGTTAACTACAGACGCTGAAGCACCGGTTTCTTTTTCAAAGTCAGCGGCGATCATTCTCGTTAATATGTCTTCGAAATCACCTGGTGGCCAGGGCACTACAAACTGAACCGGGCCGGTTGGGTACTCTGCCGCAGCAGGATTAAAAGCAGACACAGCGGTCACCAGTGAAACCAGTGCAACCTTTACAAGCCTCTTCATTGTTTATCTCCAGTTGAAATTAAAGTCATAGTGAAAAATTATCTTTTCGGCCTCTAACCGAAGAGACGATGATGAAACCAATGACCAGCAGTATCACCACAAACAAGGTTCCGGATACCGGACGATTTATTAAGTCAGCAGCCGTTTTAACCTGCCCGGCACCTGCCGCCAGACGCTCGATAATAATCGACCCGAGCACCAGGCCCAGCACCACCGGCACTAACGGCCATTCGAGCCTGCGAAAAATGTATCCGATGTAACCGAACACGACAGCAAAAATACAGTCCGTAAGACTATTGCGAATAGAATACACCCCGACAAAGGCGAGAATCATAATGAATGCGCCAAGAAACCGATTGGGAATATGAACCAGTTTGGCAATAAAGCGAGTAGAAACCAGCAAAGTCGCCATGACGACCACATTAATAATCAAGAGCGCGGTAAACAGGCTAAAAAGAAAATCGGGATTATTTTCAAAGACGTCTGGTCCGGGTTTAATACCGGCATCAAAAAACACCACCATCATCATGGCTGTCAGCGCTTCACCAGGTACACCCAGTGCCAGCAATGGTATCATTGCAGCAGCTGGCACAGCATTGTTCGCAGTCTCCGAGGCAATTAACCCTTCCTGAGATCCGTGGCCGAATCTTGCAGGCTCTTTAGACAATGCACGAGCGGTAGAGTAACTAAAGAATTGCGCTACAAACTCACCGACCCCGGGAATGATTCCCATCATAGTGCCATACATGGCAGACAACACAGTAACGATTTTATTTTTAGCAAGCGTTGCAAAGCCACCTAGCATACCACCGGTGACCCGAGCTTCCGGCGGATCATCATCTTTACCTACCATCAGATTCAAAGCCTGGCTCAACGCAAAGATACCAATGATGACAACAATCAGGTTAAACCCTGAGTAAAAATATTCGATATCAAAGGTGTAGCGATCTATCTTGCGTGTTGTCTGGCGGCCAATCATCGCGATTAAAAAACCAAAGCCAAACAGCATGGCAGCAATACCCATTGATTGCCTGTGTGCAGCTATTAGCAACACCGCACCAAGAATAGCTGCCATCATGATATCCCGCTGACCAAACAGCGCACCGAGATCACGCAGATAGGGGCCGAATATAAACAACGCACAAAGGGCTGCAATAATCGAAAATAACCCACCAAAAAATGATGCTGAGTACGCCAGAGACAGCGCTTTAGCGGCCTCACCACGGCGCGTCATTGAATAGCCGTCATAGGTTGTTAATGCATTGACCGGGGTACCGGGTGTATTAATTAATATGGCCGGAATGGCACCACCATACATAGATGATCCATACACGCCAAGCAGCAACACCAGACTGACCAAATCATCGAGAAACACGGTTGCCGGTAGCAGAATAGCAATAGCGATAGCCGGACCAATACCCGGTATTGCGCCGATTGTCAGCCCGCCAACAGACCCGATAACAATAGCCAGCAACACCTCTGGCACAAATAAATTTTCAAGACCTAATAGAAAGGCATCCATAATCTAAAAGTAGGTCAACATGAACGAACGCAAAGCAGTTGGTAATTGATCGTACAGCCAGATGCCAGCCGGTGTTTTAATTTGCAACAGAGTGCGAAACACCAGCACGATGGCAATACTGGTTGCGAGTGATCGCAAAATCCAAGTAACTGATCGATAGCCAAGTCGATAAGTCAGAAAGGTACCAAGTATAACTGTTGATAACAGGTAACCCAGAACCGGTACGGTAACCGTATAGATTATAAAGTAGACAACAAACTCAAGGGCTGCGAAGTACTTCGTAAACTCAAACGCCGCATCGGTTGGTAGTTGGAAACGCTGTCTCCAAAGGTGCACTTTACGTGACTCTCGAAAATTCCAGATAGCGGTGGGCACTAACAGCAACAGGCACAGCATAGGTATTACCCACGACTGCTTGAGTATGCGCCCGAAGCGCCCTACTCTGCCTTCAAGTTCGAGCAAGCCAAACTGATGCATCAGATAGGCACCAAAGTTATCCGGCAGTTTGCGATCCTGCCAACCGGTTTGCGTAAAAAAGAACACCAGAAAAAACAATGCAATCAGCATTGCGATCAATGAGACTCTGTAGTCACCAAGCCCGCGTCTAAAGCGAAACAGATCGTCGACCTTTATTTTTTTATCGGGCTTGCACTCACTTTTAAAGCCGCTGTCAGCCTGCAGGTCCGCAAGCGGCATTGCTTCTTCGAACAGTAACAACTCTGCAGGAGTGCTGTCTTTTTTCAAACCATCATCCGCGCGAGCGCTCTTCAGTAACAAGGGTCGGAATTTCAACCGATGTGCTGCGCAGATTATTGATCTGAATCTGTGAGACCATAACTATTCTATTTTGCCAGTGTGCATTGGATTTTCAGCTTGAATAATTACTTCACATGTTAAATAACTGTCAGGTAGAATGTCAACAGTCGGACTCCTTTTGGATGGCCACCCGAGTACGACTGCAGACGCACCTGCGGCAGGCTAAATAGATTACGTAGAGACCGAAATGACCAGCACCATACTGATCGTCGGAACTTTCGACACCAAAAACGATGAGCTGCAATACGTTAAATCAGTGATCATTGATCAAGGTGGAAAAGCACTTACCATGGATGTCAGTGTGCTCGGTGACGCGCCGCACCCAACCGACTACTCAAAGCATGACGTCGCTAAATCCGCAGCAAGCAGTATTGAAGCTGCGATTGCATGCGAAGATGAAAACAAAGCCATGCAGATCATGGCAAAAGGTGCGTCTGAACTTGTGTCCGAGTTGCACCTCAAAAACTTGTTTAACGGGATAATTATTCTCGGCGGCACCATGGGCACAGATCTCGCGCTGGATGTTTGCCAGGTGCTGCCTTTGGGTGTACCGAAGTATGTTGTCTCTACCGTATCGTTCTCACACCTGATTCCGCCGGAGCGGCTTTCACCTGATATACAAATGATCCTCTGGGCAGGTGGCCTGTATGGCCTTAACTCAGTTTGTAAAGCGTCTTTGAGTCAGGCAGCTGGTGCGGTACTCGGCGCTGCAAACGCAGTCGAAAAAAACACTGATAACAAACCGATGATCGGCATGACATCACTCGGTTCCTCCTGTCTCAGTTACATGAAGTTATTAAAACCGGCGCTGGATGCACGCGGCTATGAGACAGCAATATTCCATGCCACCGGCATGGGTGGTATGGCTTTCGAGAAGATCGCCAGTCAGGGTGGCTTTGTGTGTGTTATGGATTTCGCGTTACCCGAACTCGGCAACCTGCTGGCAGGCAGCGTTGTTAATGCTGGTAATGATCGCTTAATGAATGCGGGATGCGCTGGCATACCACAGCTGGTCGCTCCCGGTTGTCTCGATCTGATTGATTTTGCCGGATGGCAGGATATCCCTGAAAGGTATCTTGATCGACCGTTCCATGCACATAACCGTTTGATTAAATCATCTGCGCTAAACAATGAAGAACGTCGAGAGACAGCAAGAGAGATCGGCAAGCGGCTTACAGAATCAACATCGCAAAGCAGATCACCTGCACACGTGCTGTTGCCGGTGCAAGGTATAGAAGAATGGGACAAACCCGGTGAACCCGCACACGATCCTGACGGACTCGCAGCATTTAACGATGAAATGCGATCTTCGATTAAAGACCCCTTACAGTTAACCGAGATCGATGCACACATTAACGATCAGGCGTTTGCTGATAAAGCACTTGAAATCTTCGATCAGTGGGTGGAAGACGGTATCGTGGCTCGCGCATGACGGAGACGCGCTATAGCATTCTGTTTGAGCCGATAAAGATTGGCCCGGTAACAGCACCAAACCGTTTTTTTGCAGCACCGCATGCCACCGGTCACGGCTGGAACCAGCCTCATGGCGCCATTGCACTACGCGCAATGAAAGCAGAAGGTGGATGGGGCACCGTAGCTGTACAGATGACCGAGATTGCACCAGACTCAGACATGGCAAGCCACCCAATGGAGCGCATCTGGGATGATACAGATATACCCAGACACGCAGCACAGGTAGATGCCATTAAGCAACATGGCAGTCTGGCTGCTATTGAACTGGCACATGGTGGTATGCGAGCACGCAATATCACCACAGGTATGTCTGCAATCGGTCCAAGCGCCCTGCCCGTGCTCAGACCGGAAGTGCCAACCCAGGCACGCGAGATGAGTCTTGCAGATATCAAAGCGTTTAGAGAATCGCACAAAGCAGCAGCCAGACGGGCAAGGAAGTCGGAATATGACATTCTCTATGTTTATGCAGCACATGATCTATCAATACTCAGTCACTTCTTATCAATCAGAACCAATCAGAGAACCGATGATTATGGTGGCACCTTAACCAACAGACTAAGGCTCTTTAAAGAAGTACTGGAAGACACGCTGGAAGTCGCTAGCGGTGAATGTGCTGTCGCTGTTCGGTTCAGCGTTGCAGAACCTGGTGTCAGCAATGGTTTGACTCATGACGGTGAAGGCCGTGATGTTGTAGCAGCACTCGCAGAGCTACCAGACTTATGGGATGTAAATATCTCCGGCTGGTCAAATGACAGTGCGACAGCACGTTTCAGTGAAGAAGGCTATCAGCAACCGTATACAGACTTTGTAAAGTCAGTAACTACAAAGCCGGTTGTAGGTGTTGGTCGATTCACATCCCCGGATCTGATGGTGTCTTTAATCAGGAAAGGTAAGCTCGATCTAATTGGTGCTGCGAGACCGTCTATTGCCGATCCTTTTCTTCCTACAAAAATAAAGCAAGGCCGAACAGAAGACATTCGTGAATGTATTGGCTGCAAAATCTGTGTAAGCATGGACAGCTACGGCTTGCCGGTAAGGTGCACCCAGAACCCAACCATCTCTGAAGAATGGCGACGAGACTGGCATCCTGAAACACCAGCAATATCACACAAACTGCAATCACATTTAATCATCGGTGCAGGCCCCGCCGGACTCGAGTGTGCAGTCACGCTTGCACGAGCAGGTCATAAAATTACCATTGCAGACGCTGCAACTGAGGCAGGTGGCAGAGTAAGCAGAGAATCCCGATTGCCCGGCCTGAACAGCTTTATTCGGGTACGTGACTACCGCATGCAACAGCTCGTATCAAACGCCAATGTAGACATCTACCTTGAAAGTGAAATGAACGCAGATGAGGTTGCTTCCTTCGACGCAGAAAACCGGATTATCGCAACCGGTGCCAGCTGGCGGAATGATTTTGTTGGATCAACAAATTTTAATCCATACAGCTATTCTGAAACAAATGGAAAAGTAAAGATTTTTACACCTGATGACATAATGGCTAACGCACTGGCAGATCAACCCACATCAAACATTGTGGTCTACGATGATGATCATTTTTATATAGCCAGTAGCATCACTGAAGCCTTAGCCAATGCAGGACACACGGTATCGTACGTCACCCCGATGCCAACCGTCGCCACCTGGACCGACCATACACTGGAACAGCCACGGATAATAAACCGCATGGCCGATTTGAATATTGCAATGCACCCTAACGTGATTCACAAACCAAGCGGTGATTTCTGCTGTACGCTAACAGGAAAAAGCATCGCACTGGATCACTCAATACTGGTATTTGTTGGTGCAAGAAAAACTGTAGCAGACTTGTATACCAGCTTATCCGAACGTAACACTGAGAATCTGTACCGTGCGGGTGATTGCGTTTCACCCGGCATCATTCAGGCTGCAGTTCTATCCGGTCACACAGTAGCAAAAAAAATTCTTGGTACCAAACCGACTCTCGCAAAGCGCGAGCAAATTGCATTGCAACACTAATTTGCTTTACCAGCAAAAAACCAACTTAACTGAGCAGCAATAGATCATGAATATGCCAGCCAAAGACTCTAATTTTTTAAAAGAAAATAATGCTCGCCACCAGTTCCACCCGATGGCACATCCGGCAGACAGTCTCGCCAACCCACCACGAATCATTACCGGTGGTAAAGGTGTACATATCACCGACATAGACGGCAAAGCAACAATTGATGCTGTAGGCGGTCTGTGGAATGTGAATCTCGGCTACTCTTGCGAGCCAGTCAAAGAAGCGATCACAAAACAGCTGGATGCACTACCGTACTACTCGACTTTTCGTGGCACATCTAATGATGCGGTTATAAATTTGTCTTATGAGTTGGCAGAATTCTTTAAACCAGATGGCATGACCCGGGCCTTCTTTACTTCCGGCGGTTCAGACAGTGTTGAGACAGCTCTCAGACTCGCACGCCAGTTTCATAAAATCAGAGGCGAACATGGCCGCACTAAATATATAAGTTTAAAAAAGGGTTATCACGGTACCCATACAGGTGGCGCATCAGTCAACGGTAACGCTAACTTTCGTACAGCTTATGAACCATTGCTTCCTGGTTGCTATCACATCCCTGCTCCATACACTTACCGCAACCCTTTCAATGAAACCGACCCAGAAAAACTGGCGGCACTGTGCGCATCTGCACTTGAAGATGAAATCGCTTTTCAGGGTGCGACTACCATTGCCGCTTTTATCATGGAGCCAATTCTTGGTGCCGGTGGCGTAATACCACCACATAAAAGCTTTTTGCCAATGGTAAGACAGATCTGCGACAAGCACGGCATACTACTCATTACCGATGAAGTGATAACCGCCTACGGCAGGACCGGCGCCTGGAGTGGCGCGAGACTCTGGAACGTGAAGCCAGACTTTATGTGTACCGCAAAAGCAATTACCAATGGCTACTTCCCATTTGGGGCTGTGATGATGTCACAGGATGTTGCAGATACATTCGAGAATGATAAAACTGGTGCCGCAGCAATTGGTCACGGCTATACCTACTCCGGTCATCCGGTCGGTGCAGCGGCGGCTATTGCGTGCCTTGCCGAAACTATCCGGCTTGATGTTCCCACCAATGCCGCAGCACGCGGCACCCAACTGCATAAGGGAGCAAAAAAACTGATGGAGAAATACGACGTCATTGGCGATGTCCGCGGTGGTCACGGCTTAATGACTGCTTTTGAGCTGGTTTCAGACCGAGCCAGTAAAGCACCGGTTGATAAAGCCTTACCGGTAAAACTCCAGGATGCAATTTATGATAACGGCGTGATGGTGAGGGTTTCCGGCCCCAACCTGATTCTCTCACCACCGCTAATTTTAACTGAAGATGAAGCAGCACAAATTCTCAGTGCACTCGATGCAGGTTTCGCGTCGCTCTAATTCTTACCCCGACCACAGTAATAGACCAAGGCTGATTGATGAGCTCTGAAAATTATGTATGCCTGCTTGGCACCAAAGGTGGCCCGGCAATAAGACCGGGCTCTACCATGCCTACTTCAAACATGATCCGGTTAAACGGCAAGCTGGCAGTCGTTGACTGCGGTCTCGGTGTCACCAAGGGCCTTGTGGATCAGGGTGTAAACCTTAAAGATATCAGTCTTATCTTTGTGACCCACATGCACTCAGATCATTATCTTGAACTTGGCCCGCTGCTACATACCGCATGGACAGCCGGCCTTAAGGATACCGTAACCATTTACGGCCCACAGGGATTGCAGTCTTACTGGGATAATTTTCTGCTATCGATGAAAGCAGACATTGACTTGCGAATTGAAGATGAAGGCAGACCAGACCTTAAATTGTTAGTGACAATAACCGACATTGATGAAGGCGAAATCTATAGCTCAGAGCATTTTACCGTGACAGCTATGCGCAATGTTCACCCGCCACTGATTGACACTTTTGCTCTGCGCTTTCAATCTTCTAAAAACGCAGTCGTATTCTCCGGTGATACAGCCTACCTGCCAGCGCTTGCAGAATTTGCCAAGGATGCTGATCTCTTGATTCACGAAGCAATGCTCGAAGAAGCACTCGGCCCGTTAATGGCCAGAATAGGCAACGCAGATGACCGATTAATAAAACACTGGCTGCGATCACATACCTTCGCCCATGATGCTGGAAAAATTGCCACTACTGCCAACGTTAAAGCTCTGGCATTGAATCACTTGATACCGTCGGATGATCCGGACTTTACCGATATGCACTGGCACAACGCGGTAGACCCGGAATGGAGTGGCAAACTGTTGATTGGTAAAGACGGGTTGCGTATCGATATTTCAACAAGCGATAATTAATTAATCATCGCCATATCAAATTCGCACAAAGGAATAAAGATATACGTGAGCACTTCCGATACTAGGGAAAGATCCGGAAGGCACCAACATATGCCTTCCGGAGAGTGCTTACTTAATTCCATACTCTACAGCTCTGATTGTTTTCCCAACCCCATCCATCACCATCCGGATCGCTTGCACTATCTGTTAGCTTATCTATAAGCTCATTGCTGAGCATTTGTCTATCTGAAGCGTGTGCTACAGCTGTCAGTGACAGCAACAAGCCTGTTACAACCGTTTATATACCGCTTTGGTTTGTCCATTGTGTTTTTTCCTTCCTTGGAAATTACTTTAGGTTCACGAAATGACGAGCCGCTAGCGACACTGCTCAAATTTAAGCATTGGTAAAAATGCATGCTACCCCCTCCTCAAAACTTCATTAAAACTAAACTAACGTGACGGCAACAGGTAACTCACGTTGCCAATCAGCAGCAACAGTGAATTAAACTCCGACGCATTGCAATTCTACGTATGGGTAATGATTTACGTAATGGGTTTTTCATTCCATCGGTAATTTTCAACACTGTAGGTGATGTGGCTCGCTGAAGAGCAGAGTTAGAGCGGATCGACTACCTAAGAGGGTGTCGTCAAAGGTTTTAGTGACTATCACATGATCTTAACCAGTTCCGCTTTGTCATTCTCCCTGGGGAGAATCCGGCGTGTAGTTTGCGCCGGAAGAGGGGTGTGTCTGGTTAGATACTCAATAAGACTTCGAGCTTAAACTTTGAATTTATTGCCAAAAGAATCTCTCTCCCAATGCAAACTACGCATTGGACTCTCCCATAGGGAGAGTGACTTGGCTTTGGGCTTTGGGTACGTGTATCAAACATATAGTCGAACAGGATTTCAAAACATGCTTTAGCGACAGCCTCCCTAAGGGAGAAGGTAGAGGGAAAACAATGGAAATCGCCGTGTGGTTGTATATGAAACACACATCCGGGCAGTATAGAATGGGAACAGCAACAACTAAAAAAACAAAAAAGGAAGGATCAAAGTAATCCCTCCTTTTATAGACTACTGACTAATTGACAACCGGCTACTGAACTGTTGTAGCAATAGTTGTTAAATTCGCTAACGCTCCAGTAATCGTGTTGATAGTATCCTGACGATCAGCAATACCATGCCTTTGTGCGAGATACGCAGGATCATTGTAGGCAACAGATACCTGACCTGCGGCATCTTCAAATACAAGCATTTTCTGCGGCAAATCAATACCTATAGATTGTCCGGATTGCATTAACGGTGTACCCAAATTTGGGTTGCCAAATACCAGCAGACGCGTAGGTAACAGAGTTTCCTCAATACCCGCTGCATTGGCACTATGGTCAAGTTCGGCAACAAGCGTAAGTTGCGCTGCAGATACGATAGCATTGCGCAGGTTGTTGTATGTGGTATCCATATCATTCGCACTTTGCACGACAACAATGCCTTCACCACTGGCCGGCGCTGTCACTTCCGATGCAACAAACTCTTGGCCGCTTGCAGTCGTTGCTAAACCGGCTAACGCGTTGTCTATGGTATCCAGCGTAGCTTGCGCTGCTCCAAGATCGTGTCTGCCGCTCAGGTAAGAAGCGGAGTTATAGGCGATATTTGACTGCCCTTCTGCGTCAGTCCAGGCGAACATTTTCTGCGGTAAGTCCAGGCCCGCCAGCTGATTAATTTGCATCAGCGGTGTACCAAGACGCGGGTTGCCAAATAGTGTCACACTGGTTGGACGCAGTTCCAGATCATTTGCAGCAGCATTAGCCTGATGGTCAATTTGCGCTACGATACCAATTAGATCGTTTGCGTTTAATGCTGTTTCCAAATTACCCATAGTTTCTGCAACAGTCCGACGGTAGCGCCAGACTGAACACCGCGCAGCAGTGCGCTATCTCCGGCACCGCCTGAATCATCATCGTCACTGCCACAGGCGCCCAGTAGAGCCACTGCTGCCACTAATATTAGCTTCTTCATATTCTACTCCTTGTTATTCGGTGTACCAGTATAACGTAGATGAAAAATAATCCTATGCTGTTCGCCGTAACATCCTGCGCCGAAGTCTCCTGGTGCCAATCATTCCTTAACAGCCGCACGTGTAAAGTTAAAACAAAAGACCGAACACATCAGCATAAGCCATACAACAATGCTAAAGGCACCGCCACCCGAAGATTCAGCTTCGACCGTAGCGCTGGTATCCGTCACAACCTGCCCCGTGAGCAGCGTTGTATTGCCCGGATCAAATAAGAGATCATTGACGTATTCTGAACCGAAATCTATTTCCAGCAAAGGATCGAGAGTTGGTGTGTTGTTGCTATTCTGGATCCTGCCGGTCCCGTCAGTGCGTAATTCGAGCAAGGCTGGGTGGAATCTTTCGTTACCGACTTCTCGGCCGTCAAACCTGAACACGACATCCGTACCAGATAGCTCATCTATCTGAACACCATCTTCAAGCACAGCGTTCTCATCTATCTCAAATTGCAACGAGCTACCTTGTGCATAGAATTCCTCACCGGTAATCTCGCGCATCAGATCAAAAGCTTCGAAACCGGACGGAGTACCGTCAATTAAACTGCCGAAAACACGGTAGCTGACAGATGTCAATGGCGGGTTGCTGTAAACACCCGCTGCCAGCGGTGCATTGATTTCAATCTGAAAATCAAAAAGATCAACATCGCTAACTACATTAGTAATCTCAAAATCAGCATCTGATAGCGTTAATTGCATTGTCTGCGCACTAACAGGCTGCCACAGGAAGGTTAAACCCATTAAACAAATACCAGTGATACCACGCATAATTAATACACTCCTCTACGTTTGGTTTCTACCATACGCCATTTCACCAGCCGCCAGTAGTACCGTGAAACTTCACAGACGGCAGCACCAATTATTTTTACATTTACGATAAACTGCCGAATTTTTCTTCAAAATGTAGTCGGCCAATCCATAGACGTGTTAGCGCTTCGGGTCATCCATAGACCGGTGATGATCCAGAGAATTTGATCCAGCTCTTGGGCAATGTAAGGATCAGGCTCGACTCACAAGCTGCCTGGACATTATTCATGAGGATTAGGCGTTCGGAGGAAATATGGCTAAACAGTTCGGTCAATCATTCGAGAAGCATGGCTCGTCACTTGCCGAGGAGGATTGGTCGAGATGTGACACCAGGTTTTCTTCCGGCATCGAATAGACACACTGTTAATTTCGCTGATGGTCCCGCTGGCGCGTTTGGAGCTTTATGTGCAACCTTACACTCTACTCTATTGGTCGCCGCGTGAATAATACAGGCTGCCATAGTCAACGAATAAATTGATCGACATAATCCTCACCCAGACCCACAGCCAAATAATGAGCACGACACAGATCTATTTTTGTAAAAACATCTTCATAGCCAAGCACTTCTCCCCACGGGTCGACGTAGCACATCACGCCATTAACCTGGAAATAGGTAATCATCTCGTCAACACCGTCCGGCACAACCAGGGTGTGCGTTTCTCCAGGTGGTTCATAAACGTAAGATCCCTCTTCCGCAATCCAATCGTGTTCAAGATAATGCCATCGTCCTTTTAGCACCCAGCCATGCACCGGCTGCGGATGACGGTGACGTGACAATACACCAGACTTTGTCACTTTTAACAAGTTTGTCCAGTAGCCTTGCGACCGGTTCAGACACAATGGGCGGAACCAGACGTTATCCGCCTGTGGCACCCAGAGACGATCATCTTCGGGAATAGCATACGGAATAACAATCTCTTCCTGTGCATCTTTGGGAAACGGTAATTGATAAGGTGTTCTTTCGTTATACTCTTTGTTATCACTCATATATTTTTGTTCCCGCTATAGCGCTTTGTATCCACCATCTACAGGATACACTGAACCAGTAACAAAGCTGGCATCTTCTGATAACAGCCACTTCACCACATTGCCTACCTCTTCCGCTTTGCCCCACCTGTTCATCGGTGTGCGACTCAGTATTGCATCGTTTCGTTGCGTAGATCCCCTGATACCCTCGGTCATCTCTGTTTCTATCCAACCGGGCGCCACTGCATTAATTCTAATTCCATCGACCGCCCATTTACCAGCTAAAGCTTTAGTTAATTGTGCAACTCCGCCTTTAGATGCGGTATACGCAGGAACAAGCGGCCCACCAAAAGTACTAAGCATAGATGCAGTATTAACAATCGCGCCGTTACTATTGGCCAACAATGGTTGCGCGGCCATACAACAGCGCATCGTTCCTGTTAAATTCACATCGATCACACGTTTGAACACATCGAGATCATACTCAGCATCGCGATGTAGAATACCTGCACAATTAACCAGCGCATCCAGGCGCTCAAGCTTGCCAAAAAGCTCGCTTACAGAATCATCCTCTGTAACATCAAGCAAACCGACATCGATACCAGTGGGTTTTTCAAAGGTATCAATTTGCTCCTGAGAGTTACTTGCAGCAATTACATGCCAGCCGGCAGCAAACAAAACATGCGATACTGCAGCTCCGATGCCGCGCGTGCCGCCCGTTACCACCACTGTTTTTTTCATCTTTTTTTTCCAAAAATAATCTACTGACTAATCTGCAGCAACCGCAACCTGAAAACAGCAGAAAACGAGAAATTCACTACAATATAACCTAAAAATATTTTTCTGATCGCAGCTACTACCCGCACAGCCAACACAATACAGAACCCTGTTAAAGATAATTACAAACTAAACGACACGAATACACAATGCGAGAGCGCATCTTGATGTCATCGCAGACATGTATCCATATAACCAGGGCTACCTAAAATTCCCAAGCCAACCAACACCGCCAGTAGTTCTATGGCCTGTTGCTCTCCGAATATGATCTTTTGAGCGATACTATATTATCGAGAAAATGGCGAGTGCTGGCTGAGTTTAACAACAATACATGGCCCTATTGGCTGTTGAAATACAGCATTAATAGCCACACTCCGGCCAAACATCAACCAGCAAGACTATTTCAAGCGGACTTAAAATACTGTCGTGTTCTTTTCTAAGCCAGAGAGTTCTGACCGTCGACGCAGCACCTTATTAAATTCGGCCTTGTGGAATTCTGGCTGTATTTAGTTGTGGCTGTATTTAGCTCTGGCCGTTCTAATTCCGGCCATGACTAATTCTGGCCATGTTTAATTCCGGGATGCTAATTACAGATGTTGATTTTACTGACCGCTCTGCCGCATTGGCATCACGAGTCGGATGTCTGCTACCCATGGAACGATAGCAGACATCACCTGCATGCCAATCTGGACGTTACGCAGCTCTGGACTGCACATCCTGACTATGGCTTCCAAGTTCTTCAGGCTTTGAGAACAAGAATCCCTGGGCGTAGTCAATTTTGAGCTCCGCAAGCAATCTTACTGCCTCTTCAGTGTCGACAAACTCTGCGACTGTCTTAATTTTTAATACCTTTGCAATCTTCGCAACACTCTTGACGACGGTTTGATCAAGTTCGCTACTGTTGATCTTCTGTATAAAGGAGCCATCGATTTTTATATAGTCAAGAGGAAGATCCTTAATGTACGCCAGTGAAGAAAATCCCGTACCAAAATCATCAAGAGCAACAGAGCAACCACACTCCCGTAGTTGAACCAGAAGCGCGATTGTGTCGTCATAGTTAGTCATTGCCGCAGACTCCGTGACCTCAAAACAAACATAGCGGTTCAACTTAAGGTTACTTCTTACCCGGTTAATTAAAAACTCGCGAAAGCTTGGTTCCGATAGCGAATCGGCAGACAGGTTAATATTCATGCAATAATCAACGCCATTGGGAATATCCTGTTCCTCCAGCCATTTCAATGCGTGTGTGACAACCCACCTGTCAATTTTTGGCATTAATCTGTTGCGCTCAGCGACCGGCAGGAATAAATTTGGCGGCCAGAACCCCGCCTCTTCCGTGTTTTTCATACGTAACAATATTTCGAAGTGCTCCTCCATTGGCAGATGCTGATCAATACGTACGATAGATTGTCTAAATAGCGAGAACTGATCATCTTCCAAAGCGGTGGTTATTCTTGATATCCACAGCCCTTCATCTCTATGCGAATTTAGTGTTGGATCATCTTTGGAATAGACAATAACTTGATTCTTTCCATGCTTTTTTGCTTTTATGCAGCACGAATCCGCAGCAAACTGTAAAGACTCTACGTTACCAAACTCAGGCGCTATCTGGACAATACCTACACTTGCAGAAACGTTATGTGATTTGTGGTTTCTCGCAAATCGATTCTCAACTGCCGATCGTATTTCTTCTGCTACTTCACCTAACTCCTTACCAGATTTGCTTCGAAGTATAATTGCGAATTCGTCACCCCCTATGCGCGCGACAATATCCTCAGGCGCAACGGACGTGGTGAGTGATTTCGCCACTTTCTTTAGTAATCTGTCACCAGCAAGATGACCATCAGTGTCATTGACTTGCTTAAACTGATCAAGATCAAGTATCAGCAACGAAAACTCTTCACCGTTCTGCTCATATTGGTCAAAGCTTATTTGCAGTTGATGATCGAACTCCCGGCGGTTTGTAAGGCCAGTTAGTGAATCATGGCTCGCTTGAAAATGAAGTCTCGTTGCCAATTCTGACTCTTTACTTATATCTACAATAGTACCTCGGAACCCGGTAATCCGATTTGTCTCGCTTCTAACAGGCACACTGGCGATACGAACAGTAATCAACGGTGAGTCCTCAGAATTGACTACAACCTGCCCCTCCCATACTCCTTCTTCCTTTAGAGCCTGGTAAATCTCGCCCGCATCTGTCGCACGATTTTCCTGGATGCCTGATAACTCGTGCAATGACCGTCCAACAATTGCATCACCAGATAGTGCTATAAGGCGTTGTGTATCACCCGCCACGTAATTAAAAACCAACCGACTGTCAACTTCCCAAAAACAATCAGCCCCTAGATCAGCAAATTGTTTAAAGCGCTCAGACATCAATAGATTTTTTTCCTCCGCACTTAACAGATCATCTCTCAAGTTATCAAGCGATCTAAAGACACTACCTATTTCATCGGTACGCTGCAAATCACGGCTTTCCGCCCTGGCGGTTTTAATCCCTGATTTTTCTCCATTTATAAGAAGCTGATTCAATCTCAACAACGGGTTAACCAGTATAGGCTTCAAATAGACAAGACAAGCACCAGTAACAAACAAACTGATCAGCATGGTCATAACAATGATTCGCCATACATAGTTTGTCATGTATTCAGCCAACCAGAGGATGTCAACCGAAAGCCAAAGCTGTTCAACCTTTCCGTCGTCAGATTCTCCTGGATAAAAACGGTAGTAACTACCGGTTTCGCTTTGATAGTTGAATGGATTTTCAGCTGATAGTGCTGTATGAACAATTCTACCGCCGTCACCACCCGTTACTACCTCTCCATCCGAGGATAGATACCGGTAGCCGGTAATCTGGTTTCTTTGCAGCATACGATCAAGCTGAGGAATCGGATTGGAGAAATCAAGTACAGAAGTCACTGTAACAAGTGACTCGTCGACTCGTTGCAATAGGCGCTGTCGTTCCGTAAACCAGGAGTATGCGAGCAACAGCATCTCAATAATAAGAATGCTTACAAAAACACCAGCGGTAATACGCCAGAAAATTTGCGAGTTTAGATTGGAGACACCAGCAAGAAATCGGGTACGCAAGCTATCAGTTTGGCTTTGCATGGAAGGGCTCATCGGCTCAGTATCGCTCTATCAGCATTTGTAACGATGTATTTGTCTGCCAGTGCTCACAGACCTCTAGTTTTTATCGACCATATAGATACCAAACTTTATGCAACGGAGGATCCAGCAGGAGCTGGTAAAGGCAGTTCAAACTTCTACCCGTAAAAACAATATCTTATTGATAATCAATGACTTGAAATTCTACTAGTTTTTATGCAAATTTGGGATTAAGTTGCGATGCCGCATAACCTGGACTCATTAGAGTTGTTAAGGCCTGATTCCCGCCACAAAAAAGGTAGCTCTTGAAGAGCCCATCACTCAATCGGTGTAAGAATGTAAACACGTGTGACATCGCGAACCGAGTTAACGGTTTGCAAGCAAGTTGTGATGTGATTGATCAGCTACGCAGGTAATTGAAAGCAATTGTGGGATCGTTACTACACAGGTTTGCGGTGCAGGCTAGCCCGGTTTATTCGTGAAATGGCGAGCGTAGCGCGCAGAGCATTGGTTTCACAGGGTATTTTCTTCTCGCGTTCCATGTTTTCATTTACTTGGCTTACTGATATTTGCAAGAGAAAAAATTCGCTGTGGAATCAAGGATCAAGCGGGATGCCGTCATTTTCATGAATAA
>CALIHW010000066.1 GCA_938020525.1 uncultured Granulosicoccaceae bacterium | reverse complement strand
ACTGCGAAAGCGATCTTTTGGCCAGCTATTGCGATCGATATCGTTAAATATGAATGACTATTCGCCTCAATCGATCGAAATATCTGACTCAAAATCTCACTTTCTCGCTACGACCCTCATTCTCGGACAAGCTCCTAGTAGACGCCTTTTTCCAGCGTCCAGCTATCCGGCAAGTTCGAACACGCTCCCAGGCAAGTCTCTACTTCTAATCCTGCCTGCGTTACTTCAACGTACCATCCAGACACAAACAGCGCCAAACTCGAAGCACAGGTAGTGTCAGTTTGCGCAGCTACTAGAAATGATTGATGGAGTGGCGACTGCTACTTGCGCCGCCTGTATTAACTTGCCCAAAAAAAAACGCACTGACTTAATTATCAGTGCGCTTTTTGTTACCTGCAAATTAATCTTGGATGTTACTCAGGATCTTCAGCAGTCCAGTCAGACAATCTCGCTTTGAGCCGCATCAGAGCCTGGCCGTGGATTTGGCAAACACGGCTTTCACTAACACCCAGTATGTCTCCGATCTGTCTAAGATTTAGATCTTCATCGTAGTACAGTGACATTACGAGACTCTCCCGCTCTGGTAGATTTTTAATAGCGTTAGCCAACGCAGTTTTGAAGCTACCGTGCTGCATGTGCTCGGATGGACCAACGTCTTTGCTTTCTGGCAGCGATATTGTCTCACCGGTATTATCATCCGGCTGATCAAAACTGAAGACGTGCGCTGACATACTCTCAGTGAGTATCTGATGATAGGCACTTAAAGAGATGCCTAATCTTGAGGCGACTTCTACATCCGTTGCATCACGACCGGTTTCCTGCTCGATGTTTCGTAGTGCTTCTGCAGCTTCTCTTGATTTTCTGTGCACTGAACGTGGCGTCCAGTCAGAACGTCTGATTTCATCCAGCATCGCTCCTCTAACACGAATACCAGCGTAAGTTTCAAAACTCGCACCTTGAGTTGGATCATACTGGCGAGCCGCTTCCAACAACCCGATCATGCCAGCTTGAATAAGATCTTCAGCTTGCACATTGGGTGGCAGGCGGTGCATTAAATGGAAAGCTATTCGCTTTACCAGCTTCGCGTGTTTGGTGATGAGCTCGTCGTCAGAGACCAACTCAACATCGTTGTACATAGCATGCGCGTTCATCGATTTACACCTTGCATTACGAGGCGTTCGACGAAGAACTCCACGTGGCCAATAGGTTGCTCAGGCTCTGGCCAGCCGTCTACAGTTTTTGCTAATTTTTTAAAGGCTTTTGAAGCTTGCGACCCGGGATATGATTTAACTACCGGTGACTGCTCACAAGCGCCGATATGTAAGTGTTTATCCTCTGGAACTGCGCCAAAGTAACTCAACATCACATCGAGACTAACATCAGTTCTCGCAAGGACTTTGTCAAAAAGATCCAGTGCTCGATCAGAAGAAGCGACCTTGTTCACAAGGATATTGAATCGCTTAACCTGAAACTCTTTGCTCAGAACACTGATAGTCGAGTAAGCGTCCGCTACTGAAGTCGGCTCGTCACACACCACAACGATAACCTCTCTCGCGGCACGGCAGAATGCAGTAACCTGGCTACCAATACCGGCAGGAGTGTCTATCAGGAGCGTATCGATAGGTGCTCGCATACTACTAAAAGCATAAATCAACCCACCATACTCGGCCTCAGTCAGCGATGCGACTTTCGACGCTCCACTACTGGCTGGCAACAAGCGTACATGTTCATCAATTTGAACAACGATATCATCAAGGCTGCATTCGCCGTTGAGTACATCTGAAAGTGTGCCATGCGGTTGAATGCCACACAGTACATCAATATTAGCCAAACCCAGATCCGCATCGAGGATCAATACATTGCGATTGAGCTTACCCAGCTCGATCGCAAGATTGATCGTAACATTCGATTTTCCAACACCACCTTTTCCTCCGGTGACAGCCAATACCTGTACAGGCTGTCTCGGTTGGTGCTGCTCTTTCACGTTCTCAGTTGCCTCAAGCGCAATAGCACTGGACACCATTTATGCTCCCATATAAATATATAATAATTGGATCTGTAATCGATCCTTAAATTGGCGGGCACTAACGTGGTCGCATACATAAAGCATCGGCCCGAAATTGAATATCTTCGATCGAAGTTAAACTATCCGGAAGTGCTTTTTGCCGCTCTCATCGCGTGAACATGACCCTGCCTGATACTGATGTAGCAAGCCACAGGCCACGGAAATACAAGGGTTTCAAGTGATAACTGAAAACGTGACAGACATGAAACACAAGTGAGACTACGGTACGTTTTACGGAATAGAGTGAGAACAGGTGCACTATCAAACCGCATTCACGGGCGCTGTTAAAACACCGGCTGATCGACAAAATTGTCTTGCGGCAGCGCGCAGGTAACTTCAATAAGTAGCAGAGTCAGCAGACTGTCCAACACGCGGTGTGAGTCACCTCACAGTAACCTTGGCGTCTGCAACATGCATAAGGAGAAAAACGACCGTCTTTACAGACGAAAGCAGGAGGGGGTTCGATTCGCGCTAAAATCGATAACAGCTAAGGGAGCATAGTATGTGCACATCCGTGTGCACATCGATGCAAAATACTTCTGTTAACTTGCAGCTGCTTCTTCAGATGGGCGCTGGATCTGATACTTGCGCATCTTTTCAACCAGCGTGGTGCGTCTGATTTGAAGCTTCTTGGCAGCATGAGCAACAACACCATTGCAATCGTCTAGCGCCTGCTCGATGAGACTGACTTCGATATCTGTCAGATGTTGCTTAAGATCAATGCCATCACGCGGAAGACGCGGCTCACTCAGCATAGGCAAGCTCGGCATACCCGCCATATTTTCATTGTCTTCTACATCGGTGACCATGGTCTGATCCGGAACCGACTGTCTATCCGGAACAATCTTAGCTGGCAGATCTTTAACATCAACCAGACCGTGCGGATGCAGAATAGTCATACGTTCCATCAGGTTTGCCAGTTCACGGACGTTACCCGGCCAACTGTAATTGCACAGTGCCATGACTGCTGCTGGTGTTAGTCTGACGGAGGCATTCTTTTCATGCTCAAGACGAGTGATTAATTCGTTTATCAGCAATGGCAGATCTTCTACCCTGTCACGCAAACGAGGCATTTCAACCGGGAACACGTTTAAACGATAGTAGAGATCCTCACGGAATTTACCTTCCTTAATGTGAGACTCAAGGTTTCTGTGAGTAGCCGCCACAATACGCACATCAGACTTGATGGTTTTGTTACTGCCAACACGCTCGAAAGACCGCTCTTGGATAACACGCAGCAACTTTACCTGCATAGAAAGTGGCATATCACCAATTTCATCAAGAAAAATCGTGCCGCCCTGAGCGAGTTCAAATCGACCTTGACGGGCACCGATTGCACCGGTGAAAGAGCCTTTCTCATGGCCGAATAATTCGCTTTCCAGCAGCTCACTGGGGATCGCTCCACAGTTGATCGGCACGAACGGCTTGCTACGACGCTTAGAGTAATAATGAATATTACGCGCAACAACTTCCTTACCCGTGCCAGACTCACCAAGCACCAAAACGGTTGCTTCAGTTGGTGCAACCTGCTCGATCATTTTTCGCACGCGTGTTGTCGCACGGCTATTGCCGACCAGACTGCGAAAAAGCTCCGGCGACTGAGAAGCTTTTGACTGCGGTTTACTAGTGTCGCTAACTACAGGCTCTTCACGAACAACACCGCTTTCCACCTCTGCCCGATGCAGCACATTAGAAAGATCAGAAAAGCGGGTATCTGCTGTGATGCAGCCGAGAAAAGTATTCTCAACCTGCTCTGGTGTCATATCGAGCGGCGCCTTGCCGGTGACTAGTATGAACGGCGGGCATTGAGCCATATCTGCACGGATTTTAGCGACATGATCCAGAATACCAGGACAATTCCCGATAATTATCGCCAGCTTGTCCGTCAGGCCTGGATAGCCATCGAGCAAAGAAGGCGAACTGATCGCTTTGGCTTCGTAGTCAACAAATTCCAGCTGGTGCAGCATCTTTTGCGCACGCTCGCTGTCTGAATCGATAACCAGTATTTGATTTTGTTTTGTCTTCCCCATTGAAAGGTCCGGTTAAGTCGAAAGTTAAGATTGCAACGGTCTAAGGCGACGGCGACAAAGTGTAAAAATTACGTAACGGGATGAGTATAGACCGCTATTTCATTTTCGTTGCAAAGTGGGGAAATACTGACAAGTGAAATTACCCAAGCAATTGAAATTCGTCCAGTTATTTGTTTTGAATTTCAACCTGAATTCGCCTCGGATCAATCTGATTTTAGTAGTTATTATGATCGCAGTGAATTTCCGGCTTCCATGCGGAACGTGTTAACTAATTCAGCTACCGGTGCGAATAGTAGTGCGATGCAGGTTCAGGTGCAAACAACATGGCATTACAACTCACTTTAACTAGACTATCATGGGAATCAGCATCTTTAGGCTGGACGCTGTGCGTTGAAATCAGCGTAGAGAGAAGATGCCACCAGCGCGTAATTTTACGGTCATTTGAGGCGCGAGAACAATCGATGAAAACGCAATCGTCAGGATGCATTCTCACTAGCTGACACTCAGCCGAGCAATCCTGACCCGAAACAGACCAGAATGGCGACAGCGATGACTGACACGACAAAAACATATTCCGGATTCAACTTTCGATTCAAGAAAGAAGTTCTCCCGCCGTCACAGTGGCACCTGGGTTCCGGGCCGGCAACCAAGTTGACTCTGACATCATGATCAGCACACCAACAAGCAAGCCAGCGCACAAACGAAAAGCCAAGGCCAGAACGGCTAACCGAAGCGCCTCGTCCGGAATTCAGAAACAAGAAGAAAAACAGGTGATACAGCCTGAAATAGACTCAGTTGCGCTGCGACGCCGCGCAGAAGAGTTGTCCACTGAAATCCAACGGGAGTCTGTTGTGGTAGCAAGTCAAGAGAAAGTAGATCGTATAAAAGCTGAGCTAGAGAACGGTAGCTACGAGGTAGATGCCGATGCAATCGCTGAAAAACTCATGGAATTTGATTTCCAGATCGAGGATAAGCAAAAGCCCCGATAAGCCTAACCGGCAACCAACGTGATAGTTGTACCACTCGATACTGCCCTGCTGCTCAGGGCAGAAGATTTTTTTGCCTCTACTAGATCCGAGACGGATTAAGATACTGCACAGAGTAGGGATACTGGACAGACCGAGGAACTGGACAGACCAAGAAACTGGACAGAGATAGAAATTGGTGGAGCTACGCGGGATCGAACCGCGGACCTCCTGCATGCCATGCAGGCGCTCTCCCAGCTGAGCTATAGCCCCTTTTCAGGATCGATGATGCTAGAACCTGTGGCGGCGATTGTCAAATATTCAAACCACCCAAGCTAGCGGTTACTCTCATAGGCTGTTCAACCAGCATCTGCACGCGCTTTCACAACCTCAATTGCTGACGCAATTCGCGCCAGACTGCGGGCTTTGCCAATCAGTTCCAGCGTATCGCCAATATCCGGTGACGCACCAGAACCGGTGATCGCAACGCGCAATGGCTGACCGATCTTGCCAAAACCAATATCCATCTCCTGAGCAATATCTTCAAGCACGCTTTTTAAAGACTCAGCCTGCCATTGATCTGTGGAGCCTAGCTTTGTATGAACTGACTCGAGCACAGGTAGTGCCACAGGGCGTAGCTGCTTTTTCGCAGCCTTTTCATCAAGCTCAACGGCATCCTGATAAAAAATACCAGCCTGATCAGCCATTTCAGCAAAAGACTGCGCCCTGTCTTTAAGCACTGCGGCAACCTTTGATATTGCTGGTCCGTTCTCTGTCGGTATCGACTTTGAAGCCATAACATCAGACAACGCAGCACCAAGCTCATCGTCTGACAGCGTTGCCATATGTTGCTGATTAACCCAAAGCAGCTTGGTTTTATCAAACACAGAACCCGACCGCTGACAGTCTTCGATTTCAAATAAACCAAGCAACTCTTGCATGGTAAAGATTTCCTGATCACCGTGTGACCAGCCGAGCCTCGCCAGATAGTTCAACATCGCATGTGGCAGAATGCCATCGCTCTCATACTGCATCACACTGACCGCACCGTGTCTTTTAGACATTCGTTTACCATCATCACCAAGAATCATCGGTAAGTGAGCAAACGCCGGTGTTGCTACACCCATCGCATTGAAGATATGAATCTGCCTTGGTGTGTTGTTTATATGATCATCACCCCGAATCACATGAGAAATTTCCATGTCTGCATCATCTACAACTACAGTCAGGTTGTAAGTCGGGTTGCCATCTGAACGCCTGATGACCAAATCATCCAGTTCGGCATTGTCGATTTCAATAGTGCCTTTAACCAAATCATCGATCACTACCTTGCCGTCAAGGGGTGTCTTAAACCGTATTACCGGATCCACTCCAGCCTCGGCATCAGTTCTTTCACGACACGTGCCGTCGTAGCGCGGCTTTCTTTTTTCAGCAATCGCCTGCTCACGCATTTCATCGAGCCGCTCTTTGCTGCAGTAGCATCGATACGCGTGGCCTGACTCAATCAACTGATCGATGACCTCGTTGTAGCGATCATATCGTTCTGTCTGAAAAAACGGACCCTCGTCGTAATCCAGGCCGAGCCACTGCATACCGTCGAGAATCGCCTGCACAGACTCGTCAGTCGAACGTTCTCGATCTGTGTCCTCCACCCGCAACACAAACTCGCCTTTGTGTTTACGGGCAAACAGCCAGCAAAATAGTGCTGTTCTAGCTCCCCCCAGGTGCAGATACCCAGTGGGGCTAGGGGCGAAACGGGTGCGGACTTTCATGCCGGAGTTTCCTGTAATGACAGATTCGAATTGCGCTATACTATATGCAGGCGGAGCCGACGCCACAAATAAGCGAATCGGCGATTATACATGCGGTCGGCTGTTTGCAATGGCCAAACCCATGTCTCCGATAGGAATATCAGACGATTGCGCAAGTACTGAAAATGACCAATGATCACGAACAGGCAAAATAATCGCCAACCAGACCAACTGAATGCGCACCTGAATGCTAAGTACAAACGAGTATGCCGACCACACAGAACCTCATGGCAAAAGATAGAATTGCAAACTCCGATAGTGCTTTGCCGATCGATATGAATTCCACCCCATTAAACCTAACGTGGCAATCGTCAAGCACTTCCCAACTCGGCTTTGTCCGATCTGTGAATGAAGACGCGCTGCTGGACGCTGGCGAGCAGGGTCTTTGGGTCGTTGCTGATGGTATGGGTGGGCACAGTTTCGGCGATGAAGCCAGCCGTTCAATTATTGATCAGCTCATAAGCTTTCGCCGTCGCGATGGCCTGCAAAACAACATCAACGAGTTAAAAGAACGACTGGCAATGGCTCATGAGCAGTGTCGCTCCCACGGCAAAGGCCAGTTGATGGGTAGCACGGTCGCAGCTCTGTTCGTGCACGACCCTTACTGCGTATTCCTCTGGGCAGGTGACAGTCGCGTGTATCGCTATCGTGATAGCGCTTTGCAACAAATGACTGAAGATCATAGCCTGGTACAAGGGCTTGTCAGTATTGGTGAGCTCAACAAAGAAGACATGGACAAACACCCGTCTTCACACATCATCACTCGAGCAGTCGGTGTGCATACAGATCTTGAACTGGAGCTACAACACGATGAGATTCAACCGGGGGATCGATACCTGGTATGCAGTGACGGCTTATACAAAGACGTTACCGAGGCTGAAATTCACGAGCGCATGGGCAGAGCTACTGTTGACGAATGTCTGGATAGCCTTGTTGATCTCGCACTGGATCGCGGTGGCACGGATAACACTACAGCTATTGTTATTCAGGCTAGTCTGGATTCATACTAGTGTGCAGTTAGTTCTGCAATAACAGACATAACCCTCCCCCGAGCTTAGACCGGACCCTCCCAAAAGGAGGGTGCCAAGCTGAGGTAGGTCTCAGGTAGGTCTCAACAGCTTGCTCAAACCCCGCATAAGTCATTCTCCAGCACCGGAGTGTAAAGCGTTGTCTGCTTTGTAAAGGAGCAGACAAATTAGATGTAGATTCATCCATTCCAGAACAATACTAAGCAGCCTTAGCTAACTCAGTAAACTGCAACTCACCATCACGCCAGTCAATCTGTACAGTATCTCCTGCAGCAAACTCACCGGCGAGAATTTCTTTAGCCAGACGATTTTCGAGATGGTTTTGTATAGCGCGACGCAACGGTCGGGCTCCATACACAGGATCAAAGCCAGCTTCACCTAACATATCGAGTGCAGCATCACTTACTTCAATAGTAATGCCATTGGCCTTTAATCGTTTCGCAAGTGTTGCGACCTGAATACCGGTTATCTGCCTGATGTGATCACGCTCAAGCGGATGAAATACAACCACATCATCAATCCGGTTTATAAACTCCGGTCGAAAATGATCACCCACAATCTCAAGCACGGATTCTTTCATATCAGCGTAGTTCGCAGCACCTGCTTTCTCTTGTATTACGTGACTTCCCAAATTGGATGTCATCACTATCACCGTATGGCGGAAATCAACCGTCCTGCCCTGCCCGTCCGTTAAGCGACCATCATCAAGTACCTGCAACAAAATATTAAATACATCCGGGTGTGCCTTTTCAACTTCATCAAGAAGAATCACAGAGTAAGGCCGGCGCCGCACAGCTTCTGTTAAATAACCGCCTTCGTCATAACCCACATAACCGGGGGGTGCACCAATCAATCTGGCAACAGAGTGCTTCTCCATAAACTCGGACATGTCCAGTCGGATCAATGCCTCGTCGCTATCAAACAGAAACCCTGCGAGTGCTTTAGTCAATTCTGTTTTGCCAACACCTGTTGGCCCTAAAAACAAAAACGAACCATTGGGTCTTTCCGGTGGAGCCAATCCGGCACGCGATCTACGTACCGCATCCGATACAACATTAACCGCTTCTTTCTGACCAATAACGCGCTTACCGATCTCCTGCTCCATACGCAACAGCTTGTCACGCTCACCTTCAAGCATCTTGCTAACGGGTATGCCTGTCCAGCGTGCCACCACCTCGGCAATTTCATCCGCCGAAACACTATTGCGCAAAAGTTGTAATTCTATGTGGTCACCGCTGCTGGCCTCAGCGAGCTGCTTTTCAAGCTCTGGTATGCGGCCATACTGCAGCTCTGACATACGCTCGTAGTCGCTTGCCCGGGAAGCAGTTTCCATTTCAACACGGGCACGCTCCAACTCCTCTTTTATGTGTGTTGAGCCCTGAACCGCAGCCTTTTCTGCATTCCAGATTTCTTCAAGATCGGAAAATTCTTTTTCTTTACCGGCAATCTTCGCATCAAGTTCTGACAGTCGCTTTATAGAGGCATCATCTTCTTCTTTGGCGAGCGCTTCTCTTTCTATTTTCAACTGGATCAAACGTCGCTCCAGCTTATCTAATGCTTCGGGTTTTGAATCGATCTCCATCCGGATTCGGCTTGCCGCTTCATCAATGCAATCGATTGCTTTATCAGGCAACTGGCGATCAGCAATGTATCTGTGCGAAAGTGTTGCTGCTGCAATGATTGCAGGGTCTGAGATATCCACACCATGGTGTACTTCATAACGCTCTTTTAAACCACGCAGTATTGCAATGGTATCTTCAACGGTGGGTTCATCAACAAGAATTTTCTGAAAGCGTCTTTCAAGCGCTGCGTCTTCCTCAATGTATTCACGATATTCATCAAGTGTAGTAGCACCAATACAATGCAACTCACCACGCGCAAGTGCGGGTTTAAGCATATTACCGGCATCCATTGACCCTTCTGCTTTACCAGCACCCACCATCATATGAATCTCGTCAATAAACAGAATAATCTGGCCTTCCTGTTTGCTCAGATCATTCAACAACGATTTCAATCGTTCTTCAAACTCTCCACGAAATTTAGTACCTGCAATTAGGCCCGCAAGATCAAGCGACAACAATCGCTTGCCTTTAACTCCTTCCGGAACCTCACCTTTAATAATGCGCTGCGCAAGCCCTTCGATAATTGCAGTCTTACCGACACCTGGTTCACCAATCATTACCGGGTTATTTTTAGTGCGACGCTGCAGTATTTGAATGGCGCGACGAATTTCATCGTCACGCCCGATAACAGGATCAAGCTTACCCTGCTCCGCGCGTTCGGTAAGATCTATGGTGTACTTTTCAAGCGCCTGACGATGCTCTTCCGCATTTTGGTCATTAACGCTTTGACCGCCACGAATATTCTCAACAACTTCTTCAATACGCTTTAACTCGCCACCGAATTCAGAAATAAGCTTGGCGATGTCAGATTTTTTATCCTGCATTACCGCTATAACAAACAGCTCGCTGGAGATAAATTGATCTTTCTTCTTCTGCGATAGCTGATCAGTGCTATTAAGCAGCTTAGTCAGGTCTCTTGAAATATGCATATCACCGCCAGCACCGGAGACCTGCGGCAGTCGATCAATCGCTTTACCCAGCGCTGAACGCAAGCCGTTAACATCAACACCTGCCTGTGTTAACAAATGTCGCACACTGCCGCCTTGCTGATCGAGAAACGAGATCAACAGATGTTCCGGTTCAATGAACTGGTGTTCACGGCCCAATGCAAGCGACTGCGCATCTTGCAACGCCTGCTGAAATTTACTCGTGAGCTTATCCATTCGCATGGCAGAACCCTCTTAATAGCTTATCAATGACTACTATATGCGGACAGCATGAAGCAATATCAACGCCTTGAGATAAGCATCATACCGTCCAGATTAATGCTGCCATCCGGCCGGTTTTACCTTTGTCTCGTCGATGCGAGAAAAATCGATTGGCGTCGGTGTAGGTGCACTCTTCACCGCCGTATATGGAGCGGATACCGACACTGTGAAGTCTGTCTGTTGCCAGACCATAGAGATTGGCCAGGTATTTATCAGCTAACCCTGCGACAGGCTCAAAGTGCCGCTTGCAGTTTTTATCATGACCAACAAAACATTCCATTACTTCAGCACCCACCTCAAATTTTGTCGGACCAATCGCAGGCCCAAGCCAGGCCATTAGCTGAGATGCCGCAAGCGGCAGGCTGGATACTGTTTTCTCAAGCACTCCATCTGCCAGACCACGCCAACCTACATGAGCCCCGGCAATCACAGAGCCACAGTGGGAAGAGAACAACACGGGCAGACAGTCTGCAGTCATAATTGCAATGACACTATTTTGTGATTGACTCCAGCACGCATCGGCAGCTGGTGTACTAGCTGTGTCATCCCGCTGATCATCTGCGCACAGTACTTCAGTACCATGTACCTGATTAAGATAATAAGGCGTGTCAGGCAGAGAAAGTGAATCTATTAAAAGCTGACGGTTGTCCGCCACATGCTGTGCATTGTCGCCAACATGCAGCCCTAAATTAAAACCATCGCAAGGTATTTGGCTAAAACCACCCACGCGGGTTGTAAAGGCCGCGCGAATATTCTTTGGCGCGGGCCAGTCCGGAATAACAAACTCAGGTGTCCGCACATCAGCCACTTTGCAGTCCCTGTAACAGCTGTTGCATATCATCAGGCATTGGCATTTCCCAACGCATCTCTTCCCCGGTTTTAGGATGAATAACACCCAGTTCTTTAGCGTGCAATGCCTGCCGGGGAAAGCCGACAATGAGCCGCTTCAACTCATCACTGACATTGGCTGGAATATTTCGTCTGCCATAGACGGTATCACCAATAAGCGGATGATGAATGTGAGACATATGCACCCTTATCTGATGTGTACGGCCAGTTTCAAGCTTCGCACCGATATGACAGTGATTGGGAAACTTGTTCAGCACTCTATAATGAGTCACTGCAACTTTTCCTCTCTCATTAACCGCCATTCGCTTGCGATCAACCGGATGCCGACCAATAGGTTCATCAACAGTGCCGCCAGCAACCATCTCACCATGCACTACAGCATCGTAGATGCGGTGCACGGTACGCTCCTGTAATTGCTGCACAAGCGCAAAGTGAGATTCAAGCGTACGCGCAATCATTACTAAACCACTGGTGTCTTTATCCAGCCGATGAACAATTCCGGCTCTCGGTACACCTGCAAGCAGCGGATCCCGATACAACAAGGCATTCTGCATCGTGCCAGAATAATTACCGGGAGCCGTATGCATAACCATGCCAGCAGGCTTCTCGATCACAAACAGCTGGTCATCTGCATAGTGGATCTGCAGTGGAATATCCTCTGGCTCGACGGTGGCTGATGCGTCTGAAGGTTCCGGCAGACTGGCAATAATTTCCTCGCCGCCCTTGAGCTTCGTCTTCGTCGCGACCGTATTGCCATCCAGGGTAATCATCCCCTCACCAATCCAGGCTTGCAGCCGGGCACGGGAATAGTCAGGCAGCCAATCTGCGACTACTCGATCAAACCGCTGGCCAATTTGCTCTGCCTGCACCTGCATTAAATGTGTCTTATCTTGAATTGGGTTGCTCCTGGTGAGCGTGAGTTGGCTGACCGTATGGCAAGGCCCGCGGTGCAAGCCTGTCTGCGCAGTTAATTGGGGATATACTTCAACAACGCTCAATAGTACGCACAACTATGAAATCAGTCTATTTCACAACCTTAAGCGCAATTGCGCTTGCCCTCTCACTGACAGCCTGCAGCTCCGGGCTACCAAAAGAGGATGACCCGGGCCCGGCGCCGGCTCGAGATTTGAGCAACGAAGCCGGTGAAGCAGGCGAGCTTTTCACCAAGGCACGCGAATCACTAAACAAGGGCCAATATGACACAGCAGTTCTGGAGTACGAAAGCCTCGAGGCCAGCTACCCGTTTGGTGAGCATGCTGCCCAGGCACGGCTGGACGTAGCATATGCCTACTACCAGCAGAGCGAACTGGATAACGCGATTGCCACACTGGACCGCTACCTTAAGCTCTACCCGCAATCGGAACAGGCAGACTACGCACATTATCTAAAGGGCCTGGTGAATTTCTCCCGTGGAAAATCCTTGTTCGAATCTCTGGTGCCTAGAAAATTGGACCAGCTTGATCAAGCCTGGCTACGCGCCTCACTAGCAGATTTCGACACACTAGAGCGTAAATACCCGGAAAGTACATTTGTAGAAGACGCCGCATCAAGAAAACTACAAATCATTGACCACATGGCCAGACACGAACTGAATACTGCTAAGTACTACTTCACGCGGAGTGCCATGGTGGCGGTTATTAACCGGGTAAATTCAATGCTCGAGCAATTTCCAGACAGCAGCGTGAATCCGGAAGGTCTTGTCCTGCTTGCCCGCGCTCATCGAGCTCTTGGCAATGAGAAATCTGCAGATGCAGCGAGCGAACTACTAAGAGAAAGGTATCCGGACTTCACACGGATATAAGTCAAGCCAGGCGAAACAAGCCCTTCTCCAAACACTACTCCACAATTTTTTGACGCACATCACAGCAGAGAATTACTCTGCCGAATCATAAAGTTAGAATCGATTATCGTTCGATAGGTCGACAAAACAACCTTCAAAGTCTCCAGCAATATTAAGATCACGCAGTTTTGGGCGATAAATCACCCGACAGGTTAGCGCCTGTTAACTTCTAAAAATAATGCATTTAATACTTCTCTGGAGACAAGTAAATGTTAAAACAAGCTCAAAAGGGTTTCACCCTTATCGAACTGATGATCGTTATCGCGATTATCGGTATTCTTGCCGCGGTGGCTGTACCTCAGTACGGTCAGTACACTAAGAAAGCTAGATTTGCAGATGTAATATCAGCTACAACTTCCGTCAAAACAGCAATTGCTGTTTGCGTTCAGGAAAACAACGCTCTATCTTCATGTGACACTTATGCTGACCTGGATGCAACTCAACCACTTGCCAATGATAACCTAGCATCACTTGCTATTACAGAAGATAGTGCGATTATCACAGCGACAGGAACCGCCAAGGTCGATAGCAAAATCTATGCGCTTGAGCCAACGCTTTCAGCTGCTGGCAACTTGACATGGGCTCACGCTTCTACCAGTACCTGTGCAGCTGCGAAACTTTGTAAGTAAATTAAGTAGTACTTACTTTGCAGAACAACTCAGGGCGCGTCGCGCCCTGAGTTTTTTCCAATTACTATTCAGTAATCACTCTAGCCGCCCAAATCCATACCTCTTGCCAGCTGATTACGTTACTTATGCTCCAGGATTTTCTATCTGGATAGCATAATCTCGCACCGACTTTCTACCTCGGCAACCTAATTTCGCTTAACTTCCAAAGCACTTACTCACTTAAAATCAGGCTACCCTGAAGCGCTAGCTGAAAATCATTTAACTTTTCCCCACACCCGCCGCTTGTACACACAAGTACATAACGAATGTCCGAGCGGGATAAAAAATGTCTAATACCACACCGGCCTCCAATGACGCGAAGCAGTCACTTTCAGGCCTTCCTCGAAGACTGGTTCGAGAGGAAATCCTGACTGAACAAGATGCACTCCAGGCACTTGCTGACGCTAACGAAAACAAGCGACAGCTTATCAGCCATTTAGTACATCACATGGACATTTCCGCAACCAAGATTGCTGCGGTCGCCGCGCAAGAGTTTGGTTTCTCTCTTTTCGATATTAAAAGTTTGGCACCAGACAGCCTGCCAAGTGATTATATTAATGAAGAAACTGTTACAAAAAATAATGCGTTGCCAATTTTCCAGCGTGGTTCAAAGTTGTTCGTCGCAATCTCAGATCCAACTAATACCTCTGCACTGGATGAACTAAAATTCAGCTCAGGAATGAATGTGATTCCGGTGCTCGTTGAAGAAGACAAGCTTGCAGAAATGATCGAAGTGGCCTCGTCCGGGAGCGGTATGGGAAGTCTCGCAGACGATCTTGATGAAAGCTTTGATATGGATATTGCGGGTGATGATGAAGCTGCTGGTGCCGAGGACACATCAGATGTCGATGACACGCCAATTGTTCGATTTGTAAACAAGGTTTTACTCGACGCAATCAAACGTGGCGCTTCAGATATCCACATCGAACCGTATGAAAAGGTTTTCCGTATACGCTTTCGAATCGACGGTATCTTACAAGAAGTAACGGAGCCACCCCTTAACATGGCGGGTCGATTAACAGCGCGCCTTAAAGTTATGTCCAAAATGGATATTTCCGAACGTCGTGTTCCACAAGACGGGCGCATCAAGCTTAAAGTATCGAAGAATCGCGCTATCGATTTTCGTGTTAATACCTGCCCGACCCTCTTCGGTGAAAAGACAGTTCTGCGTATCCTGGATCCAAGCAGCGCACAACTAGGTATTGATGCACTGGGTTATGAAGAAATTCAAAAGAA
Source organism: uncultured Granulosicoccaceae bacterium (assembly GCA_938020525.1). Taxonomy (GTDB): domain Bacteria; phylum Pseudomonadota; class Gammaproteobacteria; order Granulosicoccales; family Granulosicoccaceae. The sequence goes on along the minus strand of CALIHW010000066.1, from coordinate 65,142 downwards.
ACGTTATATGGATGCACTGGCAAATCCATACGGGATGATCCTGGTGACCGGACCAACAGGTTCAGGTAAAACCGTATCACTCTATACAGGATTGAACATCCTTAACACACCTGATACCAATATCTCAACCGCGGAAGATCCAGCGGAAATAAACCTTGCTGGTATCAATCAGGTTAACGTCAATCCAAAGGCTGGACTTACCTTTGCGGAAGCGCTAAAAGCTTTCCTAAGACAAGATCCAGACGTCATCATGGTTGGTGAGATTCGTGACCTTGAAACAGCGAGTATTGCAATTAAGGCCGCACAAACCGGTCACCTAGTCTTGTCTACTCTACATACAAACGATGCACCACAAACTATCTCACGACTGATGAATATGGGTGTGCCAGCGTTCAATGTAGCAACAGCAGTATCATTGATTATTGCTCAGAGACTGGCGCGTAAACTATGCGACTGTAAACAGCCTGCAGAGATTCCACGCGACGTGCTGTTAAAGGAAGGCTTCACCGAAGAAGATCTGACTGAAGACCTGACTATTTACGCACCCAAGGGTTGCAGCAAGTGTAACGAAGGTTACAAAGGTCGTGTCGGTATCTACCAGGTTATGCCAATCACCGAAGACATGGGCCGAATTATAATGTCAGACGGTAACGCGATAGATATTGCAGATCAAGCCAAGAAAGAGGGAATTGACGATATACGTCGTTCCGCACTTAAGAAAGTTCTACAGGGCCTAACAAGTCTTGAAGAATGCAACCGCGTAACTCAGGACTAAAACCCATGGCAAAGGCAGCAATAAATCAAACGTTTGTCTGGGAAGGCAAAGACAAGACAGGCAAGGTTGTTAAAGGCGAGATGTCGAGTAAGAGTGCCGATCTCGTCAAGGCACAACTCCGCCGGCAGGGGATCACTCCTGCGGCAGGAAAAATCCGTAAGCAGAAGCCACTTAAGGGTGGCAAAAATAGTATCACTGCTGCAGATATTTCGATTTTCGCACGCCAGCTAACTACCATGATGGCATCCGGTGTGCCATTGGTACAAGCTTTTGAAATTGTCGCAGGCGGCCTCGACAATAAAGCAATGGCGCAGGTTGTAAACCAGATCAAAAACGATGTAGAAGGCGGCTCTAGCCTGACACAAGGACTAAGAAATCACCCAGATCATTTCGACGACCTCTTTTGCAACCTCGTTGAGGCTGGTGAGCAATCAGGAACACTGGAAAAGCTTCTCAATGAAGTAGCAACATACAAAGAAAAGACGGAAGCGCTGCGCAAGAAAATTAAAAAGGCGATGACTTACCCTATCGCAGTTTTAGTCATTGCATTTATCGTGACAGCTATCCTCTTAATATTCGTTGTGCCTCAATTTGAAGTACTTTTTGCAAGTGTCGGCAGTGACTTGCCTGCATTTACCAAAATGGTCGTCAATCTTTCAGAGATAATGCAAAAGTATTGGATATTGGTTGCAGCAGTCATAGGTGGGTTTCTATTCGTATTTAAAAAAATACATAAGAAATCACAAAAATTCCGCGATAAGATGGATGCTTTGGTTCTGAGACTTCCCGTTGTTGGTGATATCCTACATCAGGCAGCGACAGCAAAGTTCGCCCGCACATTAGCGACGATGTCAGCAGCTGGTGTACCACTCGTTGAAGCGATGGATTCTGTCGCAGGAGCCGCGGGTAACGCCGTTTATCGTGATGCCATTCTTAAAATGAAAGACGAGGCTTCTACCGGTCAGCGTCTAACTACCGCCATGAAGGACCAGGAACTATTCTCAAATATGGCGGTACAAATGGTATCGATCGGTGAAGAGTCAGGAGCTATTGATAATATGCTATCTAAAGTTGCAGACTATTACGAAGAAGAAGTTGACAGCTCAGTAGAAGCACTTACGAATTTAATGGAGCCGATGATTATGGCTTTCCTCGGTATTGTTGTCGGCGGCCTTGTTGTTGCGATGTATCTGCCGATCTTTAAGATGGGTGACGCGTTCTAGCGTTGTTGCTCTGCAACTTAGCAACACAAAAATCCCGTCTACAATTAGACGGGATTTTTCGTTCAACGGCCGGTAACCATGACACTGCTTAGCTTACTTCAGACTAATCCGACTCTACTCTCAGGCTTTTGCCTCGCGCTTGGTCTTTTTGTCGGTAGCTTTTTAAACGTGGTTGTCTACCGGTTACCCCTTATGATGGAACGTACGTGGAAGCGTGAGTGTCGGGAGTTTCTGAAGCTTGATGAAGTAACAACCACCGACTCAAAAGATACAGAGACCGGTTCCACAACCAAACAGCCAGAAGTGCCGCCAGAAGAAAAATTCAACTTAATGGTGCCACGCTCTGCCTGCCCTTCTTGTGGCAGCATGATTAGCGTCTGGCAGAATATTCCGGTTATCTCATGGCTGTTGCTGCGTGGGAACTGCGGCAACTGTAAGCACCCGATCTCTGTTGAGTATCCACTGGTTGAGCTGCTTACTGCGATACTATCTATGGCAGTTGCAATGAAGTTCGGTGCAACCATTCAACTGGTGTTCGCTCTGGTCTTTACCTGGGCTTTGATTAGTCTTGCGTTGATCGATTTTCATACCACCCTGCTGCCGGATAGCATCACACTACCGCTGTTGTGGCTGGGATTGCTTATTAGTCTGAAGCCGGTATTCGTCGCGGCACCTGACGCGATTGTTGGCGCTGCAGCGGGCTACATGATTCTCTGGCTGGTGTTTCAGGCCTTCAAGCTGGTTACCGGCAAAGAAGGTATGGGTTTTGGGGATTTCAAGCTACTGGGCGCACTTGGCGCTTGGCTGGGATGGGCGAAGCTCCCGCTAATTGTCCTGCTGTCTTCATTGACAGGTGCAATCATAGGTATCATGATGATGGTCTTTTTTAAGCACCAGCGCAGCCAGGCGATTCCATTTGGCCCCTACCTGGCCATTGCGGGCTGGATTGCGCTTATGTGGGGTGATCAGATTGTATCGATGTACACAGGGCAGATGGGCCTGCAATAGGACAAGACACCAGCTTCGTCCAAGTCAACAAACTAACTTAATGCACCAAACCGAAAAGCCCGCGCCATGATGCGGGTTGCATTGAGTGGCGGAATCGCCAGCGGTAAAACAACAGTTAGCAACGCTATCGCAGAATACGGTATTCCAATCATCGACACCGATATTCTGGCGCGTGAAGTTGTAGCATCAGGGACTATTGGCTTACAACGTGTTGTTGATCGCTTTGGTGAAACCATACTTGACGATACTGGTGCACTGGATCGTAAACAGCTTCGTAAAATTGTCTTCTCTGATGAATCAGCACGACTAGACCTTGAGTCTATCCTTCATCCATTAATTCGCGACGCTACTAACGAACGACTTGAGGAGCTAGATCACTCAACCACGCCTTATGCTGTTGTGGTTATTCCGCTGTTAGTTGAAACCGGCCAGGAAAAAAGTTACGACCGTGTTGTTATTGTTGATGTCGAACCCAAGCTGCAAATTCAAAGAGTCATGGAGCGAGACAATTGCACTGCTGAACAAGCAGAAAGCATACTCGCCAGTCAAGCCACAAGAGAGCAGAGGCTGGCAGTGGCAGATGATGTAATTTTTAACAGCAGCACTACCAAAGCGGTTGATCTTCAAGTCAAGAAATTACACGAACATCTGCTTAAAGTTGCGAAGAAAAGAGCAAATCAGTTAGGTAGCTAGAAAATTCCTACGGTGCACATGGTGTGTTTGAGTTTCCCCAAAAGAGGGTATCGTCAAAGGTTTTAGTGACTATCACATGACCTTAACCAGTGCCGCTTTTGTCATTCTCCCGGGAGAGTGACTTGGCTTTGGGTACGTGTATTAAAATATAGTCAAAAAAATGCTTTGGCGACACCCTCCTAAAGGCGCTTCGTATGCTTTGCAATGGTACCTTCTAGACCAAACGCAATGTTAATACGTAGGATGGTATAAGCTGGAGGCGCATCTACCAATTATAAAAATGGTGGATGCGCTTTGAGAGCTAAGCTATGCCGTTGGTATTGAGCAAGAACGACAACGCCCATGGACGCCACAGGTGTGCTCTGAGTAATTAGCTTCGATACTCAGCATTGATTTTGACATAGTCATAAGACAGATCGGTCGTCCAGATGCGGCTTGATTCATCTCCCATACCGAGATCAATCTGAATACCCACATCTTCTTCAGCCATTACCAGAGCCGCCTGTTGCTCATCATACTGAGGGGACGGTTCACCATGTTCAAGCACTGGTAAATTCCCTATGTGTAGTGAAACCTGCTGCATATCCAGATTTTCGACTTTGCTTCGTCCAACAGCCGCTAGTATGCGCCCCAAATTCGGATCACCAGCAAAAAATGCCGTTTTAACTAGAGGCGAATGCGCCACAGTAAAAGCCACCTGCCGACAATCTTCCATAGACCTGCCGCCGTTAACCTGTATTTCAATGCATTTTGTCGCACCCTCACCATCACGAACAATAGATTGCGCCAGATGAAGTGCTGCTCTTTCTACTGACTCTACAAAAATACCCCACTCCGGGTGTGACGGGCTTAGAAGCCGACTGTCAGCAGCACCGGTGGCCATCAACACGAATGCATCATTAGTAGAGGTATCTCCATCAACAGTTATGCAATTAAACGTATTATCACAAACTGACTGGATCAACTGCTGCAGCGAGTAGGGATCAACCGCTGCATCCGTCGCCATAAAAGCGAGCATGGTTGCCATGTTTGGATGAATCATACCAGAGCCTTTCGAAATCCCGGTTATGGTCAACGTTTGATTGTCTATCGTACACTGCACTGATATCCCTTTAGCGACTGTATCTGTTGTCATTATGGCGTCTGCTGCTGCAAGCCAATTATCCTCAGACAGCGCAGGTATCAGTTGATCAACACCAGATTGCATTAGAGCTACAGGCAACGGCTCACTGATGACGCCGGTTGAGAATGGCAACACTTGTTGCTGTTGAATGCCAAGACTTTGCGCCACCTGACCACAAAGTGTCAGCGCATCTGCCTCACCCTGTTGCCCGGTACCTGCGTTGGCGTTACCAGAATTAATCAACAAAGCACTACAACTTGCAAGCTGCATGTGCCTTTTGGCAATTTCCACCGGTGCAGCGCAATAGGCGTTTTGTGTAAACACAGCAGCTGACTGGGTTCCTTCACCCGCAACCATCAAGACCATATCAGCACTACCATTGGTTTTTATGCCACTGGCACAGGCAGCGAGCTGCAAACCACGTACTGGCAGCAAGGTAACAGGGCGGGTTAGTCCTACAGGCATACGACACCACCTGAGAAAGCCAGAAAGGCTGGAGAGTTTTTAGGCATCCACACATCCCAAACGAAAGAGTCCGGGACATTCTAATTAACCGTTCAGCAAATAACTACCGGAGCGACCGTTAGCAATTGCCCATACTAGGCCTGCATTTAGACAAACCTACATGCAACAGTAATCCAGGCTGCAGCGCTAGCTCAACTCACCATGACAGCGTTTAAATTTCTTGCCTGAACCACACCAGCACGGATCGTTACGACCGACTTTAGGCTGGTCGCGCACGTAAGTCTCTTCGGTTGTGGCGCCTGCAGCAGCTTGCCCGGCTGCCTGTGATGCACCAGGTGCGGCAGATGCAGGTGGTGTCGACGCCGTCGGGCTAGTAGCGGCCGCATGCTCATAATTAACTTCTTGAGGACGTTGGGCTTCAGCTTCTGCTTCAGCAGCAGCTACTTCCTCTGGGTCTCTTACCTGCACTTTAGCGAGCGTGCCCACAACATCTTTCTTATATTCATCGAGCATTGCAGAAAATAATTCAAACGATTCACGTTTGTATTCCTGCTTAGGATTCTTTTGCGCATAGCCACGCAGGTTTACGCTTTGCCTCAAATGATCCATCGATGCAAGATGCTCTTTCCAATGGTCATCAAGTGTTTTGAGCAAAACAAATTTTTCAAAACGTCGCAACGTCTCACTACCAGCCAGCTCTTCTGTTTGCTTGTACTTCTCTGCAAGCTTTTCCGTGGCAAACTCGTTCAGATCATCTTCATCCGAATCTGGCTCCTGCTCCAGATGGGCTTTGAGGTCGATTTCCAGATCGAACTTCTCTTTAATATCTGCAGAAGCCCCTTCAAGATCCCAGCTATCATCAAGCGATCCAGGTACAACATACCCCGCCATTAATGTTTCAACTGCATCTTCACGCATCGCATCAACAGTATCGGTAACCTCTTCAGCCTCCATGATCTCATCTCGCTGCTCGTAAATGACCTTACGTTGATCGTTGGCTACATCATCATATTCAAGCAAGTGCTTTCTAATATCAAAGTTGTGACCTTCTACTTTACGCTGAGCATTTTCGATAGCACGGGTAACTAACTTGTGCTCTATAGCTTCTCCCTCTTCCATGCCAAGCTTCTGCATGATGTTACCGATACGCTCCGATGCAAATATACGCATCAGGTTGTCTTCAAGAGAGAGATAAAATCTCGATGAACCAGCATCACCCTGTCTACCGGAACGACCACGCAACTGATTATCAATACGGCGGCTTTCATGACGCTCTGTACCAATAATATGTAAACCACCGGCTTCCAGAACTTCAGCATGGCGCTTGTCCCATGCCGATGTGCGTGCTGATTTATCTGTGGCAGTGACGTTTTCAAGGCTGCCAAGTTCAGTCTCGAGATTACCACCAAGCACTATATCGGTACCGCGGCCGGCCATATTGGTGGCAATGGTAACAGCAGCAGGTCTACCAGCGTCGGCGATAATCTGCGCTTCACGCTCATGCTGCTTTGCGTTTAAAACCTCATGCGGGATATCTTTCTTCTTTAACAAGTCTGAAAGATATTCAGATGTTTCAATCGATGTAGTACCGACCAGCACAGGTTGCTTACGCTGTACGCAAGACTCAATATCTTCCACTATGGCATCGTATTTTTCGCGCTGTGTCAGGTAGATTAAATCTCCTTTGTCATCACGAACCATCTTCTTGTTGGTCGGGATTACCACTACCTCTAAACCATAGATCTGTTCAAATTCAAAAGCCTCTGTGTCAGCAGTACCGGTCATACCGGCAAGCTTCTCGTAGAGCCTGAAGTAGTTTTGATAGGTGATAGAGGCGAGCGTCTGGTTTTCCTGCTGGATAGTTACACCTTCTTTTGCCTCAATTGCCTGGTGCAAACCATCTGACCATCTTCTACCTGCTAGAGTGCGACCTGTAAACTCATCAACGATCACGATCTGATCATTGCTGACAATATAGTCAATATCTTTCTTGAAGATTGCATGCGCCCGTAGTGCCGCATTCAAATGATGCAGCAAGCTGATGTTGGAGGCATCATAGAGACTATCGTTTTCTTCTAATAAGTCCTGCTCAACAAGCAACGACTCAATGCGGTCCATACCGGATTCTGTTAGAAAAACCTGTTTTGATTTTTCTTCAATGGTGTAATCACCCGGACCCTCTTCCTCTACAACCGCTTCAAGGTTTGGAACAACCCGATTTATCTTGCCGTAGGTTTCACTACTTTCGTTAGTTGGCCCGGAGATTACCAGTGGAGTTCGTGCTTCATCGATAAGTATCGAGTCAACTTCATCGACAATCGCAAAGTATAAATCACGCTGCACTTTATCTTCAGTGCTGAGCGCCATGTTGTCACGCAAATAGTCGAAGCCGAATTCATTGTTGGTGCCGTAGGTGACGTCAGAGGCATAGGCTTCTCGCCTTGCTTCTGATGACATACCGCTGATAATAACGCCAACAGTTAAACCCATGTATCGATAGAGGTTACCCATCCAGTCAGAATCACGCTGCGCAAGATAATCATTCACTGTAATAACGTGCACGCCGCGGCCCTGCAACGCATTCAAATAAACGGCCGTAGTCGCCACCAGGGTTTTACCCTCACCGGTGCGCATTTCAGCAATTTTGCCGTCGTGCAGAACTGCACCACCAATAAACTGCACATCATAATGGCGCATGCCGAGTGACCGGGTACCAGCCTCTCGCACAACGGCAAAAGCCTCGGGCAACAAATCATCCAGCGTGGTACCGTTTTCCAGTCGAGTTTTGAACTCTTCGGTTTTGGCTTTCAGCTGCTCATCTGAAAGCGCTGCCATTTCGTCAGACAGTGCAGTCGCCCTGTCCGCAGTCCGGGCATACTCTTTAACGAGACGGTCATTTCGACTGCCCACAAACTTTTTAACTAAGTTACCTAACATTTGGCCTACCAATCATGGTCGCCCCTGCACCGTATTTGCAGATTGTGCGTTGCGGGCGTTGCGTACGGTCGCTCATGCGCCCGTCAGTGTGTTTGAAATCTTGAGAATAATATCAGTTTGGCTATCAGATTGGACCCGATATACTGCCGCAGCATCAATTTCCTCGTTACAAGGAGCATGGGGGCGTAAGCGCATTTATCCAGACCAAACCCAAAACCAACCAGACAACTATGCAATTTTGACGCTCAGGTCTTTGCAGGAATGAGTCAATCGATTGGCTGTGCCTGAATAACTTAGCTACACTGTTGATATGCAAGAGATCAACAGCTTTCTCGATTCTGAGGTCGTGCGGCGGTCCCGCCAATGGAATCAGTTGAAAAAAATTCTGGCGAAAGCGCTGCCTGCAGAGTTCGTGCAGAAGGTGAGTTACGCCAATCTGGACAACGGCAAGCTGACGATATTCTCAGATGCGCCCGAGTGGACCAGTCGCATGCGCTTTTACAATACTGAAATCATTGAAGTTTTCTCCCAGGAAAACCTGACTGTCGTTGATGTACAAGCGAGAACAGTCCCGAAGCCAGAGGCAAGGCCTCCGGCCGGGTAGTTTAATCAACTCTTGGGTCTGTCCTTAAGGCGCGTGTTGCTAGGCTGGGGCAAGCTCGGGCGTTGCAGACACCAGCGGTTGTGTGTAGGCGATCGGGCTTTGATCTTCGTCGAAAGTTACTTCTTCCCAGGCGTCCGGCTTCGCAAGAAGTTCACGAACCAACATATTGTTTAACCCATGGCCAGACTTGTATCCGGAGAATTCACCGATAACTCCGCACCCAAGTTGAAATAAGTCACCGATCGCATCGAGTATCTTATGGCGAACAAACTCATCGCCATAGCGCAGACCATCGGTATTCAGAACCTTGTAATTGTCTACAACTATCGCGTTATCAAGGCAGCCACCAAGCGCCAGATTTCGCTCACGCAGTGCTTCAATATCGCTCATAAAGCCAAACGTTCTCGCTCTGCTGATCTCGCGAACAAATGAAGACGATGAGAAATCAATAGTGGCACGTTGTGAACCTTCAGCTATTGCCGGGTGCTTGAAATTGATTTCAAAGTTCACACGGAAGCCGTCATATGGATCAAATCTGACCCATTTGTCGTCTTCTTCTACAAAAAGTGGTTTTTTGATGCGGATAAACCGCTTTGCAGCTACCTGCTCTTTTATTCCAGCAGACTGAATCAGGAAGATAAATGGTGCGGAGCTGCCATCCATGATTGGCACCTCACGAGCACTGACGTCGACAAAACAGTTGTCGATTCCAAGCCCGGCAAAAGCGGCCATTAGATGTTCAATTGTAGATACGGTATTGCCTTCGTCATCCCCGATAGTGGTCGCAAGTTCGGTTGAAACCACATTTACTGCAGTCGCTTCGATGTTCGCAACACGATCGCCGACATGACGGCGGAACACAATACCGGTATTAACCGGCGCTGGTGACAAAGTCAGGTACACCTTGCGGCCAGAGTGCAGTCCGACGCCGGTAGCGTGTATGGGATTGTTTAAGGTTCGTTGGCAGATCACCTTCTTATTATCCTTATTCTAGGCAGCTTAAGTATTGAGCTAGTTATTATTTTGTACGACCGAATCCGGACTTATGCTGAACAGTCGAGTCCAACCACGAACCGCGAATGTTAAAGGAAGGGGATTTTTACCTCCAGAAGTCTTAAGTGATGGTAACCAACTGCATGGCATCGCGGCAAAAGCTGCCGCGATAGTTATCAACACCAACCATGTTGGTGGCAGTTTGTGATCTAGTCTGCCTGCTTACGCAGGAAAGTCGGCAGATCAAGATAAGTCATCTCGCCATCACCGGGGTTGTCATAGCTCACAGCATCAGGGCGAGATACCCGTTGCTTGCGAGGCAGTTCATGACCTCTTTCACGATCAGACCTGACATCTTGAACAACACGCTTCGAGGCGACTTTACGTGAGGCACGCTCAACCGCTGGTTTTTCGTACTGACTGAATCCAGCCTGCGCTGGAATATCAGCGTCCCGTGCGCTAGCAGATGCAGGCATAGCATCCAAAGATTTTCGACCATCGCTGGAACGAACAACACGCATTGGCTTGCGTACCCGCTCGCCTTCAAGACCAGAGGCCACCACAGTTACCCGAATCTCACCTTCCATATCGCTATTAATAGAGGTACCGATCACGACATTCGCATCTGTTGACGCTATTCCTGCCAAAACATCACCGACAGTCTCGTACTCACGGATAGACAAGTCAGCACCGGCAGTGATGTTACAGATAATACCGCGAGCACCTTTGAGGTTGATGTCATCGAGCAGCGGACTTTCAGTTGCTGCACGTGCTGCATCAGCTGCACGATCTTCACCGTGGGCGCTGCCAGTACCCATCATGGCCTGACCCATTTCAGACATCACTGATTTTACATCCGCAAAGTCAACGTTGATCAAACCAGGATTAGTGATGATTTCAGCAATACCCTGCACTGCATTTTTCAACACATCATTAGCCGCTTTAAATGCCTGCAGCATAGTGACATTGTTCGGCAAGTTGGTAAGCAATTTTTCATTAGGCACTACGATCAATGAATCTACATGCTGGCGCAGTTCAACCAGACCATCTTCTGCCACCTTCTTGCGCTTGCCACCTTCAAATGGAAATGGCTTAGTCACAACTGCAACTGTTAACACACCAAGATCCTTGGCAATTGATGCAATCACAGGAATCGCACCAGTACCTGTACCGCCACCCATACCCGCCGTCAGAAACAGCATATCTGCGCCACTGATTACCTGATGAATGTGATCTCTATCTTCCTGTGCCGCCTGACGGCCAACATCAGGATTGGTTCCGGCACCTAGCCCATTGGTAATTTCAGAACCAATCTGAATTGTGTTCTTTGCACCCATTTTAGATAGTACTTGCGCATCAGTATTAACACAGATGTACTCAACGCCCTGTATGTTGGCGTTCATCATGTGATCAACGGCATTACCACCGCCACCGCCAACACCCATTACCTTGATTTCTGCAGCTTGCGGATCTTTTGTATCGTATTGAAACATTCTCTTCACCCTCGGTTATTTTATAAAATTAAATTTTTAGAAATTTCTCTTGAACCATGCCTTCATTCGTTCAAACACTCCATCCTCTGTCACTCCTCCCCTTGCATTACTTTCCAGCTTAGAACCACCTGATTTTTGTCCATACATAAGCAGCCCGACTCCCGTCGCGTGTATGGGGTTACAGACTACATCTACCAAACCAGAAATATTTTGCGGCTCTCCCAGCCTGACTGGCATATGAAAAACCTCTTCAGCCAATTCAACCACTCCCTGAATCTTTGAACTTCCACCGGTTAAAACTATTCCGGATGCACATAACTCGTCATAGCCACTACGACGTAACTCTTCCTGCACAAGTGTTAACAGCTCTTCATAACGAGCTTCTACGACTTCCGCCAGCACCTGACTTTCAAGTTCTTTGGGGTCGCGGTCCCCAACACCTGGTACCTCAATAATGTCATTAGGAGAGGCAAGCTGCTGCAAAGCGCAGGCATAGCGAACTTTTATATCTTCCGCATGGGGTGTCGGTGTACGCACTGCAACTGCAATATCGTTGGTCACCTGATCACCAGCTATCGGAATGACAGCTGTGTGTCGTATTGCCCCATCGGTAAACACAGCAATATCGGTTGTACCTCCACCAATATCTACCAGACAAACACCAAGATCTTTCTCATCTTCAGAAAGAACAGAGTAAGACGACGCCAGCTGTTCCAGGATGATGTCATCAACTTCAAGTCCACAACGCTGAATACACTTGGCTATATTCTGCGCGGCACTGACCGAGCCTGTCACCAGATGCACTTTGGCTTCAAGTCGTACTCCAGACATACCTATCGGTTCTCGAATACCTTCCTGGTTATCGATAATAAATTCCTGGGGCAGCACGTGCAGTATCTTCTGATCAGCCGGAATGGCTACCGCCTTGGCTGCATCAATAACACGCTCAACGTCTCCTGCAGTTACCTCACCATCACGAATGGCAACAATACCGTGTGAGTTCATACTCTTTATATGACTACCGGCAATTCCCGCATACACTGAGCCGATCTGAACTCCAGCCATGAGCTCTGCTTCATTTACCGCATCCTGAATCGCACTGACAGTTGATTCAATATTGATAACGACGCCTTTTTTAAGACCCTGAGATGGTCTGTGACCAAGACCAATAATCTCAATACGTTCGTCATCGACAACCTTTGCCACAATAGCAACAATTTTGGTTGTCCCGATATCCAGACCTACAACAATTCTTTGATCCTGATTACCCGCCATCTCACTGAACCCTCAAATTTTCAGAAACGGTACTCTTGCGCGCCATGGAAAATCCGTTTGTGTAACGCATATCAACCTTCGCAATGTCGTCATACACGGGGGCGACGTATGGTCGAAATATCTCCGAAAACCTTTTTATTCTTTTGTTTACTTCTCTATGACCAATAACAACTTTCACATCATTCTTAAGGTGCAGCGTTATGGATCTACGCTCATCCTCAACCATTCCTTCCAGTGGCGCATCAACTGCATCCAGCATTGATTTGGTTTCATTCAGCAACTTTAACAATGGAACATGGCGGCGCTCAGGTGAATACAACAACGGCAGACCATCAACCAGTTCCTGCAGTTCAGGTTCAGGAGCACTACTCAGCTGAGGTGGAGAGAAGAGTTTAAAACCGGCCGTTACCAGAGATCTGTCACCCCATCTTGCAATGGGCTTATGCTCCTCTACGTGTACCGTGATGCTTTCCGGCCACACTCGCCGAACATAGGCGTTTTTCACCCATGGCAACTGCTCTACATTGCGCTGTATATTTTCAATATCGAGATTAAAAAATCCCTTAGAAGCTTGTGTCATCACTCGATCACGCATGACTTCTTTATCAGCGAACTGGTAAACCCCTTCGACCACAACACTTCGAATCGGAAAGCGCCCCGGATTTCTGAAATGATCAATGGCAAGTTGCGCTAGAAAAATCGCAATCAACGCAAACACCCCTACCACCAGAGCACGACCAAACGAAGGCAATACTCGTTCTGACTGAACAGGCAGCGTTGTTGTATAGTCTCTGCGCCGGTTTAGATTGGCCTGGCTTACTTGCACGTTGTTCAATGTGTTTCAACTGTGGTTGTCAGAATTTGAATAACGAGTTCGGCAAAATCCAATCCCGTAGCGGCAGCTGCCATTGGCACAAGACTATGATCCGTCATGCCCGGCGCTGTATTTACTTCTAAAAGATAGTGATTGCCGGCGCTATCCAGCAGGAAATCAACTCTGCCCCACGCCTCACAACCAGTGATTTCAAATACTTTCAGGGCAGTGTCCTGGATTACTTTCTCAGCTTCTGCCGATAGCCCACACGGGCAATCGTAGACAGTCGAGTCTTCCTGATACTTCGCTTCAAAATCATAAAACTCACGCGGCGTTGATATTTTAATCAACGGCAATGCCGCACCATTTAAAATTGCAGCAGTTATTTCACTGCCCTCAATAAATTGTTCGACGATTACATCGCCATACTTTGCAGCCAGATTGTAAGCCTCAGTCAACTCATTTTCGTGTGCGATGGATACACCGACACTGGAGCCTTCACTGGCAGGCTTAACCACAATCGGATAACCGCATTCACTGCCAATCTCGGATGCTGCGGTTTCAAACTCAGATTCACGCCTGACTATACGCCATGCAGGTGTAGCAATACCTTGTTGTAGACACACGGCTTTTGTCAGATTTTTATCCATAGTCAATGCACTGCCCATAACGCCAGTCCCTGTATAAGGAACATCCAGTGTTTCCAGCAGTCCCTGAATACGCCCGTCTTCACCCCAGGTGCCATGCAATATGTTAAATACACGATCACATTTTCCAACTAGCGCTTCACTTAACTCATGGCGTTCAACATCAACCGCAAATGCATCAATACCCACCCCCTGCATAGCATCAAGCACCTGACGACCACTCGACAGAGAAACCTCACGCTCTGCAGACCAACCACCCATCAGCACAGCAACACGACCAAAATCAACTTCCTCCACTATTGACCTCCGGTTGAACCGCATTCGCTCTGCCCGACGTCGCAAAGTGCTCGGGCAATCCGGCAGCCACAGCTCCTATTGATCCCGCTCCAAGGGTTAGCACTACATCATTCGGAATTAATACACCTTCAAGTGTCTTAGCGACCTGCTCAATTTCAGAGACAAAAATCGGATCTATAACGCCTCGTTGTCTGATTGCACGCGCCAATGCACGACCATCGGCACCGGCAATAGGTGCTTCACCTGCTGGATACACTTCACACAGCACCAATACTTCGGCGTCACTGAGTGCTTCAATGAAGTCATCAAACAAATCGCGTGTACGCGTATATCGATGCGGCTGAAAAACCACAACCAGTCTGTTATTCGGCCGGCCGTTCTTGATTGCCTCAAGTGTTGCCGCTACTTCACGCGGGTGATGACCGTAATCATCTATCAGTTCAGCCTGACCGTCTTCAAGTAACAACGCACCGAGTGGCTGCGCACGACGACCAATGCCTGCAAAATTCTGAAAGGCACGCCGCATGTTCTGCGCTCGCAACCCAAGCTCCCAACCTACAGCCACGGCAGCTAACGCATTTTGTGCATTGTGCTTACCTGGCAAGTTAAGCGTTATCTGTCGCATCTCAGTGCCATCGGGCAACTTCACATCAAAGCAGGATTTCATTTTATCCTGACGAAAGTTCATTCCACGTACATCAGCATCTTCACTAAAGCCGTAGGTCATCACTGGTCTGGAAATACGATCTACAAGCACACGCACTTCTTCATCATCGACACACATCACTGCAAGGCCGTAAAACGGCAGATGTTGCAGAAACTCTACGAATGCGCTTTTTAGTCTGTCAAAATCATTCTCGTACGAAGACAAGTGATCCGCATCAATATTGGTAACGATTGCGATTACCGGCTGCAACGACAGAAACGACGCATCACTCTCATCCGCTTCAGCTACCAACCACTCTGACTGCCCAAGATAGGCGTTGGTCGAAGAACTATTTAACTTGCCGCCAATCACATAAGTGGGATCCATTCCACCTTCGGTCAGCAGGCTGGCCACCAAACTGGTTGTGGTGGTTTTTCCATGCGTGCCGGCTACTGCTATACCTTGTTTGAATCGCATCAACTCACCCAACATTTCAGCCCGCCTGATAACCGGTATTCGATTCTTTCTTGCAAGCTCTACTTCCGGGTTATCTTCAGATATCGCAGATGAAACAACGACCACATCGACTCCTTCTACATTGGCAGCATCATGCCCCTTAAAGACACGAGCACCCAGAGATTCGAGCCGCTCTACTAACGCATTACGCGTCATATCTGACCCGCTGACACTGTAGCCAAGGTTCACCATGACCTCAGCAATACCACCCATGCCTACACCACCGATGCCCACAAAGTGAACATGGTCTATACGGCGCATCCAGCTCTGTGAACTGTTGGCAACAACGCTCATGCAGCAACCTCAACAAGCTCGGCAATGACACGATCAGTCGCGTCACGTTTGGAAACTGCTCTTGCATTAACAGCCATAGAAGTTAGTTTTTCTCGATCGAAACTCTGGAGTTGTGCGGCAAGTGATTCTGCCGACAGATCACTCTCATTAATCATTACAGCAGCACCAGCCTTAACCAGAAAAGCACCATTAGCTGTTTGATGATCGTCCACTGCAGCAGGATACGGCACCAGGATTGAAGCAAGACCTACAGCAGCGATCTCTGCTACTGTCATCGCACCAGAGCGACAAATGATAACGTCAGCCCAACTATAAACTTCCGCCATATCGTCTATAAATTCTCTTACATCACACTTATGGATTGAATCGCCATAGTTGGATTGTGTTTCTTCGTACCATGATGAACCACATTGATGAATAACATCCATAGCATCTTCAACTAACGCCAATGCGCCTGGTACCTGCTGGTTCAATGCTCGTGCTCCCTGGCTTCCACCGACAACAAGAATCCGCAATCGGCCCTCTCTGTTACTGTATCGAACAGGAGGCTCGTCGACAGCTAAAAGTTCTTTTCTAATCGGGTTACCAGTACAGATCACTTTCTTATCATTGATAAAAGTGTTTGGCATTGCCTCAAGCACTTTGTTTGCAAAAGATTTCAACACGCGGTTGGTGAATCCCGGCACGGCATTTTGCTCATGCACTACCATTTGGCAGCCACTCATTTTTGCCGCAAGACATACAGGACCAGAAACATATCCACCCATACCAAGTACTGTGCTCGCCTTTTCAGCTCGAACAATTTTCAGTGAACTGACTACGGCTTTAACCAAATTCAATAGTCCAATTGGTTTTCGCAGCCAGCCACCACCACGGAGAGGGGATACCTTAATCTGCTTTAACAAGAATCCGTGCTCCGGTACCAACCGATGCTCAAGTCCGGCTTCACTGCCAACCCAAACAACAGGTATATCGCGTTCGCGCAATACCTTGGCGACAGCAAGTGCTGGAAACACGTGCCCGCCAGTACCTCCAGCTGCTATGACCACAGTGGCGTTAGACATTCTGCAACACCGCCTTGCCAGACCCTGCTCTAACAGAACCCGCTTTGCCGGATAACTTCTCAACACGTTCCGCAACTCCACGCGCTAAGTCAGCTTCAGTCTGTGTTGCAACTTCTCTGTTGACTCGCATAACCAACCCGCATGCGATTCCAACAGCGAGCACACTACTGCCGCCATAACTAAAGAGTGGAAGCGTAATGCCCTTAGTTGGCAAAACACCCATGTTTGCACCAATATTGATGAATGCCTGAAAACCAAACCAGAATCCCACACCGGTCGCAATGTGTGATCCGAATACCAGGCCTGCTCTATCTGCATCGCGGGCTATCTTGAAACATCGAGCAACAATCAGAGAAAAGAGCACAATCAATGCTGCTACACCGATAAATCCAAATTCCTCTGCAAAGACTGCAAATACAAAGTCGGTATGGGCCTCGGGCAGATATGCCATTTTTTGCACACTATTACCAAGCCCAACTCCATCCCATGCACCCCGCCCCACTGCGATCAAAGATTGCGTTAGCTGAAAGTCAGTTGCAAACGGGTCATCCCAGGGATTCACAAAACTTAATAAGCGTGTCTTTCTGTATGGTGAAACAAGTATTGCTAATATCCCAAGTGGCACCACAACCACCAGCGTGAGCAAGAAGTGCCGCCATCGGCAACCTGCTACAAACATCATTGCCACCACTGTCGCACCGACCACAACGGTTGCCCCAAAATCAGGCTCTGCCAGCAGAAGCCCAGCGGCTACTGCCGCTATAGCGAGTGGTGCGAGAAATACATATACGTCTGTTTTTATCTGCCCGCCTCTACGCACGAAGAAACCGGCAAGATAAACAATAATGGCTAACTTGAAGAACTCGGAAGGTTGAAATGACACACCCAGATTAATCCATCGTCGACTGCCGTTAACACTCTTACCAATGAATGGCAGTAAGACCAAAACCAACAGTACAAAACCCAAGCACAATAAAACCGGACCATACTCCTCGAGTACATCCAATGGTGTACGCCACGCTGCATAGGCCGCTATAAAAGCGATAGCCAAATATATTCCCTGCAACCTACCGTAATAAGTTGCATCATTTAGTACACGCTCAGCCTGCGCGATCGACGCAGAAAAAACCATCACCAGCCCAACGGCTGCGAGCACGCCTAGCAAACCAAACAGAACCCAGTCAAAACGTTGCTGTTCCGTCAATACTTCAACATCGGCTCCATGCTGCTCGTAACCTAAGCGCATTGTTTTTTCACCTCGGTTTCGAATACATCACCACGTTCTTCAAAATTCTTGAACATGTCAAAGCTTGCGCATGCTGGAGATAACAACACACATTCTCCTGGCTTGGAAATCTCAGCTGCCCGGCTGACTGCATCCTGCATAGACTTCTCCATATACACCGGAACCATTGCTTCAATGCTTGCGCGGATTGTCTCTGCATCTTCACCGATTAAAATTACCGCAGTACAGTATTCCGCTATTGCATCGCGAAGTGGTGCGTAATCAGCATTCTTACCTCGACCGCCCGCTATCAATACAACAGGAGCAGCCATACCTTTTATTGCACTCACTGTGGCTCCAACATTGGTGCCCTTTGAATCATTGATCCAACGAATATTATCCGCCTCACATACTAATTTGGTTCGGTGCGGTAAGCCGGTAAACCTTGAAAACCCTTGCGTAAAAATCGCACTCATATGTTTCTTGTCTGCATCAATCAACAGTGAGGCCAGAGCCATTGCTGCCAGCGCATTGATACTGTTATGAATTCCGGCAGCCTTGACATCACTCGCAGCAATCTCAGCTATTGAACCGCCGGATAACACTGAATCATTGCTCGACTCACCAACGATAGTCCAGTCAGCATCCTTACTAGATGCGCTAAAACTGACGACACTGCCTGAAGAAGCAAGGTCAACAGGGACTGTCTTGATGTCATCCAGATTGATAACAACATGCTGCGCGTTACGATAAATACTACGCTTAACCTCAGCATAATCATCAAGTCCTTCATAACGATCAAGATGATCGGCACTAACATTTAATACACTGGCGACTTTTGGTTGCAACGATGATGTCGTCTCCAGCTGAAAACTGGACAATTCAATTACGAAAACGTCAATGGAGTCATCCTGCAAGCTATCAAGACACGCAACACCAACATTTCCAACTACTGTTGCATTGATATTGGCAGCATTTAGTAGCTCACCTGCCATACTGACCACCGTGCTCTTACCGTTTGAACCGGTAACCGCAATCACTGGCTTGGTAACAGCACGCGCAAACAATTCAACATCGCCAATTACCTCTACACCCGAGTCACGCGCCAGTGTGAAAACCTCTGTTCGAACAGAAACACCAGGACTCACAACAACACAACCGTATTCCATCAGGAGTTCTGTAGTGAGCTTTCCTGAGTGATGAAAAACACCTTCTAAGGCAGGTTCACTCTTTAACTGTTGGTGAAATCGATCGACGTTAGTCTCAGCAACATCAAATGATGCACCGATCCGCGTCAAGTAACGAACAACAGATAGTCCGCTGAGACCTAACCCCACTATCAAATATTTAGTATTCAAGTCAGTCATATCAACGAATCTTTAGACTGGCAAGACCCACCAGCACCAATATGAAAGTGATAATCCAGAATCGAACAATGACACGGGGCTCCGGCCAGCCTTTTAATTCAAAGTGATGATGAATCGGCGCCATTCGAAAAATTCGTTTACCAGTAAGCTTATAGGAGGTGACCTGCAGGAAGACACTGACTGTCTCCATCACAAACACCCCGCACATAATAAAAAACACCAGCTCCTGCCGAACAAGGACCGCAATCACCCCGAGCGCTGCACCAATCGCCAATGCACCTACATCACCCATAAACACCTGAGCCGGGTAAGTGTTAAACCATAGAAACCCAAGGCCAGCACCTACAAGACTTGAACAAAAGACTGTTAACTCACCGACTCCGGCAATACCCGGGATACCCAGATACTTTGAAAACACCGCATGCCCGGTCACATAGGCGAATAGCCCAAGCGCTGCTGCGACCATGACTGACGGCATGATGGCAAGCCCGTCAAGTCCATCGGTCAGATTGACCGCATTACTGGTTCCGACAATGACAAAGAACGCGAAAGGTATAAAGAAGAGACCAAGATAAACAGTTACATCCTTTACGTAAGGGATCAACAAACTGACTTCTGCAGTACTGTGAGCAGTCATATAGATGAACATCACTGCGGCAAACGCTGCTACTGACTGCCAGAAGAACTTAGCAGAGGCGGATAATCCATCCGAATTCTTGAGTAGCACTTTTCGATAATCATCAACCCAGCCTATAGCACCGAACGCCGTTGTAACAAACAACACCACCCAGACATAACGCACCGACAGATCGGACCAGAGCAGTACGCTGATTCCCACAGCGACAAGAATCATTGCACCTCCCATTGTGGGGGTACCGGCTTTGGACAAATGTGTGCTCGGACCATCATCCCGAACACTCTGACCAATACTCGCAGACTGCAGCCATCGAATCATAGTTGGCCCAAAAACAAGACAAGCCACCAGAGAGGTAAGCGCTGCAAAAATAGCGCGTAGCGTTATATATTGGATGACATTAAAGCCATCATTGAATTGCGAAAGCCATTCTGACAGCAGCAGCATCACTGGCAACATACTCCTGACCGAGATTTCGCAAAGTGTTCACTCAGCGCAGAGGTAACACGCTCCATCTTCATCGAACGTGAACCTTTGACCAACACAGCACAGTTATCACAGACCTCTCGCAACAACGAGTCGATCAAATCTTCCTGGCTGTGAAACCAAAGCCCGCCTTCACCAAACTTCTCAACTGTATGCCTGGAAAGATTTCCGTAAGCAAACACGCGATCAACATTATTCGCTTTTGCATATTCACCAATGAGTTCGTGCTCAATTACCTCATCAGCACCCAACTCCAGCAAATCCCCAAGCGCTATGTAGCGACCACCCTTGAACTCACCCAGAACATTTATTGCTGCACGAGTAGATGCCGGATTAGCGTTATAGGTATCGTCAATAGCAGTAATCCCATTCGTCAGATCCAAAAAATTCAACCGCCCTGCAACCGGCACTGCCGATGCCAAGCCAATCTTTATAACTTCAAGTGACAAACCAGCGGCGATCGCACAGGCAGCAGCTGCTGCCGCATTTTGCACATTGTGCTGACCGGCCAACTGATAACTACACTGCACAGTTTCACCACCATAGTGTATCTGTATGGAGCCATCGGTAATTCGCTCAGCAAACACCTCACCAGTCTTGCCAAAAGTTATAACTTTCAACTTTCCACTAACGCTCTTCCAGTAATCAGCATATTGATCATCCGCATTGATAATCGCCGTTCCGTTTGCAGATAGGCTTTTGTATATCCACGCCTTTTCTTCAGCGACGGACTGTGCGGTACCGAACCCTTCAAGATGCGCCGCACTTGCATTGGTGATCAGAGATACAGTCGGCCTCACTAACTCGCCCAACCATTCGATTTCACCTTTATCACTGGCACCCATCTCAACCACGGCGTAATCATGCTGTTCACTCAGGCCAAGAAGTGTTTGTGGCACACCAATCTCGTTATTATCGTTAGCGCGTGTACAGTGAACCTTGCCGGCCTGTGCAAAAATACTGGCAAGCAACTGTTTCACTGTGGTTTTGCCGTTACTGCCGGTAACACCGATAATTGGCTTAGCAAACTGTTGTCGCCACAACATCGCAAAGCGTCCGAAAGCGCTCCGGGTATCAGTGACAAGCAACTGCGGCACATCTACCTCTAAGTCTTTTTCACAGACAACAGCCTTCGCACCTTTGGATATTGCATTCTGTACAAACTCATGACCATCAAAATTTTCACCACGCAGGCAAAAGTAAACATCACCTGAAGCGACAGTCCGGGTATCTGTGCTAAAAGCCGTTATCGAACAATCAGCGCCATTCAATACACCATCGGTAGCAGCAGCAAGTTGTGACAGAGTTACAGGCGTCATACCGATGCCTCTGCAAAGTCATGCACCACCTGACTATCACTAAACGACAATCGTTGTTGCCCGATAATCTGATAGTCCTCGTGTCCCTTGCCAGCCACAACAACAAAATCTCCATCAACCGCCTGACTCATAGCCAATTCAATTGCGGTCTTTCGATCTCTTTCTATAGTGACTTTGTGGCGTACTTTAAATCCTTCCATGATTTGCTCGACAATCACGTCACCAGATTCACTCCGTGGGTTATCGTCAGTCACGACACAAACATCGGCAAATTTCTCGGCTATGTTACCCATCAGTGGCCGCTTACCCTGATCCCGATCACCACCACAACCAAATACAACAAACAGCCTGCCTTCACAATGATTCGAAACCGTAGCAAGCACTGATTCAAGTGCATGAGGATTGTGTGCATAGTCAACAATCACTACCGCACCACTGGCGAGTACTGTTGCCTCCATACGTCCGGGCACAGGTTTTAGATTGGCTAATGAATCTACCGCCAGATCAGGTGAAACTCCCAGCGCCACCAGCACAGTGAAAGTCGCCGCCAGATTCTGTACATTAAAACTGCCAATTAAATTGCTGCTTACCCGATACGATTCATCGTCATAAACGAGATCAAAATTCAGTCCTGCAGACTTATGCTCTACATTGCAAAAGCGAACATACTGGCCCTGACGCTCAGAAGCCCCATAACTATAAACATCAATCCCTGGCAGCTGCTCCAACAACAAAGCACCAAACTCATCGTCTGCATTAATCACCGCTGCCCGAAGCTGTGGTTTAAAAAAAAGTGCTTTTTTCGCCTCTCGGTAGCTTTGCATATCACCGTGATAGTCCAGATGATCACGGCCGATATTCGTCAGCACTGCAATATCAAACACAATACCGTTGACCCGATGCTGTGCAAGTGAATGTGACGAGACTTCCATAGCAACTGTATTAGCGCCTGCCACAAGCATTTCAGCAAGTGCTGACTGCAGTACAACCGCATCCGGGGTTGTAAGCCCAGTTGATTGCATTTGGTCACCAAACCCCCAACCAAGTGTGCCCAACACGCCACAATTACTTCGATTAAGATTCAATGCTTGCCCTAAAAGATGACAGACCGATGTTTTTCCATCAGTACCTGTTACACCGACCACCTTCACAGATGATGAAGGGTTACCAAAAAATCTGCTCGCTATCACACCGGTCTGAGCTAGCAGGTCATCAACTTCAATCAATACGACTGCAGCGTCTGCTAATACAGAGCGATTCTCTGCATCACATCGCACATCCTGTCGCTCGATCAATACAGCCGCCACATTTTTCTCAACAACAGACCGCAGGAAATCGAGACCATGTACTGTCTCTCCTTGCAGTGCGATAAAAACATCGCCAGCAGAGACACAGCGGCTATCTACCTGCACACCGGAAATCTCTCGATCATCATCAGGCAACACAACAGCAATACCATCGAGCAGAACAGACAACTTCTGACCGGTTGGATTGTTGTTTATGGATGCGCTGTTGGTCATCTGGCAGCACGCTCCAGATCTTCATCCACAGGTAATCCTGCAATTGAAACTTGTTTGCTATAAACCTGCCGGCCATCCGGATTAACATTCCGCAGGCGAAGCGCCCCTGCTAAAATATTAGAAAACACAGGTGCTGCAACCTCACCACCATAGTAGCGACCCTTTGGCTCAATGATCGATATCACCGCTACCATCGCAGGATTGCCTGCCGGCACCATACCGGCAAACTGCGAGATGTAACGGTCATCTGCATAACTACCATTTTCTGATATATGAGTCGTTCCAGTTTTGCCCGCAACGGTATAACCTGGAATTCCCGCCGCTTTACCGGTACCCGACTCCACCACTGACTGCATCATGGAACGAACTTCACGAGCCACTTCTTCACTGAAGACACGTTCTACTCGTGGCTCGTCATTGAGCTTTTGAAACGTCACTTCAGGCATTAGTCCATCGTTTGCCAAAGCGGTATACGCTCGAGCCAATTGAAGCACGGTAGTACTCACACCATACCCGTAAGCTACTGTCGCCTGTCGAACTACAGACCAACTCGAATGATGCGGAAGTTTGCCTGACACAGCCCCTGGAAACTCAATTAATGGAGCTCGCCCAAAGCCGAGCCGATCAAAAGTGTTCCACAGAGTAGACTTATCCAGCTGAAAAGATATTTTACTGGCACCAATGTTACTTGAATTTTGCAAGATACCGGTCAGCGACAGTTCACCATAATTTTTGTAATCACGAACAACATACTTACCAACATTAAAACGGCCAGGCGCAGTATCAACCACATCATTCATACTGAACTCACCAGCCTCGAGAGCTGCTGCAATGGTGAACGGCTTAATAGTTGAACCCGGCTCAAGTACATCAGTTACTGCACGGTTGCGTTTTGTACCACCGGCTCGCTCTGAAAATCGATTAGGGTTATAAGACGGCTGATTGACCATAGCCAACACCTCACCAGTCCGAGCATCGAGTACAACTGCAGAGCCCGACTTGGCACCATTTCTCTGCACTGCCTGCTTGAGTTCACGATAAGCCAGATACTGAATTCGTTTATCAATGCTGAGCACCAGATCTCTACCCGGCAGAGCCTCTGACACAAGTTCGATATCTTCTATCGCATCACCCAATACATCTGTGACTACACGACGCTTACCTGACTCACCTTTGAGCCAGTCATCGAATGCCATCTCCAGACCTTCCTGGCCCTGATCATCAATATTGTTAAAACCGAGCACATGCGCAGTGATCTCACCACTAGGATAGTACCGACCATACTCGCGCTGAATGTTGACGCCTTTGATTTGGTCACGATCTCTTAGTGCCTGAAGTGCTTTGGCGGTACGCGGATGAACATGGCGACGCAGATAGATAAACTCGCGCTTGTTTTCAAGGCCTTTAGCAACCATCTCCCGCAGACGAGCCGGATCCATTTCAATGGCATAGCCAAGCAGATCGATTTCATCGTCATACTTTGAAAGTTCACGTGGGTCTGCCCAGATAGAATCAATCGGGGAGCTCACCGCAAGTGGCTCACCATTGCGATCCAACAGCATCCCACGATGTGCCGCTAGTGGCAAAGTACGAATCTGACGAACATCACCCTGCTTTTTATAAAAGCTTCTATCCAGTACCTGTAACTGAAAAGCCCGGCCCACCAGAACTAACGCAAGCAATAAGAACACACCCAACACAAACGCACGCCGACCACCAAGGCCGCTGCCGTCACCCACACCTATATTTTTGCCTGCAGATGTCTGGATATGATTCATTTCAGGACGGTCTTGATTTCAGTGTGTTCGGGCAAGCGCATTTTTAAATCTTTGGTAGCGAGTTCTTCTATCCTGCCGAACCTCGCGAGCGTGCTTTCTTCTATTTGCAATCTACCCCAATCGACATTGGCACGATCGATAGCACTGCTGAGTACTCGCGTCTTTTTAAACAACATTCGACTATTGTGCTTGTTGTAGACAACACCCAGAGCCGTAACGATATTTATCGCCGCCAGACATATCACTGCTGTGCGCAAATTATTCATGCCAACCTCTCAGCGATACGCATAACGGAAGAACGCGAACGAGGATTAGCAGCCACCTCTTCTTCAGAGGGCCGTATTGCACCACCGATCTTTTTCAATACCCATGGTGTGTCATTGTCTGCCACCGGCAACCCACGTGGCACACCAGCGTTTTTATCAGGGCCACGAAAAAATCGTTTCACTATTCGATCTTCAAGAGAATGAAAACTAATCACCACAATACGGCCACCCGGTCGAAGAATATCGATACAGTTTTCAAGTGCCATTTTTAAATGGTCCAGCTCACGATTAATAAAAATGCGCAGCGCTTGAAAACAACGCGTTGCCGGGTGTTTGTGTTTTTCCCAACGCGGATGGGCTGCTTTGATTATTTCTGCAAGCTCAACCGTATCAGTGACCGGTTTTTCCTGAACTGCTTCAACCACTCTTCTGGCGATACGCCTGGCGTAGCGCTCGTCTCCATATTCGCGAAATATGCTCGCAAGCTCATCCACCGATACGGTAGGCAGCCACTCAGACACAGGCTGACCGACACTCTGATCCATCCGCATATCGAGAGGACCCGACTTATCAAAACTAAAACCACGCACTGACTGATCAAGCTGAGGTGATGACACACCCAGATCGAACAACACACCATCAACACTACGATTTGAAATATGCGATGCAGCAGCAGTGGGCATCTCACTGTAGTTGCTCTTGATTATGGTAAATCGTGGATCATCTGCGTAACGTACTCGGGCATGTTCCACTGCTTGATCATCACAATCAAAAGCAAGTAAACGCCCTTCATTACCAAGGCGTTCCAGTATCTGACCTGAATGACCACCCCTGCCAAACGTGGCATCAATATAAAAACCGTTGTGCATTATGTTAAGTGCTTCAATGGCCTCAACAGCTAATACAGATATGTGTTCACCGGCGTCAGACATCAGAGTGAGAAACCTATATCCATACGTTCAGAGCTCGAACGAAGACTTTCAATGAGCTCTTTATCTTCTTTCTCACGAATTTGTAACCACGTCTCTGCGCTCCAAAGTTCAAACTTTTTCCCATGACCAATCAAGAAGGCATCTTTTTCCAAATCGATTTCGTCTCTGGATAACTGAGGAACAAGTACTCGACCGTTACTGTCCATTTCCACCTCATTGGTGTGAGCGTATAAGAATCGTTGGAGAGACCTGAACTTAACCGAGTTATCCTGCTTAGCTTCCATTTTTTGCTCACACACGACCCACTCATCGTGGGGGTATATGGGCAAACACTTATCAAAGGGGTTGTATGAAATAACCAATTTGCCACCACACAACTCATTCAGCTGGGCACGGTAACGCGCAGGAATTGCAATCCGGCCCTTTGCGTCCAGCGTCAATGAGGTTGTGCCTGAGAACATTCGGTTGGCTTTGAAAAAATTGCATTGGAAATTGCACCACGTTGGCCCACAAAAACCCACATGACTGCCCAGTAACCCCACTTTAGCTCTCCGGAGTTACCATTTCAAGTTACCAACGGCATTATTTCCGGCGAAATCTCCTGCCAAGACAATAAGTTAGCGAGAAATTCGCAGACAACACCTCCAGAATGATGAAAATCATATAAATCATCAACTTAACAAATAAATAATAGAAATCACTTGAATATACCAAAAGAGCCGATAGCAACCACTCACCAGCTATCTGGGATTACAAACGACTGAAGAGTGTCTCTGACAGGGAAAAGAATTCAGACAGAAAACAACCAGAAAGCAGACAGAAAGGGATTAAACAGGGAAAAGGCGGTATGGACGCAGGTCCACGAACTTCAACAGAAGCTGGATCAGTCAATGGTGGTAGAAAGTGGGGAGTCAGCCGTAAGCCGGGTTCTGTCATGGACAGCCATTCATCTCGAACACGCGTCACCACGTATCTCTAGCGATCTACCCGGAAGCATCGCGGGCCACGACATTGCTTCCCTATTTGATCTTGCTCCGAGTGGGGTTTACCTTGCCACTGAATGTTGCCACCAGCGCGGTGCGCTCTTACCGCACCCTTTCACCCTTACCGGCCATCCCAAATAATTGAGATAGCTTAGGCGGTCTGCTCTCTGCTGCACTTTCCGTGGGTTCACACCCCCCAGGCGTTACCTGGCACTCTGCCCTTTGGAGCCCGGACTTTCCTCTATCGAACGAGTTCGACAGCGGCTGCCTGGCCAACTCCCCAACGCATCGTAACCTGTTTACTTGATTCAAACTACCGGAATTGATTCAAACCAAGAACCGAACAGCATCCTCGTGGTCAGTGTTACTCATACCACTGCCAACTCAGTGCCTCGATTTCCATCGTCACAACTGTGACAGATGCATAGCAATCATTGAGCTAGTATTCTTATATGAAAAAATTCCTCGGGCTAACGCCATGACTATGCGACAAAAATTTGTTGTATTCGCTATAGCTTCACCGTTGTTGGTACTACTAGTCAGCATGCTCTGGAAGCCTGTGCTGTGGCTTCTCTTGGTGCTGATACCAATTATCGTAATTGGCATTATCGACATGCGGCAGACACGACATTCCATTCGCCGACTGTATCCGTTTCTTGGACGCTTCCGCTACATGCTTGAGGCAGTAAGACCAGAGATACAACAATATTTCGTAGAATCAGATACCAACGGCACACCCGTAAGCAGGGAGTTTCGCTCTCTGGTGTATCAACGAGCTAAAGGCGATCGGGACACACGACCATTCGGCACAATATTCGATGTTGATCGAAACGGCTATGAATGGATCAACCACTCCATGAACCCGAAGCACTCAATTAATACCGACAGCCGAATAAAGTTTGGCGGTGACGATTGCAAAAAGCCATATCTCGCATCACCACTAAATATATCAGCAATGAGCTTCGGGTCCTTAAGCAGCAACGCAATTAAAGCCCTGAATAAAGGCGCTAAACTTGGTGGTTTCGCACACAACACCGGCGAGGGAAGCATTAGCCCATACCATCTTGAACATGGCGGTGATCTCATTTGGCAAATTGGTACTGGCTACTTTGGTTGCCGCGCAGAAGATGGCAACTTCGACCCGGAGCAGTTCACCACCAACGCCACCCGTGATGAAGTCAAAATGATTGAAATAAAATTATCACAGGGAGCCAAGCCCGGCCATGGAGGAATCCTGCCTGCTGCCAAACTAACAAAAGAGATCGCCGAAATCCGCGGTGTACCAATGGGTAAAGATGTTCTGTCACCACCCTCTCATACAGCGTTTAACAACCCGATTGAAATGATGCAATTCATAGCGAGGCTACGCGAGCTATCTGGTGGTAAGCCTGTTGGTATAAAGTTCTGTTTAGGCAGCCGATCTGAAATGCTCGCCATATGCAAAGCAATGCTCGAGACAGGTATTGCACCTGACTTCATAACCATTGATGGTGGCGAAGGTGGAACAGGTGCAGCACCAACTGAAATGACCAACTCTGTTGGAACGCCACTAAAGGACGGATTAATAGCCGTTAACAACGCGTTAATCGGTTGTGGCTTGCGAGACAAGGTAAGGATTATCGCTGCAGGTAAAATATTTTCTGCATTTCATCTAATTCGTGCAGTAGCACTGGGTGCCGACACAGTTAACTCCGCTCGCGGAATGATGCTGGCATTGGGGTGCATTCAATCAAGAACATGTAACACTGATCATTGCCCTACAGGTATCGCAACACAGAATCCGAATCGGGCAATGGCCCTGGATGTAACAGATAAAGGACAAAGAGTAGCCAACTTTCATCATGAAACTGTAACTAATCTTGCTGAGCTAATAGCCGCTGCAGGATTAAACAGCCTGGAAGAACTGATGCCATGTAATATCAACAGGCGAGTAGACGGCACTGATGTCAGAACTTACGAAGACTTATATCCAACACTGGTTGAAGGCTCTCTTCTAGAAGATTCAACGAGACCTGAAGCTTGGGAGAAAGACTGGCAACGAGCATCAGCTGCCAGTTGGGCAGATAGTTAGCAATTCAGTTACTGCAGTGCATTATCAATCTGCTGCACGTTACCGAGTTCAATGACCTGCGAATCTTCATCAGCAAAATAGCCGTATCCAGCGCTTCCTCTAAAGGTTGAGTCCTTCAACGTAACAGAAGAATTAGTCAATGAAAGATTGGCATTGAATCGTGCTACAGCCTGGCCGCCATACTCAATTGTCAAACCTTCAATTGTGCTGTTAGGAGAGTCAACCAGGTGCACTCCACCCCACGCACCAGGGTTTTTCTCATCACCTGTAAAAAGTACAGGGTTATCAGTTGAGCCATTAACAATCAGATTACTCTGCTGCCCCAGAATAATGCTTATGTTGGGGTCGAAAATCATCTCGACGCCGGCATCGACAATAAGATTGCTATTACTCAGAGTTAATCCAAAACTTTTGAGCGGCACATCAAGATCTGGAATAACCAATTCCTCATTGCTAATCGGCAGCCTGGGCACAGTGATCTGATCAAACTCATTGCCTGTAAAGTCGTTGCTGCCGCTAACGGACGACAACAATACAGGACTTATAGTCGCGGGCTGGCGGTTTTCAGTAATGGTGTTCCCGTCAAATGCATCCAGTCGCATAGTCCCGGCACCAAGCCAGATTCCGGTCCAGGAATTATTTCTGATTAATGAGTTTTGTATGCGCATTCGTGCTCTGGACCCTGCAAACGCGCGGACTTGAATTGCAGCAACCTGCCCTTGCCCGGCATACTCAATAACTGCATTCACAACCTGATTATCATCACTTTCGGACTGATCGTACGTAATGCCTCGCCAGTAGCCTCGACTGTCTTCCTGCCCGGTAAATATGATCGGGCTCTCTGGCAAACCATTTACAGCAAGAGACGCATCCGTAGTTACAACCAAACCTGTACCCTGCGCAAACTTTAAAACAGTACCAGCTTCAATAATCACATCTGCAAACAATAAAATTTCTACATCCGCATTGACCAAGTAGCACGGCTCAGAAAATACCGCATCCTCAGATATGGCTGTTGGAAAAACAGCATCACAGCTGATGTTATCTACATTCGGTAACGTCAGATTTCCGATGATAGCCCCAGCGCTACCACCAGATTGGTTTACCACAGACCCTTGCGTTGTCACACACAACTCATCTGTCCGACTGGAACGATTACCAGCAGCATCCACTGCCTCAATCTGATAGCAGTAACGAATTCCACCAGAGACAGACGTATCTGTCATTCGAGTACTGGTGGACCTTAGTAGAAGCTCGGGCGTTTCACCGGATAGCGCACGGTAAACATTAAACGCAACAACATCATCGATTCGCGAAATGTCCCAACGAAGCTCTACCCGACCGGTAGTTGATTCCACCTCAGTAACGTTTGTCGGCTCAGGAGGTGGCTCTATATCCTCAACAAACAAAGTCCGACCAATCACCGGAGCAGATGCCGGAGAAAGGTTGCCACTGCTGTCAAGTGCTACAATCGTGTACTCATAGAAAACACTGGACTGAAGATTGGTATCAGTAAAGACCGGGAACGGAGTGGTTGCTACCACCTGGCCATCTCGCTCTACCTGATAACCGATGACGCCTACATTATCGGTGGAAGAATCCCAGACCACAACGACCTCAGTTGTGCTACTGGCAACGGCCCGCACACCGCTTACTACAGTAGGGGACGTGGTGTCAGAACTTCCGGCACCATCAACAACAGATTCAGAACTCAATACAGCACTGGAATCACTCTGAAAACCGGTATCTGGATCAGTGATAACAATACTAATCTGACTACCTTCAACAACCACCGGGTTATTATCCAGATAGGCATCAATGCCTGTGTCATCCGCTTTGTAATTAGCAGAGAGAATCTGATCCTGGGTTAGACCATATTCACTGAGTACCAAAGACACTGAAGCAAATAGGCTATTTGACAATGCGTCAAACTGGCCTTGAGTTGGCAACGAATCCAGCGGTTGATCATTGTTAAATGCATTGTCAATATTCTGGAACTGATCCTGAAACCAAAATCGTAAAATGGCATTCGAATAGCTATGGACGTTGCTAATCACGCCAGTATTGTAGGCAATCGCGTAAAGGTACTCCCCGTTGCCGAGATCACTGCGAACCAGAAACGGAGCTTCACCTGAAAGGTTTGCTGCAGCGTACTGTCGATCACGGTTAAGTGCCGCTGTATTCTTTTCACCAGTGCGCGCTTTAATTTCAACTGTCTCTGATGCCAGCGTTTTGTTCACGCTGATCGTACCGACCACGCCAGAACCGATCATGCCGGTACCAATTAAGCCGCCTTCTTCGCCAGGGTCGCCCCCACCGCATCCAAAGACACCTAATAGACAGAGGAAAACAATACAGCTGGTACTACGCATCAGACTCATTACCGTGAGCACTGAATTCTTTTGAATCCTGAGATTCTTCAAAATAATAAATCCCCATACCTACACGCTTGCCTTTAGCACGATCAGCTGCTGTGCTTTTGTTCCTTTCGGACGACAAGTACTTGTTGAGAAACTCCAGTAATTCCGTGGCCTTTTCACCAGACAATGTTTTGAATGCCTCGGCGAGATCAGGCTCTATTCCGCTATAAACCATTTGACGCTGGAAATGCGGTTCCCCATCCGTGTTCTCGATATTGTACACCGCAGATTCAAACAAATCGGAGACACAGACAGACATAATCCGCACTTTTTCAAGTTCGTCCTTATAGGGTATGTACGCTTTGTTAATGAGTCGAACCAATCCTTCATCTGTAAGCTCAGTAACACCGATCAGGTTAAGCTCATCCAGCACAGCGCCGTAGGTGATATCGCCGCTATAACGCTGGACAAGCGTTTGAAAACTGCGCTTTGGTCCTTTGACGGGCAGATCTCGAGGTTGCTTTTTGCGGTCAATAAATTCTTTGTCAGCAAGCCATCCATGCACAACACGCTGTGCGCGATTGGGGGCTTGTTTCATCAACACTTCTTCAGATTCGAGAATCGCTTTTAAACGGACCACTTCCTTGCGACTCAGCCCCGTCAGCACCGCGACTCTGGAAAACGTCATTTCCTGCCCGGGAATGCTATAAGCGTCGTACGCTACTTCAACATAGGTTTGTCGCACCAGCTCAGTCATTTCGGCATGGGTAACCTCGTTTCTGATCAAAACGCGGATTAGTGGCCGCAGGACTTTTATGACCGCCCTGGCGAGGACATTTTTATGCTCGGTTCCCATGATGGGATTTTTTTCTCAACCAGCCTCCATGTCAAGCGGTAATCCACCTGAATAATGAAGAAAAGTGGAAAAAGACAATGCAACACTTACTTTTTGAAAAAATAAACCAGCATTAAAGGAAATCAAGGTCGGCATTTAGACTTGCCATGCGCTGCAGGGCTGGCTCCTGCGATCAAGCCACCGTCACTCGCGCAAGCCAGTTAGCCCCTACGCCACAAAAATCTTCCGAGAACCTCAAAGCTTCTTTTTTTGCAGTAACCAGTCATAGAGTTCTTTGGCAGGCATATCACAGTAGCGGGCTACAATCTTCGCCGCTTTCTTAGGTGGCAACTCCGCTGCCAAATCAGTTAGCAGCACTTGCGTCGCGCTGTCAAACAGTGGACTGTCCTGAGGAGCACCCCTGATAACCACTACAAATTCACCCTTCTGCGAGTCTGCATTACTTTCGATAGATTGCGATATTTCACTAAGAGTGCCGCGCATTATGCTTTCAAAGGCTTTGGTAACTTCTCGCGCCACACAAACTTGCCTGTCGCCTAATACTTCCCGCATATCCGCAAGCGCAGCTACTATGCGATGTTTGGACTCAAAAAACACCAACGTCGCCGCTTCCGCTTTTAACAATTCAAGAGACTTTCGGCGCGCGGAAGATTTGGCCGCTAAAAATCCACTAAATAAAAATCGATCGGTAGGGAGTCCACATACCGACAAAACCGAGGTGAGCGCTGATACTCCGGGCACAGGACTTACAGTAAATCCCGCCTCGTGGCAGGCAGCAACTATTCTGTAACCCGGATCGCTGATTAACGGCGTGCCAGCATCAGACACTAATCCAAGAGCTAATCCGGACTGGAGAGAATCGATTACTTCAGCGATTCGGTCAGATTCATTATGATCATGCAATGAACGCAGCTTCGGATTGATACCAAGGTGAGTACATAGCCTCGCGGTATGGCGCGTGTCTTCAGCATAAAGAATATCGACCCCCGCCATCGCCTCGCGAGCACGCTGCGTGATGTCCGACAGATTACCAATAGGCGTCGCGATAACGTGAAAAACGCCTTTTCTGACAGACATAGTACAATGCTCCAAATTGATCCGGAATTGCCGCAAATGAACGTGGCACTACCGGAATCCTAACGATAAATACAAGCAGGCCCGAAGTCGGGCCGGACCGCAGGAGTTCTCACAGTGCTATCTACTGCCCGATCCGTTGTTGCCAGGTCAGCCACCGATGAGTTTAAGCAACACCGTAGATTAGCTGAATTGCTTAATAAGCTGCTTGTCATATCTGGCCTGAGCTTTTTTGTGTTTGCCTGTGGATTTAATGTTAAATCCGAACCCACCACCACAGCACCTGTTGTTGTACCAACTCCTCAGCTCGCAAATCAGCAACTGGCAAACGGTGAAACAGCGAAGGCCGCAAGTACTTTTGAAAAACTCGCCGCAACCGAATCAGACCCGGCACTCAAGCAGGATTATCTTTTAAAAGCAACAGAGCTCTACTTTGACAGCGAACTGTACAATGACGGGGTGCGTTTATTCGCATCTCTTCCACCATCTCTCACTACATCTGCCACGACATTAGTTACGCCTACACAGCCACGCTTTCAAGTGTTGTCAGCGTATAACACCCTCGCCCAGGGTAATCATGATCAGGCACTGACTCTGCTACCACCGACGCGCACTATAACAGATCGAATTGTACGCATCAGATCACTAGAGCTACAATCGCGCGCCTATCAATTACTCAGTCAACCGGAACAGGCACTCAAAGCTCGAATACTGTTAGATAGCAATCTGTCTGCACCACAGTCATTGAATGCTAATAGATCTAAAATCGCATCGATGCTTGCGAGCATTGATCTGGATGGCTTGCGTGCCATGGCGCGTACACCCGGCGGTTCAATATATCGCGGCTGGCTTGAGTATTCTGCACTCAACAGACAGCAAGCCAATTTGGCACCGGAGCTCTTCGCCAGACGAACACAGGCGTGGAAAGCACGCTACCCTAACCATCCCGCAGCAGCCTTAGATATTACCGGAACACAAGTAGTAGGGTCTGATACACAAGCCATTGGCACAGAGCAGGTAGCGCTACTATTGCCGCTTACCGGTCGATTCAGTGCAGTTGGTGAAGCCATTAAAACCGGTTTTATAGCGGCAAAATTTGAAAGTGGTGGAACGGGGACCGTGAAACTTTATGACACCGCCAGTGATACCGCTACAGCGATCAATCAATACGGACTGGCAACGTCAGAAGGCGCTTCTATGATCATCGGGCCGCTGGATAAGTCCGCAGTTATTAATCTCACTGCTGGAAACAGAATTACAGTTCCCACTTTGTCGTTAAACTACATTGGCGAAGAAATGGCGGGAAACGCAAATCTGTTTCAGTTTGGATTACTACCGGAAGACGAAGCGCGTGATGCTGCGCAATATGCACTCAACCAGAACTATCGTAAAGCGATTGTTATCGCCTCTGATACTCCGATAAGTCAACGTCTGGCCAATGCATTTGAATCTGCTTTCACGGATTCAGCAGGTGCCGTACTTGCAACGAATATAATCGCAGCGGATTCCTACGACTACTCACAGCAGCTTACTGAAATTCTAGATATCAACTCAAGCCACGCCCGCAAGCGACGTTTGGAAAGATTATTTGAAACCTCTGTCGAATTCGAGCCTGCTATCCGCAGCGATATCGATGTGATATTTATCGCGGTAGATTCAGAACAGGCCTTACTACTCAGACCACAACTGCAATTCCACCACGCAGGAAAATTGCCGCTACTCAGTACATCACAGATATTCAATGGCGATCCGGATGCAAACCGCGATGGCGACCTCAGCGGTATTAAGTACAACGATATTCCCTGGAATCTAACTGATGCTGCCAATGGCTCTGCCTTGTACACCACCATCAACACTAACCACCAACAAAGCATACAGAAACTTGTTGCCCTCGGTGTTGACGCATTTCAATTGCACATGCAACTCGAAAACATGAGACTCGATCCGACACTATCCATCAACGGCAAAACCGGTGCACTGTCGCTGGCTGAAGGCAATCGCATCCGCCGACGTTTAGAGTGGGCTGAATACCAGGAAGGAATCCCGGTAAAAATATCAGGCGCACTACCTATAGAAGAAATATTGCCGCCATTAGAAGGCGAACTTTAAAATTCCATTACAGACGCATACCGGTTAATCCCGAAAGCACTCAAACCTGGCGGTTCACTAACAACTAATAGTGGCAGGTAACAATGAAAACAATTGAACGCGGTGATCTCAATGAAAAGGTCGCCCTCGACTTCCTCGAATCAAAAGGTCTGAAACTGATCACCAGTAACTATCACTCACGTTACGGTGAGATTGATCTTATTATGCTCGACGGGGAAGTTCTGGTTTTTGTAGAAGTCCGATTCCGCCGCAGCAATCAGTTCGGAGGGGCGGCGATGAGTATCACACCAGCAAAGCAACGCAAGATTGCCCTGACAGCAATGCAGTTTCTGCAAAAAAACCGCAAAACTGAAAGTCTCTGCAGGTTTGACGTGATTGCAATAAGTACTTCAAAAACCGAATGGATAAAAAACGCTTTTACTAACCCAGCCGCTTAAGCTGAATATTAAAACCAATACTTACTTTATGGTCTTAAGAGGGCTTATTTTACGACCTTAAGATGAGGTCCACCCTTCTTGCCTTTTTTACCCTTAGAGGCCGCGGCCGGTTTTTTGGCTGTATCAGGTTCCGCCCCCAGATTTTCTGGCGAAGCCGGCTCTGGTGGTGTGCTGCCTGTGGGTGTTTTACCTGTCGATGAAATCTTTGCTTTTTCAGCTGTGCTGTCTTGCTCAACCGCTTCAAGCGTTACGCGTTTTTTACCAATATCCTGCGCTGGTTCTTTGCTTTCATCGAACATCATGCCCTGACCGTTTTCGCGCGCATAGATCGCCCTCACGCTGTATGTTGGCACGACTATAGACATTGACTGACCACTAAAACGCGCACTGAAGGTCACTTCTTCGTTGGTCATCAGCAGCCCGCTGGTCGCACTTGGACTGATGTTCAGGATGATTCTACCCAGCTCATCCAGGTAATCCTCTGGTACAACAGTTCCACGCTTTTTCGCATCGACCATAAGATATGGCGTCAGATCATTATCCACAATCCACTCGTATATCGCGCGGATCAGATAAGGCTGACTGGAGGTCATACCAGATGTGTTGTCGCTATTGTCAGTGGTCACGGATCGAGCTCGGTTAGGCTGAGCTAGCGCATTTCGCGCTCGCTCTCCGTGAGGCTTAATTGAAAACCTTCGCGGTCGAATAAACGCTTTGCATATTTCGTGACAGCTGAGGCCTTCGATGGTAATTCGATACCGTAGTGATTCAGACGCCACAGCATTGGCGCGACAGTAGCATCGACAAGTGAATATTCTTCACTTAGGAAAAACGGTTTCAATTCAAACACACTGGCAGAGTCGACCAGGGAATCACGCAATTTGGCTCGGGCTTCATCAGCTTTTTTTGTATCGTCACCTTCAATAATCGGCAACAGGTCGTACCAGTCTCGCTCTATGCGAAAAAGCGCCAGCCGGGATCGTGCACGAGACACCGGGTCAACCGGCATAAGCGGAGGATGCGGGAAACGCTCATCGAGATATTCTGAAACTACCCGTGAGTCGTACAGAACCAGATCTCGATCAACCAGAGTCGGGACTGTGTTGTAGGGATTCAGGTGTAGCAGGTCATCCGGTTTATTATCGGGATCAACGTCTTCGATTTCGACTGTGATGTCCTTTTCGAACAGTACAATACGAACCCGATGACTGTGTATCGAACTAGGATCCGAATACAGAGTCATTACCGACCGGCGTGTTACTGGCGCTGTCACGTTATCTCCACTCATATAAATTGTTAGGGGTTAAACCCGACGCTCGTTAAAAAAATCAGCGGCAATGCCAATCACACTAGCTATTGTGAGGGACATCTTTCCAGTATTCTTTCTTAAGCAGAATTGCCAGCGCAAGAAACAAGAACAGGAACAACATGACCTTTATTCCCAGAGAATGACGCGCTTCCCGGTTCGGATCACCAAGATAATCGAGGAAGCTTACCAGATCACTGACAGTGGCGTCGTATTCCTGCTTCGAAAGTTTACCCGCAGTTACCTGCTGGTACCCTTCAAGCACCTGGTGTCCTTCGCCATCATCATGATAAACCGGCTTCTGCCAGCCTTGTAAATCAGCCAGCACGTGTGGCATACCGACATTGGGGTATACCGTGTTATTGGCACCAAGTGGTCTGGATTCATCGAGATAAAATGCCTTCATATACGTATAAAGCCAGTCAACTCCGCGAGAACGTGAAACCAGCGCAAGATTTGGTGGTACAACACCAAACGCAGTTTTCGCATATTCTTTCGACATGTTGGTACCGATTAGTGAACCGACTTTGGTCTGCTCACCATTCGCATCAGTGGTAAATACCATGTTCTCAAGCATGTCTTTTTCAGACAAACCGATATCCTCGGCCAGACGCGAATAACGCTGATACTCTGCCGTGTGGCAACCCTGACAATAGTTCATAAAGGTTCGCGCACCACGCTGCAGTGCACGGTCTGTACGAACTGGCGAGAAGTGCTCTAGATCGGCACCAGCCCCAGCTGTATAGCCAGTCTGTGGTACAGCCGCAATAAATCCGACAGCAGCAACAGCAGCTACAGAGAATGAAGTAAGGTGATTTAAAAATTTCATTAGTAGTTCACCCTCTCTGGTACCGGTTTGGTCTTTTCGTTTTTACTGATAAAGAACAGCGCGATAAAAAAGCCAAAGTATATCAGCGAGCACAGACGCGAAATAAAAGTACCCAGTGGAGTAACCGGTTGCAATCCGTAGTAACCAAGAATCAGAAATGAAATAACGAATGCAGCAAGGATGACCTTATACGCCGTTGATCTGTAGCGAATTGATCTGACAGGATTCCGGTCAATCCATGGCAGGAAGAACAGAACCGCAATCGCCGCAAACATTGCCAGTACACCAAGCAGCTTGATTGGTATCGCGCGCAGAATTGCGTAGTACGGCGTGAAGTACCAAACCGGTGCAATATGCTCAGGCGTCTTTAATGGATCTGCTGGTACAAAGTTGGCGTGTTCCAGGAAGTAACCACCCATTTCCGGAGCAAAGAACACAATCGCAAAGAAGATAATCAGAAAGACTGCAACACCAACCAGATCTTTGACCGAGTAGTACGGATGGAACGGAATGCCATCAAGTGGCTTGCCGTCCGGTCCTTTGACCTTCTTAATATCGTTGCCGTCCGGATTGTTTGAACCCACTTCATGCAACGCAATAATATGCACAAAGACCAGACCAACCAGAACCAGTGGCATCGCTATAACATGCAGTGCAAAGAATCGATTAAGCGTTGCATCAGAGACTACATAGTCTCCACGCAGCCACAGAGTAATCGCATCACCCACCCATGGAATTGCACCAAACAGAGAAATAATTACCTGCGCACCCCAGTAAGACATCTGGCCCCAGGGCAACAGATATCCCATAAAAGCTTCAGCCATCAGCACCAGGTAGATCAACATACCGAAGATCCACAACAACTCACGAGGCTTTTTATAAGAGCCATACATGATGCCGCGCATCATATGGAGATACACCACAACAAAAAACATCGACGCACCGGTTGAGTGCATGTATCGAATCAGCCAGCCCCAGTTAACATCACGCATGATGTACTCGACAGACTTGAACGCAAGTTCGCCGTCAGGCTTGTAGTTCATGGTCAGGAAGATACCAGTTACTATCTGGATCACCAGTACCAGCAGGGCAAGTGAACCAAAGTAATACCAGAAGTTAAAATTCTTAGGCGCGTAATACTGACCGACGTGTTTGTTCCATGTGTCAGTCAGCGGGATGCGTTCATCGATCCACGCCATAGTGTCACTGATCTTACTCATCAGGCTTGTCCTCCGTCTTCACCGACGAGAATTATCGACTCAGAAACGAATGCATGTGGCGGCACTGGCAAGTTAGTTGGTGCTGGCGCACCCTTGTATACCCGCCCGGAAATATCGAACTTGGAACCATGACAAGGACAGAAAAATCCTCCCTTCCAATCCGGCCCCAGATCTGCGGGTGCCACATCGGGTCTGAAGGTAGGCGAACAACCGAGGTGTGTACATACACCTGTCATTACCAGAACTTCCGGATTAATTGAGCGATGAACATTTTTGGCGTAGTCAGGCTGTTCTGATTTGTCTGACTCGATGTCACGCAATTCATCACTCACCTGCTCAAGACTTTCAAGCAACTCTGGGGTGCGACGAACAACCCAGACAGGCTTACCGCGCCATTCAACAATCACACGCTGCCCCGGTTCGAGCTTGCTAATATCAATTTCCACCGGGGCGCCCGCCGCCTTGGCGCGCGCGCTGGGTGACATTGAAGATACAAACGGGATCGCCATGGTTGCTGCACCAAGGGCTCCGACCACGCCTACACCGGTGGTCAGCAGCCTGCGCCGTTTCTCGTCCACCGCCGGGGCACCAGCCCCGTTAGAAGCAACATTATCTGCTGCCATAGGATGCTCCAAAATTTTAAATTAAAAGCCTGTTCGTGCCAGAGAGACTAAGGTATCTCTGCACACTGAAATCTGTTGATAGTTCTCTATGGCGCAGTGAGGCCGTCTGCCACAAACCCAGCACCATCATGCTGTTACCTATAACACAAACTGCACTTAGTCGACTACGGATGCCCCAAAACACCAGCTTTCGGCAACCAGAAATTATAACACAGAACATTAAAAATACTTACTCACCGCACTAGTAAGAGCATGTGTGCGATTGACCATTAACATGGATCGGTATTGACGAGACACCCAACCAGCACAGCTCAAGCCAACGGACATCCAATAACTATTCCACGCGAGCGTCGTCGGCACACAATTCAAACATTGTCTAAACTCCAATAGCGCCGAAGAATTGACATCACTCGTCAGTTGTATCGAGGGTCATAGCTTCGCCTGCTGTCCGGCTCTGTTTATTTCCGGTTACAAGGCATCGGCGGTTACAAAGCGTCGGTAATTCTTAAGTGTCAGCCAGAAACCGGGCTTCAGCAGATGCCGCGTGCGCTTCCAGGCCTTCAGATCTGGCCAATACGGCAGCAGTCCTGCCCAACGTTTCTGCCCCTGGCTGCGAACAGTTGATAATACTGCTGCGTTTTTGAAAATCGTACACACCCAAAGGGCTCGAAAATCTTGCGGTACCTGACGTAGGCAGGACGTGGTTCGGTCCGGCACAGTAATCTCCCAGCGCCTCAGCACTGTAGCGACCCATAAAGATCGCACCGGCATGGCGGACATTAGTCAGCAATCTCTCAGGATCTGCCACTGATAGTTCGAGATGTTCAGGAGCGATGGTATTGACGATTGAAGCCGCATCGTCAAGATCGACCACTTCTATAAAACAACCACGCTCACGCAATGACTGGCGAATAATTTCCGCACGCGGCATTTTTTCGATCAATACTTCCATTGACAATAACACCTGATCGAGAAACTTCGCATCATTGCTAATTAATATTGCTTGCGCCTGTTCATCATGTTCTGCCTGTGAAAAAAGGTCTGCAGCAATCCAGCCTGGATCGGTTCCACCATCACAAACCACACAAATTTCTGAAGGACCGGCGATCATGTCGATCCCCACCTTGCCAAACACAGCACGCTTTGCAGTAGCCACGTAGATATTGCCAGGGCCAACAATTTTATCGACCGAAGGTACAGTCCCGGTACCGTAAGCGAGGGCCGCAACCGCCTGAGCCCCACCAATAGTAAAGACTCGGTCAACACCCGCGACACTGGCCGCTGCAAGTACTGCATCGTCAAGCTCATTATCCGGTGCTGGCACAACCATAACCAGTTCATTCACCCCAGCTACTTTCGCAGGAATTGCATTCATCAGAACGGATGACGGATAAGCGGCTTTGCCACCCGGCACATATAAACCGACGCGATCAATCGATGTTATCCGCTGACCAAGCACCGTGCCGTCATCTTCCTCGTAACGCCATGACTCACCGAGTTGCTTTTGGTGGAAGTTCTTAATGCGTTCGGCCGCACTATGCAGTGCCGTCGCTACTTCAGCAGGTATTCGGTCAAAAGCATTTGCCAACTGGTCTTTAGAAAGCGCCAGAGACGCCACATCAGTAATGTTTCTACGGTCAAGCTGGTTAGTCAGCCTAAGCAGAGCCTCATCACCCTCTGCTCGAACAGAGGCAATGATTTCATCTACAGTGGTATTCACTGAAGCGTCAGAGACTCCCTCCCATGCAAGCAGGGTTTGCAGTTGATTGGCAAAATCGGGCTGCGTCGATTTTAGCCTTTTGATTGAAATCACGAGCTTGCCTTACCCGTTCTTTCTGCGTGCTGCCACTGCTACTGCGAGTTCCCGCAACATCTCTTCAGTATCCTGCCAGCCAATACAAGGATCAGTAATGCTTTGCCCTTTGGTTAATGGCACACCGGGCTTGTGATCCTGCCGCCCCTCAACCAGGTTACTCTCAATCATTACACCCATGATTCGCTTATCACCATCACTCAACTGGCTGCAGATATCTCGACATACATAGCGTTGTCTCTTAAAAATTTTGCGGCAGTTTGCATGACTACAGTCAATCATAACGTTAGGCCGGACACCGGCTTTTTCCATCATCGCCGATGCATCATCCATACTGGCAGCATCATAATTGGTGTGCGGGCCACCACGTAAAATAAGATGACAGTCATCATTACCGGCGGTCGCGATAATCGCACTGCCACCCTGCTTGGCTACTGATAAGAAATGATGCGGTCGTGATGAGGAACAAATTGCATCGACTGCAATCTGCACACTGCCACCGGTCCCGTTTTTGAAACCGACCGGTGCAGAGATACCTGAAGCAAGCTCGCGATGCCCCTGGCTTTCTGTTGTTCGTGCTCCGATTGCACCCCAGCTGACAAGATCCGCTATGTACTGCGGGCTGATCAGATCAAGAAACTCGGTGCCTGCAGGCAAACCAAGTTGATTAATATTTCGCAACAGCTCACGTGCGATACGCAAACCACGATTAATCTGAAAACTGTCATCGAGCCCGGGGTCATTGATCAGGCCTTTCCAACCAACCGTGGTACGTGGTTTTTCAAAATAAACCCGCATCACAACAAGTAAATCATCTGACAACGATGGCGCTATGCCTGCGAGCCTCTTTGCATATTCAACACCTGCCTCAGGATCATGAATAGAACAAGGTCCAACAACCACCACCAGCCGATCATCCTTGCCATGCAAAATGTCATGAATCCCGCTGCGTGCTGCATGAACCGTTTTAGCGATTTTATCCGTTACCGGCAACTCGTCGATCAGACTGGCAGGAGAGTTAAGCTCTTTTATCTCTTTGATGCGCAGGTCATCTGTATTGTGTTGCGCGGTTTCTTGGTTCATTAGCTTCGGGCCCGATGCAATTTAAGTTGATGCAATGTATAAGTCGATTAATGTGGGAGTGCAGGTACTTCTAATACCCTTAGCCTACAGCGTATTGTGTATTACCGCCGCGGACAACCCATCGATGAGTTGATGAATTGCTTTGTGCTTCATTTTCATTGACGCCTTATTCACAATGAGTCTGGAGCTAATATCACATATCGGCTGACCAATCACCTCCAAACCATTCGCGGCCATTGTCGCGCCGGTCTCCATGATATCGACGATCAGGTCGGCCATTCCAACGAGTGGCGCAAGTTCCATCGATCCATAGAGCTTGATAATTTCTACCTGCTGACCACGACGATCAAAAAATTGCCGTGCAACTTCAGGATACTTAGTGGCCACTCTTAAAATCCCTGGCCCATCGATTCGAACCCCCTTCTTGCCGGCAACCACCATCTGACAGACACCTATCCCTAAATCCAGCGGTTCGTAAAGACCTCTGCCGGAGTGCTCAAGCAGGACATCCTTGCCAGTCACACCAACATCAGCCCCACCATATTCAACATACGCCGGTACATCACTGGCTCTCACCAGTAGAATTTTAATATCAGGATGATTCGTATCAACAAGCAGCTTGCGGGTATTCTCGGCATCTTCAGCTGGCACAATGCCAACCGCGTCAAGCAATGGCAAGGTCGATTGCAGGATTCGCCCTTTGGTAAGAGCAATAGATAATGGCGGCGGGTTCATTCTTCGTCAGACACGATACAAGACCGAATATTAAGCACTGACACGCTGTATTTTTGCACCAAGCGCGTTGAACTTGTCTTCAATACGCTCATAGCCACGATCAATATGATAAACGCGCTGCAGGTGAGTTTCACCTTCGGCAATTAAACCTGCAATAACGAGTGACGCAGATGCACGCAGATCAGTTGCCATCACGGGCGCACCGGTCAGCTTCTTCACCCCGCGAGAGATCACGGTGTTACCACTTACTTTTAGATCGGCTCCCATGCGTTGGAGCTCTTGAACATGCATAAATCGATTTTCGAAAATCGTTTCAGTAATTGCGCCAGACCCTTCTGCAACTGAGTTTAACAACGTAAACTGCGCCTGCATATCGGTGGGGAATGCAGGATATGGTGCGGTAGTAATATCTACAGCACGAGGCCTCTCATAGCGGCAACTAATAGTTATGTCGTTGCCGTCTATCTGCATATCAGCACCCGCCTCATCGAGCTTATGCAGTACAGCATCCAGTATATCGGGCTGAGCATCGTGCAACGTAAGAGTGCCACCACCGACCATAGCGGCCACCAGAAAAGTACCGGTTTCGATTCTGTCTGGAACTATACGATAGTGACAACCGGTGAGACGTTCGACACCATTAATAGTGATTGTGTCTGTACCTGCACCCTGTATGTCAGCTCCCATGCCAATCAGAAATTTCGCAAGGTCGACCACCTCAGGTTCGCGAGCAGCGTTCTCAA
This sequence comes from uncultured Granulosicoccaceae bacterium, assembly GCA_938020525.1. Lineage (GTDB taxonomy): Bacteria > Pseudomonadota > Gammaproteobacteria > Granulosicoccales > Granulosicoccaceae. The sequence goes on along the minus strand of CALIHW010000066.1, from coordinate 20,506 downwards.
GTACTGTTGTCCCTTCTGCCAGAGTTGCTGCCATCAACAAGTTTTCGGTACCTGTGACAGTAACGGTATCAAAGTGGATCGTGGCACCCATAAGCTTCTTGCAGTACGCTTTTATATAACCCGCTTCAAGAGTGATGTCTGCACCCATTGCACGCAATCCATTGAGGTGAAGATCAACTGGCCGAGCTCCAATAGCACAGCCGCCAGGCAATGAGACTACAGCTTCGCCAAAACGTGACAACAGTGGCCCCAGCACCAGAATAGAGGCACGCATGGTTTTGACCAGCTCATACTCAGCCTCGTAGTTATTCACACCGGATGCGTCTGCTTCGATCATCATGTTTTCACTAAGGGTCAGTCGCACCCCCATCCGCCCAAGCAGCGTCATTGTTGTGGTGACGTCGTTCAGGTGAGGAACGTTTTCTAATGAGACGGTGTCATCGCAGAGCAGCGTTGCGACGAGGATCGGCAGTACGGCATTCTTCGCGCCTGAAATACGCACAGACCCGTTGAGCGGGTTGCCGCCGCCAATAATTAGTTTATCCATTATTTCTTGTATTACACCGGAATGGAGTGGAAACACCGACCAATGCCGGGCCACGTTCTGTCGGGAGACGAACATTCTCACCGCAGCCGGCAAGCCACGCTATGATAACGGAAGCGCGCTCCAATCCCAACTCTGGAGCCAGGATAAAGGTCAACCGCTGTTCAGAAGTGCGGCACAAGACAAGCTGCAGCCCTGATCAACATCAGACCCGATCAAATGCCGGCCCGATCAATGTCCGTTGCGAGACAGGTTATTTCTTGTTCTTTGCTCGAAGTGTGTCGATGAGGCCGTCAACACCAGACTTCTTAATTTGGCTGCTGAATTCCGCCTTGTAGCTTTTAACCAGACTAACATTCTCAACTTCTATGTCGTAAACCTTCCAGGTATTGCGGTCGCCTTTGGTGGTTTTGAGCTTGTAGTCAATAGGGAACTTGACGCTGGCGTCGTCAAACACAGTTTTCACGGTTGCGATTTTATCGTCGTTATCTGAAGCTTCGTGCGGCAGAATCTCAAGCTTTTGGCCAGAATACTCCTGCAGAGCAGCAGTATAGGTATTCAGTAAAAGCTCACGAAACTCGGCAACCAGTCCAGAGCGCTGATCAGCAGAAGCGCTTTTCCACTGTTTCGCACCCAGAGTGATTTTGGTCATAGTGGTAAAATCGATGTGCGGCAGAATGTCCGTGTCGATTTTTGAGCGAACAAAAGCTTCGTCAGACTTGGCCTCGGCGCTATTCAAAGCTGAGATCATATCCCCTGTAATCTCGCGGATCAGGTCTTCAGCCGGGTGTGCAAAAACCATCGCTGGAAACAGAACAAGCGTGATTAACAAAGTACGGATGAATTTCATCATATCCCCTTAAAATTACAACGTGCCGCGCATCCAGTGGCGACTGTAAATGAATTGGTTGGCTAGCATCGACAAACCGAAACTCCAGCACCAAATACAGGTTTCTTCTGACGCTATTTTGGGTGCAGTTGTGACAATCTCAAGCCGTGCGATTACCAGTTTAAGTAGCCAGGCATTCATTCTCAGCTCCAGATGTTGCATTCAACGCACCAAACGTGAGCTTAATCAATCATTTAAAACGCTACCGTCCGAGATTAACCTTGCTAATTCCTCACAAGAACTTTGAAATCACAACGATTTCGCGGGTACACTTGCCAGCCAGTTCCCGAACAGGATTGCGGCTAGACGGACACATCATGAGCCAGCAGGTTATTTTACGCAAAACCATAAACGTAATGCGCGCATTCTTTGTCGCTGCCATTTTAGCGGCGACGCTGTCAGCGTGCGCCACCAAAGGAGCACCGAGCACTCCTATTAGTGATCCGCTGGAGCCTGCCAACCGGGCAATATTCAAATTCAATGACAAAATCGACCGCTTTGCTTTAAAACCTATTGCAGGTGGATATAGAAAAATCACACCACGGCTTGTCAGATCCGGTGTAAATAATTTTTTCGGTAACTTGGGCGATGTATCTACCGCCGCCAATGGCTTTCTGCAAGGCAAGTTCAAACAAGGTTTTTCAGACTCAGCAAGAGTAGCCGTAAACACAATCATTGGTATTGGCGGAATCCTCGACGTTGCCAGCCAACTGGATTTTGAAAAACACTATGAAGATTTTGGCCAAACGCTCGGGGTCTGGGGTATACCGGAAGGTCCTTACTTAGTCCTACCTTTCTTCGGTCCGCAGACCTTGAGAGGTACGGTTGGTCTGCTCGGTGACAGTCAGATTGAACCGCTCAACACACTGGAGCTTGATCGAAATGCGAGAGGCTCACTGGTAACGCTGAATGTTATAAACGCAAGAGCCAATCTGCTCGCCGCATCATCAATTCTGGACTCCGGTGCGCTTGATCCATACCGTTTCGTCAAAGACCGGTACGTCGGATGGCGCAGAACACAAATCTATGACAAGCCTGCGAAACCGACAGCAAAAAAATCAATTGATTCAAAAGACTTGGATGAACTTGACGAGCTGGATGAGCTGGATGAACTCGATGAACTGGACGAGCCGCTTAGCGCCGAAGACGCAGAGTTGGAGATGCTTGATGAGCTGGACGATTTGGACGTTCTGGATGAACCCCTCACAGAAGAAGACGAAGAGCTCCAATTGCTGGACGAGCTGGATGAACTCTAGCCCGGTTTATTCATGACAGAAGCCCAACGATACAAAACACTTACTCTGGAATGCTTTGAATAAAGAATTATCAAAACCCAGGCTGGCTTCAATGGAATCAGTACCCGACAAAGCTGTTGAACTACACAAAAATTCGCAGAAGCTGCTGGACACTGGGCGCAGGGTATTCGAAGCAGAAGCGAAAGCAGTCGCGTCACTGCAAGACAACCTCGACAGCCAGTTTGTTACCGCCTGCCACTTGCTGCTTGAGTGCCGCGGCCGGGTAGTGATCTGTGGTGTAGGCAAATCAGGTCATATCGCAAACAAAATTGCTGCCACGCTGGCAAGTACCGGCACTCCATCGTTTTTCGTCCACCCCGGTGAAGCGTCTCATGGTGACCTCGGCATGATCACCTCAGAAGATGTAGTTGTTGCTATATCCTATGGTGGCGAGTCACACGAGTTAAAAACCATACTGCCCGTAATTAAGCGATTGAATGTACCGTTGATTGCTATAACCGGTAAGCTAACCTCATCACTGGCAAATGCCGCCAACGCTGTACTCAATGTTGCTGTTACAGAAGAAGCCTGCACACTCGGCCTGGCCCCTACAACCAGCACAACCGCAACACTCGCTATGGGTGACGCACTCGCAGTCGCCGTGCTTGAAACCAGAGGTTTCAGTGCTGATGACTTTGCTCGTACCCACCCGGGTGGCAAGCTCGGCAGGAAGCTGTTACTGAAAGTTTGCGACATCATGGTCTGCGACGAAACACTACCAACAATAGCTTCTGGCACATCATTAAAAGATTCACTCTATTGCATGAGCGCAGGCAAACTAGGCTTCCTGGCAGTGGTTGATAATGACAACAAATTGCTCGGCGTTTTTTCGGATGGTGATTTACGGCGCACCCTTGATAGAGGCATCGATATCAACGAAACACAGATTGACAACGTCATGACTGACGGCGGCTTTGCCGTAAACTCACAGCAACTTGCGGATGATGCACTCTCTATAATGGAGCAGCATAAGATCTACGCCTTGCCCGTTCTGGATGATAACGGTCGTGTTTGCGGAGCACTTAATATGCATACGTTGTTTCACGCGGGTATCGTATAACAGAACTACGGCACCACTCCTCCTGCAGGAAATATTTCCAAGTGTTTTTTTCTTTATTTTTTTCAGGTTTTTTTCTCAGGTTTTTTTCACCGGTATTTTTTCCGGTATTTTTTCACCGGTATCAGCACTTTTTAAATCACCAGGAAGTTCACTATGCCTCACGACGCAGAGCTCGTTACCAGGTTGGCATCTCATGTTAAAGCCATTATATTTGATGTTGATGGCGTGCTTACAGATGGCGGGTTGTATCGGAGTGATGACGGTCAGGAATTCAAACGTTTTCACTCCGCTGACGGGCTCGGCATACGTATGCTTGGTGACGCCGGCATCAAAATAGCGGTCATCACAGGGCGAGAATCTGATGTTGTCCGGCATAGATGTAAAGAGCTGCAAATCGAACACCTGGTACAAGGAGCTAAGGACAAGCTCCCGGCGTTTGAAACTCTGTGTGCCGAAACGGGTTTATCAGCAAAAGAGTTTGCCTATATGGGTGACGATATAATCGATCTGCCAGTCATGCGTCGTGTCGGATTGGCATTAACGGTACCTGATGCAAATACAGAAGTCGCAGAAGTTGCTCACTGGACCAGCCAAAGAACAGGTGGTAATGGTGCAGCACGACAGGCATGCGAGCTGATATTGAAATCACAGGATCTCTACCAGTCTGCTATTGCGCGTTATATGATCTAGCCCGGTTTATTCATGAAAATGACGGCATCCCGCTTGATCCTTGATTCACAGCGAATTTTTTCTCTTGCAAATATCAGTAAGCCAAGTAAATGAAAACATGGAACGCGAGAAGAAAATACCCTGTGAAACCAAGGCTCTGCGCGCTACGCTCGCCATTTTACAAATAAGCCGGGCTAGAAGAATAAAATCTAGATGTAAGATCTATCAGGGCGCAAAGTAACCAAAACACACTCCCGATTCCGAGTAACGAGTCCATGCCATCGAAATTAGGCCGCGGCCTGCTAATTTTTGTATTACTGGTGATAGCGGTCGCATCCTGGCAGTGGATAGATGAGCGCGACATAGAGCAACCAGCTACCAGCAACAGGATAGAAATGGCGGAAACCCAGAGCGACTACTACCTGGAAAACTTCGAAATCAAAAACATCTCGAATAAGTTAGATACTTCTGAATCTGCGAATGGCTCCACCAACCAATCTGCAACTGAATACCATGGCATGCCGGCGGACAGGCAGTTGAATATTACCGGCCAATCCTTATCGCATCACTATATTGAAGGTTATTCTGTAATTGAAAACCCGATTGTCAATTTGCGCAGTACGGACAACGGTCAGTGGAGCGCGCGCGCATCAAGCGGTACCGTTTCTGCAAATTTCGATGTGCTGAATTTACAAGGTAACGTAGAGTTGACTCACAACCGCGCAAATATCGGTTCAAATATTGACTCACAGACCAACTATGGTACTGATTCGCAAACCAACCAGGACATAAAGGTCGAGACCAACTCATTATCCATTGATACTGGCAACCGCACGATTAGTAGCACCGAACCTGTTCAGGTAGAAGGTGATGGCTGGAATTACAGTGCTAATGCCATGGACGCAGAAATCGATCGCGGCACCCTTACATTTAAATCCGACGTGGAGGCACAGTTTGAAAGTCCCAACAACAGATAAAGATGTTGTCCCGCGGATCTATTCGCGCATGATTACGCTTGCAGCGTTATTAACTGCACTGCTTTTCATGACCAGTGTCATCACCAGTGACCAGGCAATAGCACAATCCAACGATCACACAAAACCGATCAACGTCAAAGCAGATACCTCTATCTACGATGACCGTCAGGGCACACAAACGCTGTCTGGCAATGTCGAGGTCACTCAGGGTTCAATGTCGATTACCGCTGATACTATTAAAATAGAAATCCGCGATGGCACCCTTTTTCGCATCACCGGGACGGGCTCACCGATCAAATTTCAACAGATGACCCCAAACAACGAACTGATAAAAGGTGCGTGTGATGAAATTTCGTACAACACTGCCACTACTCAGATAACCTTTCGCGGCAATGCAAATTTTGAACGACCAGGGCAAAAACTCTCGGGTGACACCATAGAATACAACCTCAGCGAACTTACCTTTAAAGCCGCTGGAAACAACAAAGGTCGGGTCAACATCACTTTGCAACCTGGCAAACTCAAACCATGACTGATGTTCATTGACTAACTTAACTATCGATACGAAAACCTGTGCTTCGATAACCTGTGCTTTGAAACCCTCGAATAAACTATGTCTACATTGATAGCCGAAGAATTAAAGAAGGCATATAGCAAGCGCACCGTGCTCGATGGCGTTTCCATGCGCATCAATCAAGGGGAAGTTGTGGGCCTGCTTGGGCCAAATGGGGCAGGAAAAACGACATGCTTTTACATTGTTGTTGGGCTGGTGAGACCGGATAGCGGCCGGATTTTGCTAAACGATCGAGACATTACAACTGACCCGATGCACGTTCGCGCCCGGCAAGGCGTCGGTTATCTGCCACAGGAAGCCTCTGTTTTCAGGAAACTGACAGTCGAGGAGAACATCGTCTCTATTCTTCAGTATCGACAAGATCTAAGCAGACGTGATTATCGCGATGTTGTTGAAAACCTGCTTAGCGAACTACAGATCACCCATATACGCGACAGCCTCGGCATGAGCCTGTCCGGCGGTGAAAGACGTCGTGTAGAAATTGCAAGAGCGCTGGCCGCCGATCCCGTTTTTATCTTGCTTGATGAGCCGTTTGCCGGTGTTGATCCAATTTCGGTAATCGATATCCAGCGCATTATCAGTCACTTGCAACAACGAGGCATCGGGGTTCTGATAACAGATCACAATGTTCGCGAAACACTCGGTATTTGTGAGCGCGCTTATATACTCAGCGATGGTGGCTTGATTGCCGAGGGCACGGCAGAGACGATACTGCAAAACCAGCAAGTGAAAGAGGTTTATCTTGGCGAAAGTTTTACTTTGTAAACACTTTAACTTTAAGACCCTAACGAAGCATCAACGCCTGTTCCATCTTACGACCACCAACAACACCGCACTGACAATCGATTAACAGTCATTGCAATGACGCTATTTTCAACGCACAGCAACAAACTCTCCATTTTCAGCGCTGTAATGAGACATTGTTCACTGGAGATAAATAATGTCGAAATGACATTGCGGTTGAGTACAATTGAACCATACTTTACCTGTACGTCATAGACTGCCTTGTTGGAACACTGACAAAGCGGCTGCGACCTTAGTAAACCAAAACAGACGTTGGCGACAGGTACTCCGCAGTACCTGCCCGAGGATTGCCAACAGTACGAAACATCGGGACGTTCCGCACTAGAAAGTACAAGTCTGCATAACAACGGTACAGCGCACAGTATGAAGCAATCTTTACAAATAAAAATGGGCCAGCAACTGGCCATGACACCACAATTGCAGCAAGCAATAAAATTGCTGCAACTGTCTACTTTAGAACTACAAACAGAAATACAAGAAGCATTGGAAAGCAATCCAATGCTGGAAGTACAAGAAGAAGGCGAAGACAATCCTGAAAAAGACGCTGCAAAAATGCGCAGCGAAAATGATCGCGAAACCAAAGCGCAGGAGGAAGCCAGCAATGACGACGATGGGCAAGTAGAAGCTGTCGATCCAATGGATGATATTTCTGCCACTGTAGAAATTGCTGATGCCACACCTGACATTCCTGATGAACTTCCCGTCGATAGCGCGTGGGAGGATATATATGAGCCTTCCTATGGTTCAAGCACCATGCAAGCAGGTGATGAGAATCAACGCGACTTTACAGAATACACCAGCGCAGGTACCGGAAACCTGCAAGACCACCTCATGGATCAACTTCGTCTGCGCAAACTTTCAGATGCAGATCAAATTATCGCAGCAACACTGATCAACTGTATTGATGACAACGGTTATCTCGAAGATGAAATCAGTGACGTTATCGAAGCAGTAAACGCAAACTTCGATAACCCGGAGGATCATTGTGAGGAAGAAGAAGTTGAAGCAATGCTTCGATTAATTCAACAACTTGACCCTATTGGTTGCGGTTCCCGAGATACACGCGAATGCATGTTGCTTCAGCTGCAGGAAATGGACTCTACTCCGCACATTGAAGTGTGCAAGCAACTTATTGGTGAGCATTTGCAGATGCTCGCATCACGCGATTTTGCAAAGATCAAACGCCAGTTAAAAATTAACGATGCCCAGCTGCAGAGCTCTATTCAAACCATCCAGAGTCTAACACCCCGACCAGGCTCTCAAGTCGTATCTAAAGATCCGCAATATATTGTTCCGGATGTATTTGTAAAGAAAATAAAAGGTGTCTGGCGGGTAGAACTGAATCCGGACATCGCTCCAAGACTTGCTGTCAATTCGATGTACGCTGGCCTTGTTAAGCGTGCAGACAAAAGCGACGACAACAACTACATGCGAAACCAGCTGCAAGAAGCACGCTGGTTTATCAAAAGCTTGCAAAGCCGAAACGAAACCCTGTTGAGAGTCGGCACTGCAATTGTCGAACGACAGCGCGGATTTCTGGAATACGGCGATGAGGCCATGCGTCCGCTGGTACTACGCGATATCGCAGAACACCTTGAACTACATGAGTCGACCATATCCCGCGTAACGACACAGAAGTACATTCATACACCGCGCGGTATTTTCGAATTTAAATACTTTTTCTCAAGTCATGTTTCGACAGCAGATGGTGGCGAATGTTCTGCGACTGCAATTCGCGCAATGATACGTAAGTTTATTGCCAAGGAAGATCCGGGCAAACCTTTAAGCGATAGTAAAATAGCTAACACTCTAGTCGCATCTGGAATCCAGGTAGCTCGTAGAACTGTGGCCAAGTACAGAGAATCCATGTCAATTCCTCCTTCCAACGAAAGGAAGCGTCTAAACTGACAAGTTTTTATATAAAATTAGTAACCGGGCGCAATGCCCGGTAGACACATAATGATTTTATGATAGGGTGTAGTGAAGAGGTGTGTGACTGGCGCGGGTTAGACTCGATCTTAACTCGCGATCATTCATAGTTATTCTTGATAGTTTCTTCGGTAGCGACTCAGGTAGTTACTCAGGTTACATGAGGGAAACGAATGAAAAAAAGGTTATTCTCATCGAACATACTTTAACAATTAAGTATGTTCTTATGGCTGGTAAATTCCAGTCTGCTGCCACTGCAATAGTTGGCAGCGCATTTACTCAGTCGCCCTCCACCTGTTACACAAAAACATCCTCTTCTATTGCAGCACTCTGTATACCTTATTTTTTCCTTAATTATTTGCGACTTCGCTGGTGCTTAACAATAAATTTACATAGAACCCGTTATCAGAATCAGCTCTCAGCCACTTTAAAACCTGCTGCCCTATCACCACTTAGTTATTTATCAACTCCGGCAATACATTCAGTGCAGGAGCTCTTCAGCTGCATTATTGCCAATCATAAAAACTCTATACAGGAGAAGAACGCATGAACCTAACGGTTACCGGACATCATCTCGACCTTACGGATTCACTTAGAGACTACGTCAGTTCTAAAATGGATCGTCTCGAACGTCACTCTGACGATGTACAGGATGTACATGTGATTTTAAGTGTAGAAAAACTGAGACAAAAAGCCGAGGCAACCGTTAACGTAAAAGGCAACCAGCTCTTCGCAGATACTATAGAAGAAGACATGTACGCAGCCATTGACCTTCTGACAGACAAGTTGGACCGACAGTTGATCAAACACAAGGAAAAGGTCAAAAATCACCACCGAAAAGACAAAGGCAAGATCGCTACCGATACAGAAGAGGTAATAGAACCAGGCCCCTCCTCAAACTTGAATTAATCCTGCCTTCTATCATGCTGCCCGCGAAGATTTCGCGGGTTGCATGCCGGGCGAAACACCTTTATTCCCTGAAACCGGGTTTTCGCCTGAGATGCACCCCTTTTGCACTGATCTTGTGCTATAACCTGCCGCACGCCTGCCCAAACTATTCGCGAAACCGACGGCACCTCGCCATATCATGAACAGTTCGGCCTAGAAAGCTTCCCTACCCCGCTGCAACCAGACGCTGGCATCTTTTCCAATGAACCATCTCTTTGATATTTCGCGAATATCCTCTCGCGCATCCTTGAGCAGTAAGAAAAAGTGCCTGCAACTACTTGCCGAGCTTATCGAGAGCAATCTGGATGAGAGCGAACTGGACGACAGCGTCGATATGGAAGTTATCGATGCACTCACCGCAAGAGAGCGTCTGGGATGCACCGGATTAGGCCACGGGGTCGCAATCCCGCATGGCCGCGTAGACTTCATTAGCGAACCGATTGGTGCTGCTATAACGCTTGCAGAACCGATTGACTTTGACGCTGCCGATGGCGAGCCGGTAGATATCGTGATCGGGCTGTTGATACCGGAAACCGAAGTTGAAGGACATCTGAAAATACTGGCAAGTCTGGCAAAGTTCTTCAATGAGCCAGATAATCGCCAGGCGATGCGGGAATCACAATCAACCGGCGAAACACTCGCCCTGCTGCAAAATCTTGATCTGCCTGTAGAGTCAGACGAAGAGGACAGCTAAAAAGCGGTTCGCATCTGTCTCTGTACGACTCGATGGACTGTCTGTATTTTATCATCTCAGGCAGTTTTTCAACCAGAATGTATACTTAGAGCTAATAAAGCGACGCGAAAAGAGATCGTGGAAAGCATCTTATGCAGTTAATAATAATCAGTGGCCTGTCAGGTGCAGGTAAGAGCGTGGCACTGCACACACTCGAAGACGAAGGTTACTATTGCGTAGATAACCTGCCAAACAGCATGCTGGTGGATCTTGCCAAAAAGATGGCTCAGGATACATCAACCTATGATCGGGTGGCCGTGGGTATTGATGCACGCGGAGAAACCGATCTGCTCGGTCATTTCCAGTCATCAATTACCCAGGTTCAATCACTTGGGGTGGAAACCAAAGTGGTATTCCTCGACGCACAGAATGACACGCTGGTGACCCGCTTTAGTGAAACCAGACGTAAGCACCCGTTATCTCAGGGTGGCGCTCCGTTAGAGTCAGCTATCGTCGCCGAGCGCGCGATACTTGTGAGTGTCGAACAAAGTTCTGATGTGAGCATTGACACCACCAACCTGAATTTACATCAGCTGCGCGGAGTGATGCGCAAGCGTGTCATCGGGCTGAACAGAACGCCAGTCAATGTGCTGTTGCAATCCTTCGGTTTCAAACACGGCCCACCTTATGGTACCGACTTCATTTTCGATGTTCGGTGTCTTCCCAATCCGTATTGGTCAGCGCCTTTAAGACCAATGACGGGCAGAGATGCGCCGGTAGCTGAATTTTTGCAACAACACGATGCTGTAAATAAGATGGCTGATGATATCAGCAGATTCTTTATCGATTGGACGCCTGTATTCGAAGCGGAAAACCGCGCTTATCTGACAGTGTCTGTTGGCTGTACCGGCGGGCGCCATAGATCGGTTTATATTGTTGAAACTGTGTGCGAAAACATTAAAAGTAAAATAGATCAAATCACAGTTAAACACCGCGAGATTTCCTGACATGATAATCTCGCATGGCGCCATCTCACAAGACTTCAACTCACTAGACCGCAACTCACAAGCCCACGACTTACAAGGAAGGCACTCTTGCTAGAGCGAGAGATTGAAATCACCAATAAGCTCGGCCTGCACGCACGTGCAGCGGCCAAGCTGGTCAAAATCGCGGGCGCCTACACAAGCTCTATTGAGATCGAAAAACAAGACCAACGCGTTAACGCAAAAAGCATTATGAGTGTCATGATGCTTGCAGCCAGTAGAGGCAATACAGTAACGCTATTTGTCGAAGGTGATGATCAGGAAGATGCACTGAATGAAGTCATAGAACTGATTGAAGACAAATTTGGAGAGGACGAGTAAATGGCCCTCATGCTCAACGGCATGGGTGTATCACGCGGTGTATCTATCGGTGATGTTTTTATACTGCGTCGCAATCAGCACGAGTATATTGAGCAGAAAATTTCCGGAAAGGATCTCAGCAAAGAAATAAAACGCTACAAAACTGCGCACAGCAACGCGAAGAAGCAACTACGCAAGATTCGCAAAGAAATACCAAAAGAATCACCAGATGACGTCAGCTCATTTATAGAAACACATCTCTTGATGCTTGACGATGCAATGATGGCATCCTCGCCTATCGAGCTCATCAAACAGAATCAGTGCAATGCGGAATGGGCGCTGAAGCTACAGCGCGACGCTATTGTAAAAGTTTTCGACAGCATGGATGACCCGTACATCGCCACACGTCAGGATGATGTAAAGCATGTCTTCAATCACATCATGGATGCGCTGGTTTCTAGTGAAAAAACCAGAACGACAGATAAAAAAACTCAGTGGAAAGACCGAATTATAATTGCAGATGATCTGACTCCTGCAGACACCATGATCATGCAGCATTCGGGTGTAGCTGGATTTGTCACAGAGATGGGTGGGCCATTGTCTCATACCGCAATACTTGCCCGCAGTCTGGACCTTCCTGCAGTAGTAGGTCTACATGACGCGAGACTATTTCTAAAAGCAGGTGAAACACTGGCTATCGACGGTAAGAACGGGCTAGTAATTGCCGAGCCAGATGAAACACTGATAGAACATTTCCATAAACGTCAGCGCGATCTCCGCCGCAAGGCCAAAGAACTAAGCAAACTTAACGATGCAAAATCCCGGGCAAAGAGCGGTGAAAAAATCACCTTACTTGCCAACATGGAAGTAGAAGAAGATTTAAAACACCTACGGAAAGTCAAGGCATCTGGTGTGGGCTTATATCGCACTGAGTTTCTTTATCTACAAGACAACAAAATTCCAGATGAAGAAGAGCATTATAAAACCTACACCAGGGTTTTACGCGCTCTGCGGGGAGCGCCACTGACCATCAGAACCGTTGATCTTGGTGCAGACAAAGAAATTGACGCAGTCAATTCCGGACCAGTCGCACATAACCCTGCTATGGGGCTACGCGGTATTCGACTTTGCCTGAATGATCCATCTATCTTTGTGCCACAACTTAGAGCAATACTCAGGGCATCGGCAAAAGGGCCGGTCAAGATCATGTTCCCGATGTTAAGTACCGTACCTGAGCTGTTACAAGCAAAACACCTACTTGAGACAACCAAAGAGTCAATGCGGATCAATGGCTATAAGTTTGATGAGAAGATCCCACTCGGCGGTATGATTGAAGTACCGGCGGCCGCAATTTCTGCCAGTCATTTTGCCGAGCATCTCGATTTTTTATCAATCGGCACGAACGACTTGATTCAATACACGCTGGCAATCGATCGTGTTGATGATCAGGTTAACTATCTCTACGATCCACTCAACCCCGCAGTGCTATCACTGATCAAGATGGTTATTGATGCCGGGGTAAAACACAAGATACCCGTAACTATGTGCGGCGAAATGGCAGGTAACCCGAACTACACCAGACTTTTGCTTGGCCTGGGTTTACGCGAATTCAGTATGCCACCCAACTCGATTTTGGAAGTCAAAAACATTTTGCGCCAGACTCGTCTTTCAACTGTGCGAAGGCCAGCTCTGAGCTTCCTTCACTGTACAGATAAAGAAAAACAATCTGCGCTACTGGAAAAGATAAACTCATAAACTGACCGCTGTACCGCTCTATACAATGACGAATAGCTTGTTTTTACCTTGGCTACCGCTTGCGTTTACAAGAAGCACTGGCGCCACGAAGGTCACTGTTTGTTTTTGGATAACCACCCTCGTTCGAAAGAATTGCTGCTCGCTTTTGAATATACAAAGCCATTTAGCCAAGACTGACAAGTAACAGGCAACCGCATGCCCGACACCAGGCACATCACAGACAAAGAAAGGCAAAGTGCTGTTGCTGATATTCTCGACAGCGGCAGTTTTCAGTCAGCACGCGATCTGCTTCACGCATTACAACCAGCTGAAATTGCTGATCTGCTGGAGTCTCTGCCTCAGTCAGAAAGAAAACTACTCTGGAACTACATCGAGCTGAAAGACGAAGGCGAAGTTCTGTTGGAAGTCGGTGATGAAGTTCGAGAAACGTTGCTTAAAGATCTCGACACAGCAGAGCTCATTGCAATCACTGAAAACCTTGACATCGATGATCTGGCTGACTTTGTACAGTCGCTGCCAAATAAAGTTACCGATGAAGTTCTGCAAAGCATGACCAAGCAGTATCGCGACCGGCTGGAATCAGTGTTGTCTTATCCGGAGGATAGCGCTGGCGGTTTAATGGACCTGGACGCCATCACCGTGAGATCCAATGTCACACTTGATGTGGTCTTACGTTTTCTAAGACAGAAAGGAGACATTCCACGCCATACAGACCGAATTATCATCATTGACCGCTTCGGCTACTACGAAGGTGTGTTACCGATCAGAAGACTACTCACTGAAGATCCTGAGGCATCCGTCGCCTCGGTTATGCGAACCGATGTAGATGTCATCAACGTGGCGATGGATGACGCTGCCGTGGCTCGCCTTTTTGAAGATCACGACCTTATATCCGCACCGGTAGTTGATGATAACAATCGCTTGGTCGGAAGAATCACAATCGATGATGTTGTCGATGTCATTCGCGAAGACGCAGATCAAACCCTGTTGAGCATGGCTGGCCTTCGACCGGAAGACGACTACTTTTCTCCTGTGATGCGCAGCATGCGTCGCCGCAGCATCTGGCTCGGAGTGAACCTTGCCACAGCATTTCTGGCCTCATGGGTTGCCGGCCAGTTTGCGGATACGCTGGATCAGATCGTGACCCTGGCTATTCTGATGAGCATTGTGCCGAGCATGGGAGGCATAGCAGGCTCACAGACACTGACGCTTGTGATACGCGGCCAGGCACTCGGGCAGATTGGCAGCGGTAACACGCGCTGGATCCTAACAAAAGAAGCCATAGTCGGGCTATTAAACGGGCTTATGTGGTCTGTCGTAGTCGCACTTATAGCCTACCTCTGGTTTGGAGACGGGAGAGTCGGCCTGGTGATCGCGCTGGCACTGATTGTCAATATGTCAGTCGCTGCCCTGGCAGGTGTTCTGATTCCTATCGTTTTGAAGAAATTCGATATTGATCCAGCTGTTGCCGGGGGTGTTTTACTCACGACAGTCACGGATGTAGTGGGACTAATGACCTTCCTCGGACTGGCCACCTTATGGCTGCTTTGATAGCAGAGCGCTGATACACAACTTATCCACAGCTTTGCCACAGCTGAATCACATCATATTGTGGATCCCAAGATTACAATCACCATTTTGTAGTAGGTGTCTATTGACCCGCAAAACCCAAGACCTCTATTATTCCCGCGCTCGGTGACGTGAACTAATACCGCTCTGCCATATTACCAGATGGCACTATATCTTGTAGTTCACTTAATCAGAGATACATCATCGAGTATACTGCTACACATTGTTTACACATCCTGATCAACTTAGCTGATCCAAATTTATCTGGAGGTTATTCCAGAGATCTGGCCAGCACTGACGGAATGTGTGAGCAGTATTGAAGCGCACAAATAAAAAATAATTAAAACTGATTGACGAGTCACCGGGACTTCGCTGCGGAATTGCCGCCGCATTCGTTAAGTCCAAATTGGAGGAAACTCGTCTGCATTAAACGGGGATCACATGACCAAAGTTGTTGCTATCGATGGACAGAATAAAAACAGAAATCCACAAGATCTTCTTTCGGATGATCACCTGGACAGCAACCAGGAACTTTCTATCCCGCTGCAAAGCGCATCACTGGACATCTGGGATAAAAAGTACCGACTCAAAAGCCGTAAAGGTCTTGATGTTGACAAAACTCTAGATGATACCTACCAACGCGTAGCGCGCGCTTTGGCAGATGTTGAAGAAACTGAAGAAAACCAAACCAAGTGGTTTGAGAAGTTTTTGTGGGTCCTGCGTCAGGGAGCAGTTCCTGCCGGACGGATCATTTCCAATGCCGGTGCCAGAGCTCATAAACCAGCAACTTCAACAATTAACTGCACCGTTTCAGGCACCGTTGGTGACTCGATGGACGACATACTCGGCAAGGTGCACGAGGCAGGCCTGACCCTTAAGGCCGGATGTGGCATTGGTTATGACTTCTCCACCTTACGCCCGCGCGGTGCGTATGTATCAGGTGCCGGTGCTTACACTTCGGGGCCACTGTCGTTCATGGATATCTACGACAAGATGTGCTTCACCGTCTCATCTGCAGGCGGTCGACGCGGCGCACAAATGGCAACGTTCGATGTTCGCCATCCTGATGTATTCGAATTCATTCGTGCCAAGCGTGAAGACGGACGTCTGCGACAATTCAACCTGTCACTCCTGATTACCGAAGACTTCATAGAAGCTGTTCGCAATGATGATTCATGGAGCCTGGCATTCCCGGTACAGGGTAAAGAGCTTGAAAGTGGCGAAGTAGATCTTGAAGACACTGATCAGGTGATGTGGCTGGATTGGCCAAGCAAAGAGGGATTTCACCAGAACGAGACCGGTCTGGTTGCATGCAAAATTTATAAAGTCGTTAAAGCCCGCCGTCTGTGGGATGCGATCATGGCATCGACTTATGACTTTGCAGAACCTGGCTTCATTCTGATAGACAAGGTCAACGAACAGAATAACAACTGGTTCTGTGAAGACATTCGGGCCACGAACCCTTGCGGTGAACAGCCATTGCCACCGTACGGTGCATGCTTGTTGGGTTCAATCAACCTGACCCGCTTTGTAGAAAAGCCTTTTACTGCAGATGCACGTTTTGACTGGGATAAATACCGTGAAGCCGTCGCTATCTTTACCCGTATGCTGGACAACGTTGTGGAGATAAACGGACTGCCACTGTTCAAGCAGCGTGAAGAAATCCAGTATAAGCGCCGGCACGGCATGGGTTATCTCGGACTCGGCTCAACCATGACTATGCTGCAGATGAGCTATGGCTCTGAAGACTCCCTGGAGTTTGCAGATAAGGTGACTCGTGAAATGGCTGTCAGTGGATGGCATACAGGAGTAGAGCTTGCTAAAGAAAAAGGCGCGGCCCCTATCATGGATGATGAATTCACCATCACCAGAGACATACTGCGCAAACGACCTGAAATGGAAAAAGACGGCTATGCCGTCGGTGACAAAGTCAAAGGTCGTGTACTCCTGGGTAAATACAGCCGTTACATGCAGCGCATCGCGGAAGTAGATAAAGAACTGGTAGAAAGTATTGCAGAGCACGGCTGCCGTTTCACACATCACACATCCATTGCACCAACCGGCACCATTTCACTATCACTGGCGAACAATGCCAGTAACGGTATCGAGCCCAGCTTTGCACATCACTACTCGCGTAATGTGATTCGTGAAGGCAAAAAAACCAAAGAAAAGGTAGATGTCTTTTCCTATGAGCTTCTCGCATATCGCGACATGGTTAATGAAAATGCAATGCCTTATGCCACAGAGGAAGAAAACAAACTTCCCGACTACTTCGTGTCAGCAGATGATATTACTCCCACTCAACATGTAGACGTTCAGGCTGCAGCGCAGAAATGGATCGATTCATCGATCTCTAAAACTGCCAATGTGCCTACAGAGTTTCCTTACGATGAATTCAAGGATATCTATCTGTACGCACATGAGAAAGGCCTGAAAGGCTGCACCACATTCCGATTTAATCCTGAGGCATTCCAGGGTGTCCTCGTTAAGGAGTCAGATCTTGAAAACACGACGTACCAGTTTACGCTTGAAGACGGCAGCTCGATCACGTGCAAGGGCAATGAGGAAATCGAATACGACGGTGAAACTCATACAGCCGCCAACCTCTACGACGCACTCAAAGAAGGTTACTACGGTAAGTTTTAGCCCGGATTATTCATGAAATGGCGGGCATATCGCACAGAGATTTGTTTTCACAGTGGATTTTCTTCTTGCGCCGAATACTTATTGATATTTGCAAAAGAAAAAATTTGCTGTGGAATCAAAGATCAAGTGAGATACCGGTGATTTCGTGAATACCCCGGGAAGAGACTTTTAACAACGCTACCGGCACGTGATATACGCCCACGTATCACGACAATGTCGGTCAATGCACAAAAGAAATCAGTGGCACGGGTAAATATGATCCCGTGCTACTGGTTTTCAACCGCAAGACTTACTATGACTATTAAAATCGACAACAAAATTGTTGGCTATTCTGTCAACAAACCAGACCCGAATGCAGAGCCTGGCTCATTGCCGGCAGCTGAAGTCATTCAAATGCACGAGGCACTTAAACGCCCGGACAAATTAATTGGCTCAACTTATAAACTGAAGACTCCAGAGCACGTGTCAGCACACGCGATGTACATCACGATTAACGACATCGTTCTGAACGAAGGCACCAATCACGAAATTCGGCGCCCATTTGAAGTATTCATTAACAGTAAGAACATGGATCACTTTCAGTGGATTGTCGCACTGACAAGAATTATGTCTGCTGTATTTAGAAAAGGTGGTGATGTCACCTTTCTGGTAGAAGAACTACGCTCTGTTTTCGACCCAAGTGGCGGCTATTGGAACAAAGGCAAGTTGCAACAATCTCTGGTAGCAGAAATCGGTGATGTAATTGAGGAACATTTGATCGGCATCGGTATGCTACGTGATCCCAACCAGGATCCGGACACCACTACCGCAGAATATATCGAGATGAAGAAGGAAGAGTATCTCAGCAACAGCACAGAGACTGTAGATGAAAACAGTGGTTATCCGGCCTCTGCCAAAGTGTGCAAGAAATGCTCGGTTAAAGCTGCAGTTCTGATGGATGGTTGCAGCACATGCCTTAACTGTGGTGATTCAAAGTGTGGCTGATGAAAGGCTACTCATAGCTATTAACCACACACAACACAAAAAAGCCGCAGTTATTGCGGCTTTTTATTATCAATCTATTTCTGACTTTTCTATAAGCTTGTTATAGGTATTCACAGTTAGCTTTTCAATATCCGATATTTCTTCTACAGTCAGATCTTCTTTCCACTTATGTGGATCAAATTTATCATCACGATAAACACTGTAATAAGAATCAGAGGAGTCTTTCAATGACGGCTTGGCGCTGTCGCCAGCAGATGATGTCGAAAATAGAAAATCTTCTACCATCGTGTCGTAGCCCAACGATAGATCGTTGAATAATTTCTTTACCTGGGCTTCCTTATCTCCCATGAAATCTTCATAGCTCACAAAAAAACGATTGTAAGAGGGTGATTGAAATCCTAGATAATCCTCGTTTTGCTGGGCCCAATGAATCGCCAGGTACTTGTGCTCAGGCAGTGCTACCAAGTCATCTTCACTCATACTCAGCGAAGCTAGGTACGGCTTATCGATATTCTCCTTGTACCAGACGCCTCTCTCTTGCGCGTCAGAATGACCCATCACACCTTTGGATATACCTTTCAAATATGATGCGATTGATCCACAAGGATGACGAAATAAAACCACAACACTGTCAACTCGAAATCCGATCAGCATACTGTCCATGTTTACTGTCGAGCGTGTCTCTTTGATGATAAGTGACAATGCACTACCAGTCGGGTAATAAAGTTTTTTGTAAAGCGGCTTTAACAAACCTACTGTCTTCGTCGCCAGCCAGGAAAAATAACGAACCCGGGCGTTGTTTAGCCGAAGGTGATTTTTGGGGAAGAACGGTGCTCTGTCAGACTCGACATTAGGACTAAGCACCACATTAATCGCACGCTCGTGCTCAGTGTCAGACAGACCGTTATTGTACTTTAGGCTTGCGAATAGCTTTTCTGGAAAATAGCGATAGCATCGTCCGATTACCTCATGCCGATATGCGACATCCGGGTGCGAGTTAAAAAGATTAGCAAACCACGTGGTTCCGGAGCGGGGATAACCCAAAACGAAAATAGTATTTATTTTCTTCATATTCGCCTAATTGAGGTCACAGCTAATATACCGGTGTGAAATACATATCAAAATTCCAGATCACAAACACACTGGCTACCGATTACAAAAATGGGGAGAATGCCTGACTCTGACTTGATGCGCCACTACAGAGTTTGAACCTCTCGTACTAACTACAATTGCACATCAAACCTCTGACAGCACTACCAATTTTCGCTCTGCCCGTCAGATTTCAACACTATACGGGTCAGGTTCTACGATACTCAACCAAGACATCTTACGCGCTCCTTCCTATTCTACTCCGTTGCTGCCACTTCACTAAGCTCCCAATTATCACACAAGTGGCACAGTATAGAGTGAGACGAAGAGCTAATAATCCCATTCCACACAACCACTCTATTTTCAAAACAGACAATAGTGCGAAATAGTCGAAACCATGCTTGGCATTTTCGTACCCGGCAGGCGACTATAACAGGCCTTATGACATGGTACCGTAGCAACGACATCTAGTGCCTGTTTGGAAGTTCGGTAACACGCCTCGAAGCCACAGCCACCTTAGCTGCGTTGTCATTATTGATTAACCTTGGATCCGACGCAGGCACTAATACGACTGCATTTTTTCGTCTTGCTCCTGACGACCGCAGCTGTGAAAAGTCTGTTACCGAATTTCCCGCACAGCCCACTAGGAGCTTGTCCGAGAATGAATGATCTACTGCGAAAGCGATTTTTTGGCCAGCTATTACGATCGATATCGTTAAATATGAATGACTATTCGCCTCAATCGATCGAAATATCTG
>CALIHW010000065.1 GCA_938020525.1 uncultured Granulosicoccaceae bacterium | reverse complement strand
ACAAGTCCAGTGGAGCTATCATCGTCGAGGGTATTGAGGATAAGCCGTGGGGCATAAGACAATTTACTTTACAAGACATAGATGGCAACGTATTTTATTGTCATAGTGGTTAATTATCACATGAGCCTTAACGAGCGACTTCGTCGGAAACGCTACTCGATCACACTCGCATTTTCTTCTGAAAAAGGAATCATTTTGCTTCCAGGCTTATATGGATATTCCTGAACACATAAAGTCATTCTGGCATGAATTTCTGAACTCGGATGCTTGCGTTGATGGTGCCAAACCTTCATTCCAAACCTCCTATAAAATTGGATCTGATGAAGTACATGCAAACGAGGGGGCAAATTTAATTCTTGCGGGAGCTAAGACAGCAACCAGCACTTTGGCCTGGGAGCTTGAGAAAAATGCTGAGCCTGTACCAGCAGTCGGTGATTTGTGCGTGATCGAAAATGGAAAAAGTGAGGCTGTATGTGTTGATGAGACTACCTGGGTAGAGATTATCCCATTTGGAAAAATCGATAGTGAGTTTGCCAGAGACTACGCAGAAACTGACGGAACCTTAGAGGATTGGAAAAGGATATTCGGTGAATACTATTCGGCGGAGTGTGAATCTTTGGGAAAAATATTAAACGAAGATACACCTTTGGTATGTGAACGATTCCGGGTCATCTATCCACAGTGAAGTGCAATTGCGTCGTAACGATCGCATGCAGATGGGCGCACCAGAGCTGCACCCAAATCAGAGCACGCCGCTATCCAAATCGAGGTTTAGCTTCGTCACCTTATCGCAGGGCAGGTCGGCCAGCTCATAAATTATAAATTATAAATTGTGGGTGACTGCAGTTTTGTATCTACAAAAGAGGAATTATGGAATTTGACCACTTGTTTATCTGCGTAGCGGAACCTGCAACTGAAGCAGAGCAATTGATCGAATTTGGGTTGATTGAAGGTACTTCCAATCATCATCCTGGTCAGGGAACAGCCAACAGAAGGTTTTTCTTTCAGAATGGTTTCATAGAGCTATTATTTGCAACTGACCTTAGTGAACTGAATAGTGATTTAATAGCGCCAACAAAACTCCATGAGCGTCTCAATCGAAAGACGCATAAGATTTCACCGTTTGGTGTTTGTTTTCGTCCCTTTGAAGATGAGGCGGAAGTGCCCTTTGAGAGTTGGAGTTACCGGCCACAATATCTTCCGGAGCATCTGGATGTAAAGGTTGCCCCATCACCAACCTCTGAGCCAATGTGGTTCTATCTCTCTTTTGGGTCACGGCCAGATTCAGCTTCGGGTGAGAAGCGTCAACCGCTTGTTCATGATTGTGGCTTTAGAAATATTACTTCTGTGAAGATCTATGCCCCGCCGTTTGAAGCATTGTCAGAACCAGCGATTTTTATAAGTGATTTATCCAACGTAGAGTATATTGAGGGCAGGGAGCATCTGTTGGTTATTGGTTTTGATAACGAAGCACAGGGTTTTGAAAAAGATTTTCGGCCGTCTTTGCCCCTGATTTTCCGTTGGTGAGAATGAAAGTCAAAACTAGCTCTACCTAATTTGAAAGGAAGGGACGCTTTGCAGCGTCCCTTAACTGATTGCCGATCAACAACAATCCGGCTGATGTTTGCTTGCATTAAGCAGCAACATCTTTCTTATGTTCAATTGTATTAGAACCAGAGCCTATAGATATTTTCTTGGGCTTCATGGCTTCCGGTATTTCTTTAACCAGATCTATTCTTAAGATACCGTTCTCAAGTTGTGCGTCTACCACTTTTACATGGTCAGCGAGTTCGAACTTTCTTTCAAAGGTCCGGTTGGCAATACCCTGGTAGAGATACTTGCGTTCTTCTTTTTCAGAAGCGGACTTCTCGCCACGTATAGTGAGCACTCCACGTTCTGTTTGAATGTCGAGTTCTGACTCTTTGAATCCTGCAACAGCGACAGTGATAGCGTATTCGTTCTCTTCTGTGGCTTCTATGTTGTATGGCGGATAACCGTTGCCGTGATTTTGCTGTAAAGCGGAATCAAGCAGGTTTGCCAGACGATCAAAGCCTACTGTGCTGCGGTATAAAGGTGTGAAATCAATAGCGTTCATGTTCATATTCTCCTATGAAGCAATATGTAGAGTTAAAAGTGTGTTCGCGGACCTGCCAGGCAGCATCCCCGTACGCCAATTATCTATGGACGCTGAAATCAGGTTTCAAGTCTGAATTTGTTAACACTTTTGGTGTGAACGGCCGCACACAATGAATTATTGCTTACCTGGGAGGCATTTCCGTGCGGTTGCGTGGCATGTATTGTGGACTACTTAGGGTACTTTGCAGCTGCGCATTCCAGGTTTGAGTTGTAGGCAATTCGAGCCATAAAAGTGCTTCAGCAAAGATCTCACCCCCCAATCGGGCCCGCTTCGGCGGGCTCTCTTTTTGCCTGTTGCATTTACAGTCTGGCTTTTTGCCACTACCACCTTTTGCCGCTATTAAGTCCTACGCAAAATAGGCGGCTATAAGCTGGTGCTTTGTACTAACGTAACGCCAATCTTTGCAAAAGATTCAGTGGCGGCATTTGTACTTCCGTCCATATCAATTGCACGGCAGGCATCTTCAATAACCACTGTTTCAAAATTTTCTTTAACGGCATCTTCTGCGGTGAAGCGAACACAGTAATCAAATGCAAGCCCTGCACAGAAAACGCGTTTGATGCCAAGGTGTCTAAGATAGCCGCTCAGTCCGGTTGAGGTCGTTTGATCGTTTTCAAAAAAAGCAGAGTATGAATCAATACCCGGGTGCATGCCTTTGCGTATAACTAGTGCTGCGCTATCTGATTTTAACTGCGAATGAAAATTTGCCCCGTCACTGCCCTGAACACAATGGTCCGGCCAGAGCGTCTGCTCGCCGTAATGCAGGGTAGTGGTTGAGAATGGATCCGCGTTGTGGGTGGTTGCAAACGAGGCGTGGCCGGCCGGATGCCAGTCTTGCGTAAGGACAATGGTCTGGAACTTTGGCGAGATATTGTTGATGATCGATACGACCTCGTCCCCCGCGGGCACCGCGAGCGCACCTCCGGGGCAGAAGTCGTTTTGCACATCAATTATTAGCAGCGCATCTTGTTGATCAGGAGTCATGGGCAAGCCCTCTTCGTTGTCAACGATACAATACAGCGAATAAGGAAAATCGTCATCACCCGAGGATTGATTTCGGTTTACCATGACGCGCCTCAGCGGATATTATTGGCGCGTCGGAACGGGTGCGGCGGGTCGGTCAATACTACTCTCGAACCGGGTTATCGCGGATCGACTAGTGGCCATACCCGCTGCCAATTCCATTGCTTAATCCAGATGTCTTAGGGAACATGCGAACTAAAATACGCTCGCCTCAATTGTCATTCGATCAGCTTTTTTATACCCAGGCCGGCACCCGTGAGCGATTTCTGGTGGCGGGTGTTGATGAAGCCGGGCGCGGTCCGTTGGCGGGCAGTGTCTATGCAGCTGCGGTCATTCTTGATCCCGAGCGTAAGATATCCGGACTGGCAGATTCCAAAGTGCTGGCTGAGGAGCGCCGGGAAGAGCTTGCCTGTGAAATAAAAGCATCTGCTGTCGCTTTCAGCATTGCCCAGGCAAATGTTGAAGAAATCGATCGATTGAATATATTGCACGCATCAATGCTGGCGATGGCTCGAGCAATCGAGGATCTGTCTGTCACGCCAAACCATTGCATGATAGATGGCAATCGCTGTCCTGTGACTAGCTGCAACTGCCAGGCGATTGTGAAAGGCGATGCACTTGTGCAGGAAATATCAGCAGCTTCCATTCTTGCGAAGGTAGCGCGTGATCAGTCCATGCATGAGCTGCATGAGCGTTATCCCGTTTACGGTTTTGACAGTAACAAAGGCTACCCGACACGAGTGCATCTATCTGCCATCAAACAACATGGTGTGCTTGATGTACACCGTCGATCTTTCGGGCCGGTTAAGCAGTGCCTGCAAGAGGCAGAACTAACGTTATGACTCGATTCGTACATTTAAGAGTCCATACAGAGTTCTCACTGGTAGACAGTGTTGTACGAATCAAGCCGGTAGCCAAAGCGGTCAGAGCGGCGGGTATGCCGTCAGTCGCAATGACTGATCAGAGCAATATGTTTGCTTTGATTAAATTCTACCGCGCGTGTCTGGCAAACGGCATTAAACCCGTCGTTGGTGTTGATGCACGTGTGGTGACAGATGCAGAGCAACCCACACCGATGGTACTGCTGGCGCAGGATACCGAGGGCTATCTGAATCTGAGTGCGCTTGTTTCGCGCAGCTATCAGGAAGGCCAGGACAATCACGGGGCTTCTATTCATGTTGACTGGTTGAAAGGCAACACTACCGGCATCATCGCTCTTTCCGGTGGCAGATCAGGTGAGATAGGGCAGGCACTACTGGCCGGCAATCCAGAGCTTGCAACAGAGAGACTCAAGCGCTTTATGTCTCTTTTCCCTGATCGATTTTATATAGAGATACAGCGCACTGGCCGGCCCGATGAAGAGCGCTATATTCAGTTAGCGCTGCCGTTGGCGGCAAAAATGGCATGTCCGGTAGTGGCGACTAACGATGTGCGGTTTATTAAGCCCTCTGATTTTGAAGCGCATGAAATCCGGGTCTGTATTCAGGAAGGCTACGAAGTCACCAACAGTAAGCGGCCGCGTAACTACAGCGAGCAGCAGTACTTAAGATCTGAAGCAGAAATGGAAGCGTTGTTTGCAGACGTACCGCAGGCGCTTGAGAATACCGTACAGATTGCGATGAGTTGTAATCTGGAAATCTCTCTTGGGGATCCACGCCTGCCGGATTTTCCTGTGCCGGAAGGTATGGATGAAAATGATCATTTAAAATCAATATCAAGGCAGGGCCTTGAGGATCGTCTCGCAAGACTCTACGACACTACAGCTGATGATTTTGCAGAAACCCGCAAGCCGTATGACGCCCGTCTGGAACGTGAGCTTGACGTTATTATTCAAATGGGGTTTCCCGGTTACTTTCTTATTGTTGCCGACTTCATTGAATGGAGCCGTAACAATAATGTGCCTGTTGGGCCTGGTCGAGGTTCAGGCGCGGGATCGCTGGTAGCCTACGTTCTTGGAATCACCGATCTAGATCCTCTTGCATATGACCTGCTGTTTGAAAGATTTCTTAATCCTGAACGTGTATCGATGCCGGATTTTGATATCGACTTCTGTATGGATAAGCGCGATCAGGTTATTCAGTACGTCGGGGAGAAGTACGGCAGTGATCGTGTGTCGCAGATTATTACTTACGGCACGATGGCGGCCAAAGCGGTAGTACGCGATGTAGCGCGGGTGATGGGTCATCCGTATGGTTTTGGTGATCGCTTGTCAAAGATGGTGCCGATGGATATCGGTATCACGTTGAGTACTGCACTTGAAACAGCAGAAGATCTAAAGCGCGCCTACGACAACGAAGAAGAAACCCGAACTGTTATCGATATGGCACTGCAGCTTGAGGGTTTGCCGCGCAACGCTGGTAAGCACGCGGGGGGTGTGGTTATCGCGCCCACTAAGCTAACTGATTTTACGCCGCTGTATTGTGAGGCAGACGGCAGCAGTCTGGTTACCCAATTCGATAAAGACGATGCAGAGGCCGTGGGTCTGGTTAAGTTCGATTTTCTTGGTTTGCGTACCTTGACGATCATCGAAAATACGGTGCAGATGATCAATAAAAAACGTAGTGTGGATGATCAGCTCGATCTTGAAAAACTCAGTTATACCGATAAGCCTACCTATCAGTTGCTGCAGGACGCTAATACTACCGGCGTATTCCAGCTGGAATCCGGTGGCATGAAAAAATTGATTGCGCGGCTGAAGCCAGATTGCTTTGATGAGATTGTCGCATTGGTAGCACTGTATCGCCCCGGGCCGATGAGCTCCGGTATGCTCGATGACTTCATTAACCGTAAGAACGGGTCCGAGCCTGTGTCTTATCCGCACCCTGATTTTCAACACGAAAGTCTTAAACCCATACTTGAATCTACTTATGGCGTTATTGTGTATCAGGAGCAGGTGATGCAGATAGGCCAGGTGCTTGCGGGGTATACCCTGGGTGGTGCAGATGTACTGCGCCGCGCAATGGGTAAGAAAAAGCCTGAAGAAATGGCCAAGCAACGCAGCGTATTTACCGAGGGCTGCAGCAAGAACGGTATTGACGAGCATCTTTCAAAAAATATTTTTGACCTAGTAGAAAAATTTGCCGGGTACGGTTTTAATAAATCACACTCGGTAGCCTATGCAGTATTGTCTTATCAGACAGCCTGGCTCAAGCGTCATTATCCTGCTGAGTTTTATAGCTCAGTACTGACCGCTGATATGGATGTGACAGAGAAGGTTGTTCGCACGGTAGAAGATTTACTGTTGTATGACTGCAAGCTGCTGCCGCCTGAAATAAATTACTCGGAAACCCGTTTTACTCCAGTCGATACCAGAACAGTACGTTATGGTCTGGCTGCTATTAAGGGCGTTGGCGAAGCGGTGATCGACAAGATCCTTGAAGAGCGCAGTGCATCTGGCAAATTCAAAAGCCTGATGGATCTTTGTCAGCGTTGTGTAGATGCCAATGTAAGTAAAAGTGTTTACGAAGCTTTGATTCGTGCCGGTGCGCTGGACTCACTGGTGCCGATGCCAAAGGCCGGGAAGCCTAACCAGAAAGAAGCAGGCCAGAAAGAAGCAGGCCAAAAACGGTCTGGCCAAAATGACGCTGATCAAAACAAAGAAGAAGTTAAGCGTTGGCAGGGGCGTTCTACGCTACTCGCTAATTTGCCGTTGGCCTTGAACGCTGCCAGTCAGCAATCGCGTGACAAGGAAAGCGGTCAGTCTGATCTGTTCGGTGAAATGTCTGAATCACAGGAACTCGATATCGAGATCGTGCCTGTAGAACCATGGACAGAAATCGAAAGATTGTCAGCAGAGCGAAAAACCACAGGCTTGTATCTCTCCGGCCATCCGATAGAGCCTTACTTGCCTGAGCTCTCCAAGATAACTACCGGTCGACTTGAAGACCAGTGTGCGCGAGTATCGGGTGGCGGCAATGATGGGCGCCATAGTCGTGCAACGGTTGATGCGGTAGTCGCAGGGCTGGTGACCGATCTGCGCATCAGGGCAACAAACCGTGGCAGCAAAATCATGACGGCCACTTTAGATGACTGTACTGCCAAGATCGATGTCGTTGTTACAGGTGAACTGCTGGAAACCGATGGACAAAAGCTTGGTCAGGATAAGCTGGTGGTCATTGACGGTGGGCTGGGTATTGATGCGTTCAGTGGTGGTTATAGTATTAAGGCTAGACAGATCTACTCGATCGAGGATGCGCGGGAGCGTTTTGCCAGACTGCTGCTTGTGACCTGGGATGGTGGTAATAATGAATCGCTGGCTGATATTCAGCTGGCGCTTGCATCACATCGCAGTGGTGGGCGATTGCCGGTGGCGATTGACTACACCAACGAGAAGGCGACCGCCAGAATCCGTCTCGGTGAGGAGTGGTATATCAGCCCGTCTCCGCAGTTGCTTGAGTCGCTCAATCGTACGGCGGGTGTCAGCGATGTTGATCTGGTTTACTAGTACAGCGTGTCGAATGAGTTGCATGGATGAGAGCTTTTCGGCCTGACAGGTCGTATACCAGTTAAGCCCGAGACAAGTTGATTTGCTATACTGCGCTATCAATTGAGCTGTGAGCTTAAATCTGAGCCTAAGTTTGAATATTAATTGCCGCCTGGGCCACACGGCTTATAGCGACTTAACCATAATAACGCTGAACTTTGACAATAATGACTCCCAGCTACCTGGCATTTGAACAACCCATCGCAGATCTTCAAGCCAAAATTGAAGAGCTGAGCAGTGCCACTGAAGATGTGGACGTCGATGTTGCTGAAGAGATCACAAAGCTTCAGACCAAGTGTGACAAGCTGACTGAATCGATTTTCTCAAAGCTCGACCCATGGCAGGTATCGCAGGTGGCTCGTCATCCAAACCGGCCATTCACACAAGACTATATTGATCTGATATTTACCGAATTTGAAGAGATGCATGGTGACCGTGCGTTTTCTGATGACCCGGCTATCATTGCGGGGATTGGTCGGTTGCGTGGTCGGGCGGTAGCCATAATCGGGCACCAGAAGGGGCGTGATACCAAAGGCAATCTGCATCGCAATTTTGGTATGCCGAAGCCGGAAGGCTATAGGAAAGCACTTCGGGTAATGCAGTTTGCCGAGAAATTTAAGCTGCCACTGATTACCCTTATTGACACACCCGGTGCTTATCCGGGTATTGGTGCTGAAGAGCGAGGGCAGAGTGAAGCCATTGCCCGTAACCTGATTACCATGGCAGCTTTACGCACACCGATTATTTGCACCGTGATTGGTGAAGGTGGTTCAGGTGGCGCACTTGCCATTGGCATTGGTGATCGCATCAACATGCTGCAGCACAGCACATACAGTGTTATATCACCGGAGGGTTGTGCCTCAATTCTATGGAAGAGTGTAGACAAAGCGCCAGAGGCTGCAGAGGCGATGGGTATCACCAGCGATCGTTTGTTAGAGCTTGAGCTTATTGATCGCATTATTGAAGAGCCACGTGGTGGCGCTCATCGTGATCACCAATCTATGGCTAGTGCTCTTGAGGCAGCATTGGTAGAAGACCTCAGTGAGCTTTCTCCCATGTTGTTTGATGACCTTATCAAGCAACGTAGTGAGAAACTGCGAAGTTTCGGTGAGTTCAAAGAAGCCTAGTAGTGGTGTGTCTCTCGAGACGCGCTTTCTCAATACACTTGGCCGCGTTACAAGCAATGCTGAGAAAAAAACCGAACTACTGATTGCACTGAGTGGTGGTGTAGATTCTGTTGTTTTGCTCTCTCTTGCCGCTGGTCTTGATAAGCAAAATCTCTGCAGTGTCAGAGCGGTTTATGTGGACCATGGTTTACAGAAGCAAAGTGTGGCATGGGGGGATCACTGTGCCAGTCTGTGTGAAACACTGGCGGTTAGCTTTGAGTTTGTAGCAGTTGATGTAGACCTGCAATCCGGTTTAAGTCCGGAATCTGCCGCAAGAGATGCACGATACAGTGCAATGAAAACTATGTTGCGCGCAGACGAGTATCTTTGCACAGCGCACCATGCTGAAGATCAGGCAGAGACTCTGTTATTGCAACTGTTTCGTGGTGCTGGTATTAACGGCCTTGCCTCCATGCCCGAAGTGCGTGACTTTGGTGCTGGGTACTTGTTTCGTCCATTGTTGCAGGCATCGCAATCAGAAATTATCGACTATGCAAAGCTACGCAATCTTAGTTGGGTTGAAGATCCGAGTAATACGGACTTGCGCTACGACCGGAATTTCTTAAGGCATGAGTTACTGCCGATGATAGAGCAGCGCTGGCCGCAGGTAGCGCAAAGAATCTCCCGCAGTGCCGCGCACTGCGCTGAAGCTGTTGTGTTAACTAGTGAGCTGGCGGTAAAGGACTTTCTATCACGTGATGCAAACTCGCATGATGTAAATTCCAAAGTTATAAGTTCTCACGATGTAAATTTACTGGGGAAAATGTCTGTATCGCAAATTAGATCGCTAAGCCATGTGCGTCAGAAGAATCTGCTGAGGCATTGGATCAGTAGCCAAGGATTTCAAACTCCATCAACAGTGCAATTGGAACAACTGCTGAAGGATCTGGTGCATGGCAAAGAAGAGGGGCAGGGATGTGTGGCTTTCGGGGCTGCAGAAGTTGCCCGCTATCAGGATAATCTTTGCCTGGCTAAGCGAGGTTCTTTCGACTCTTTGGCCGACTTTGAATATCAGTGGGTTTGTAGTGATGTGCCGTTATTCATAGCGGAGCTTGACTGGCAGTTGGATGCTGTAGCTCGCGATAATCTGAAACCGTTTATCGGTAAAACACTGGTAGTACGTAATCGCCGTGGCGGAGAACGATGGAGACCTGATCCTGCGGGACGGTCTACGTCAGTCAAGTCGATGTTGCAGCAGAGGGGCGTACCGCCATGGCTTCGCAGTCGGATTTTGTTTGTGTTTCACGATCAGGTTTTGGTCGATATTTGTGGTCCTAACTTTGAGTTGTAGAAGTTTAGGACTGCTGGATTTTGTAAGACACCCTCCCAGCGGGAGGGTCGGCGTCTAAGC
>CALIHW010000064.1 GCA_938020525.1 uncultured Granulosicoccaceae bacterium | reverse complement strand
AATAAGTTTTTTTTCATAATTCCTCCTGAGCAATTGACGCTGTGTGCAATAGAGTCATTGATGATACTCTTTTCCTGTGACAGCGGAATGGCTCTCTGGCTGATTTATCAGCTACACGTATCTTTGTGCGACTGATTAAAGAGCTGAGTATTTTCTCTTATGTAAAATACTTTTCGGATATTAGAATTAGTTTCTCCCTGACTCTAGATAATAAAAAATTAAAGACCAATAAGTATGAACAACCTGGAAATATGAACAACGTGGCAGAGTATATCAATATCAACACACACCCGATCGATTCAGCGGATTTTCGTACCTACTGCAAGCAGGTGCTGGACGAGAATGGTGTGCTCAAGATAGACAAGTTTCTCACTGATGAGGCGTTAGACTCCGTAAGGCGTGAGGGTGAATCACATGCTCACCTTGCCTATTATACGCGCGCAGAACATAACGTTTATTTGCAGCCACCGGATGCAGAATATGATTTGTCTCATGCAAGAAATCGTGTGGTGAATTCATCAAAAGGTTGTATAACAACAGATCAAATTCCTGAATCATCTGTACTCAAAAACTTGTACCACAGTAGTGCCTTCAAAGATTTCCTGTGCGCTGTTCTAGATGAAGATGCTCTGTATGAATACGCTGATAATTTATCTTCAGTTAATTTGCACTATGCAACTGCCGGGCAGGAGCTGGGATGGCACTTTGATAATTCTTCATTCGCAATTACATTGTTAATACAGAAACCGGTCGGTGGCGGAGTATTTGAATACCTCGGTAATGTCAGAGATGCTGATGCAGGAGAAATGAACTTTGAAATGGTGGACAAGATTCTTAATGATGAAGTGCAGGTCAACGAACTTGCTATAGACATAGGTGATCTGGTGTTGTTTCGTGGCAGGAATGCTTTGCACAGAGTGACTCCAACAATCGGTGAGACCACCAGAATGTTAGTCGTGCTGGCTTACAATACAGAGCCGGGTGTTTCATTGTCTGAGTCTGCTCGTCAGACATTTTATGGCAGGCTTGACTGAAACATTGAAGTAAAACTGTGAAATGAATCTTTGAAATCAAGAGTAGTTTAATTAGTACCAGCGCTTATTGAGTTTGTGCTAACTCATTCTGCCGCGGCATCATAATGCCCCACGTAAAAACTTGTTTAGCGAGCTAAATTCTTCATTTTATCGAGATACGC
This sequence comes from uncultured Granulosicoccaceae bacterium, assembly GCA_938020525.1. Lineage (GTDB taxonomy): Bacteria > Pseudomonadota > Gammaproteobacteria > Granulosicoccales > Granulosicoccaceae. The sequence goes on along the minus strand of CALIHW010000064.1, from coordinate 5,685 downwards.
AGGAGTCTGATTTTACATTTTTACCAATTCGTTTATGATGATTCTGGAACGCCAAGGATGTGCTGACTGTTTACCAGGCAGTATGTGGCTCTACGCAGTTCACTGGTCGAGTCAAACGGGAGGGAATTTATGAATAGACTGGCCTCAGCAGTCTGTACAACCAGCTTGCTAACGGTATCTCAGCTAGCGATTGCGGTCGATCTGGAAGTCACTCACTGGTGGACTTCTGGTGGTGAAGCCGCAGCAGTCGCAGAGCTGGCGAAAGCCTTCAACCAGACAGAACACACCTGGGTTGACGGGGCGATTGCAGGGGGCAGTGCGGCCCGTCCAGTAATTGTTAGTCGGATTCTTGGTGGTGACCCAATGGGGGCAACCCAACTTAATCATGGCCGTCAAGCGACAGAGCTTATCGAAGCTGGCCTCATGACTGATCTGACCGAGCTTGCAGAAAGAGAAGGCTGGAGAGACATTGTCAACCCGGTTTCTTTACTTGATTCTTGTACGCTTGATGGTCGAATTTACTGCGTACCAATCAATATTCACTCAGGCCAATGGTTGTGGTTGAGTCATGCTGCATTTGATGCTGCAGAATTAGAAGTGCCACAGAACTGGGGTGAGTTTGTCGCGGCTGCACCGAAGTTACAGGACGCGAATATACTGCCCTTAGCGATGGGACAGCAGGGGTGGCAACAGAATTTAGCGTTCGGTGCGATCATGCTCGGAATAGCAGGACCTGATGCATGGGCTGAAGTCAATGTGGAAAAAAATGCTGAAGTCGCTGCAGGACCAGACTTTAAAAAAGTATTCCAAGCCGCTGCCGCAGCGCGAGAGCTTGCCAAAAACTCTAACGTGCAGGACTGGAACCAGGCGACCAATATGGTAATCACCGGTAGTGCCGGTGGCCAGATAATGGGAGATTGGGCACAGGGAGAATTTCAGGTAGCCGGTGCTGTTGCAGGCGAAGACTATACCTGTCTGCCGGGTCTTGGTGTCAATGAGATTCTTGATACTGGTGGTGATGCATTTTACTTTCCGGTTATAGAAGATGAAGCTACAAAAAAAGCCCAGCTTGAGCTCGCTTCTCTACTTATCTCACCAGAGGCGCAAGTGAGTTTTAACCTCAAGAAAGGATCCTTGCCGGTTCGATCAGACATAGACCTTGATGCTGCTAATGCTTGTATGAAAAAGGGTTTGAAAATCCTGGATGAAGGTGGTGTCTTGCCTTCGAGTGATCAGAATTTTTCGCCTGACACTCAGATTCAGATCGAAGATTTGATGGCTGAATTCTGGACTTCAGACATGACGGCAGGTGATTTTCAAGAGAGCTACTCCGATCTAATCAAAAACGCTGATTGACAGGTGCACGAAGAGGGTGGGTGTGACAAAGCAACTCCAGTTACCTGTGGCGGCTAACTGGTTATATGAAAGCACCTGTTCAATCAACTTCAGGCTCACGGAGTCGGCCTACGGAGCATCTGTCCAGCCGTAGAAGTAAGCGACCACTCAAGCCAAAAACAATCGCGAAGATCGCGCTGATACCCATGATACTGGTGACCCTTGTGGTATTTATCGGGGGAACTCTGTGGACGATAATTCATTCCTTTACCAGCTCAAGGCTACTGCCGAAGCTTAACTTTGCCGGACTGGATCAGTACGAACGCCTTTGGGGTACACGCCGATGGCTGGTATCGATTGATAATCTGATGTTGTACGGCCTTTTATCCTTGCTTCTGACGCTTGTGATCGGCTTTACACTAGCGGCAATTCTTGATCGTAAAATTCGTGGTGAGAATGCATTTCGCACCATTTATCTATACCCGTATGCACTGAGCTACATTGTTACTGGTCTGGCATGGCAATGGATTTTGAACCCCGACCTGGGTATTCAATCAGTGGTACGAGGCATGGGGTGGCAGAGTTTTAGTTTGAATCCGCTCAATAATCCGGACACGGTTATGTACGGAATTCTGGTTGCTGGTATCTGGCAGGGCAGCGGTCTCATAATGATTATTATGCTGGCGGGTTTGCGCGGCATTGATGCAGACATCTGGAAAGCAGCAAAAGTAGATGGGATAGGTACTATAAAAACCTATCTGCGAATTATAGTACCGATGATGCGACCGGTATTTATTACCGCGCTGGTAGCAATCGCAAGCGGTATAATCAAGTTATATGATCTGGTAGTTGCCCTAACCAATGGCGGTCCGGGTATCTCATCTGAAGTGCCGGCCAAGTATGTTATTGAGTATATGTTTCGTGCGCAGAATCTAGGGCAGGGTTTTGCTGCATCCACCATGATGCTGTTATCGGTGATGATAATTATAGTGCCGTGGTTGTATCTTGAGTACGGCGGTAGGAAAAATGACCGATAGATCTCAGCGGTTGCTAGATTCTAGCGGACCCCGAGGTCCAAAGCCGCGGCGCCGCTTTTCAAAAAACAATATCCTGGTTTACGGTGTTCTGTTTATCGCTGCTGTTTACTATCTTCTGCCTTTGTACGTTATGGTGGTTACCTCCCTTAAAGGTATGCCAGAGATCAGAGTCGGCAATATCTTCGCACCGCCATTAGAGATCACTGTACAGCCGTGGGTTAAGGCCTGGTCTGGGGCGTGTACTGGAATCAACTGTGATGGACTGCAACGAGGTTTCTGGAACTCGGTCCGCATACTTATTCCGTCGGTATTACTGTCTATTGCTGTCGCATCTGTCAACGGTTATGTTTTGTCTCGGTGGAGATTCAAAGGTGCAGAATTTTTCTTTTCACTATTGATTGTCGGTGCTTTCATCCCGTACCAAACCATGTTGTATCCGATAGTGATAATCCTTCGAGAGATTGGCTTGATGGGTGATCTCGGCGGCCTGGTGCTTGTACACACAGTTTTTGGCATGCCAATTTTGACGCTGCTGTTTCGTAATTATTTTGCGGGTATTCCAGAGGATCTGCATAAGGCTGCACGCATTGATGGCGCAGGTTTCTGGGGAATATTTTTTCGTATCATGTTACCTATGTCGCTGCCGATATTTGTTGTCGCTATGATTTTGCAGGTTACAGGTATCTGGAATGATTTTCTGTTTGGGGTGGTCTACACTCGGCCTGATACTTACCCTATGACGGTACAACTCAACAATATTGTCAACTCAGTACAAGGAATCAAAGAGTACAATGTGAATATGGCGGCAACGTTACTGACAGGGCTTGTGCCTTTGGTGCTGTATTTTATTTCTGGCAAGTTGTTTGTACGTGGCATAGCTGCCGGTGCTGTAAAAGGATGATTGTGGATGCACCTCAATATATAGCTACGGCTACGGCCATTGCTATGGGCATTTCTATGGCATGGGTATATCCGTGACGTATTTCGGTACCTGATATCCCTTTTGTACAGCTGGGCGTTCTGCAATTGCCTTGTACCAGCGAGTAATATTTTTATACTCGGTGATATCGATACCCTGCCACTCGAACCGGGAGATCCATGGCCAGCAGGCCATATCTGCAATGGAATATTCGTCGGCTATAAAGTCGCGTCCTTCAAGTCGCTTTTCAAGCACGCCATACAATCGTTTAGTTTCGTTTTGGTATCGGTCTTCAGCGTATTGCGATTTACCCGGATTATATTTAACAAAATGATGAGTCTGACCCGCCATTGGACCCAGTCCGCCCATCTGCCAGTTTAACCATTCTATGGTTTTCCAGCGCCTGTCAAAATCGGTGGACAGGAATTTACCTGTTTTTTCCGCCAGGTACTGCATGATAGCGCCAGTCTCCATCATCGCAACATTGGTCTCATGATCCACTATTGCGGGTATGCGATTGTTTGGAGCGATGGCAAGAAAATCGGGTGCGAATTGCTCATCTTTAGAAATATCTATCGAATGCGCTTTGTACTCGATGCCAAGTTCTTCAAGCAGTATGGAAACCTTACGGCCATTAGGTGTGGTCCAGGTATATAAATCAATCATATTCTATGAACTCCGCATTCAGTTGCTAATAGATTTAGTTACCAAAAGCATACTGAATTACGGTCTGAAAAACATCAGTCATTCATCTTTCAAAACTCTAACCACGCGTATTTCTGGTTAATACATAATTCTGTCAGTAAAGAATTGCTTGAATTCACCGACGAATCGTCGGATCAGACAACCGGACACAACTTGTGGCGAGACACTACATGATCACACGCAAAGTGCGTTGCGACATCATACGGTTCATGTGGCCAGTGATACCAGTGCTGCTATTGCTGTTTGGGTGCTCTACGCGCCAGGTTTCTAACACGCTCGAAGGTTCTACCGCACAGCGGCTGGTTACCTACAGTCTCGAGAAATTTGTTGTGGAGCTGGCAGACCAGCCGGAGCTAACGCTAAAAAACAAGAGGGTACACCTGAACATTCACTTTTTGCAGGGCCACCCGATGATCGACTATGCAAGTGAGCTACTGGCAGTGCAGCTAGAATTGGTGCATGGCATTCAAGTCAGCGCTGCTGAAGACCCTGCAGATTTTCAAATAGATGTTTTTTTCAACTCCCTAGGTACTGATGTCGATAATTTCGGTTTGACGGTGCCAACTTTTGGCCTGATTACCACCACCGATTCCAGGCTTGAGGTGCTTGCCCTCGATATGTTTCACGGGGTAACAGAGGGTCACGCGATTGTTAAGCCCGAAGCGGGTGGAGAGATAAGAAGAACAAAACGCATATTAACCCGAATTCGCAGGGATAACGTCAGTACACCTGTCGTTGAATTTCCGTTGAATCAACTGGATTAGCCTGAGATAAGCTGGCTTTCCGGGCGAACTGGTTTGTTCCGTTAGCAACGTAATTGCAATTACCCTGTTTTGTGTATACATTTGTATTCTTTGAATGGTAATTAGATTATGGACCTTCAACTCACAGGCAAAACAGCTCTGGTCACTGGTGCCAGTGCGGGGATCGGGCGTGGCATCGCAAAAGCCCTGGCGGCAGAGGGTGTTAAAACTGTCATCGCTGCTCGACGTGTGGAAGCACTTAGCGAACTGGCAGATGAAATTGCACAAGACGGTGGTCCAAAGCCTGAAGTAGTAGCCAGCGATCTATATGAAGATAACGCTTCGGTGAAGCTCGCGGAAGCGGCATTGGCGGCAGTAGGGCATATCGATATTCTCATTAACAACGCGGGTGGCTCGCGACCATTTGCAGATTTACATGTCGATGAAGAACGATGGGAAGAGGCCTTTACTTTAAATTTTCATCGACCACGGCAGCTGGCAGATGCGCTGATCGATCAGATGATCGAGCGCGAGTATGGTCGGATTATCAACATAACCGGTAAGAGCGAACCAGATCATGTCAACGGAGCGTTCTGCGCTAAGGCAGGTATGCATTCATGGGCTAAAGGTTTGTCCAGAATGGTTGGTAAGCATGGTGTGACAGTAAACTGCATTCCACCGGGTCGAATTCATTCTGAGCAGATCTATCGTAATTACACTCCTGAGTATCGACAGTGGCAGTGCGAGAATGAAATACCGATGGCGCGTTACGGCGAGCCAGAAGATCTTGCGGCACTTGCAACCTTCCTGTCCTCACCTATTGCAAGCTACATCACCGGTACGGTCATTCCGGTTGACGGAGGTTTGCGCAGGTATCAGTTTTGATTGCAGAGCTTCTGGCTCTAGGGTTATTTTCAACCGTCACATCTCTGCTTACAGCAGTAGC
>CALIHW010000063.1 GCA_938020525.1 uncultured Granulosicoccaceae bacterium | reverse complement strand
TTTGCCAAATCGATACCGATCAGTTTAAGATGTTTCATGGGCGCTTTCTCCGTTAAATGGTTTTGTTAACACGCTACCATTTTGGCACATTGTGATGCCGGTAAGGAGGGAGCGTCCATACCATCACCCTACGGCGACGCTCTGAACCAAACAGATATTCGAGCAACCAGTACTATATTACTCTGCCAAACAACTATAAGAAACCGGCACTTCAGAAAGTAACGCTTTGCATTTCGTTTTGTGCAACAACTTCCGGAGCCAATTGGAACGTGTAGCTACGAAGCTTTTTTATGAGCTTCGCTATCGTCTGCTCGCTACCGTCTGACATCGCTGCCTTCGGCGACAAGTTTGTCTCGAGTGATGCAAACGATTCTTTGAATGGTTGCACACAATCCGGTAGCGCCTTGAAATCGTAGAGATGACCTACGTCTTGCATCCAGCGGGAAAAAACGGCTAACGTGCGCCACCTTGCAGCTGGCCCATCGTGTAGCAACACAACTGACTTGTGATAACTATCTTCGAGCTGTACCGCCATATATTCAGGATCAGCAAACTCATCCCAATCACGCGTATCGATAGTCCAGCCAACGGTACGCATGCCCATTCGCTTCGCAATGTTGTTAACTCTTCCATTGGTAGCACCGAAAGGTGCTCTGAAACAATTCAACCTTGGTCCACCAGCGTCAAAAACATAACTATTGGTCTTGCTGAATTCTTCCGTGATTTGATGATCTTCGAGTGCAGTCAATTTACCGTGGCTCAGGGTGTGGTTGCCAAGCGCATGACCCGCGTAAATGATATTTGCGATTTTTTCCGGGTTGGCACGAACCCTTGTCCCGGTAACAAAGAAGGTAGCCTTTGCGTCGTGTTCAGCCAGCACTTCCAGTATGTGGTCAGTCACGTTGTCAGCTGATGGCCCATCATCAAATGTCAGGTAAACAATCGGTTTGTGACCAGTGTCGTTTGGTCGTGCACTCGCCACCGTCGAGAACGAAGCCCAAAAAACAAGGAGGAACAATAAAAAGGAATGTCTGAACAAAAAAGGATCTACCGTGCTGACGACGGCAAAAGAATAGGCGCCGCGGCAGCATTTTACCGTGTAGCAGTTTGCATCAGCAGAAAAATTAGCAAGCAGACAACGATGTTGTTCATATTACGAACCCACTGTTTCATTAATGAAACAGTGATATCCACTTACGGTTGATACAAAACGCTGTCCGGGATTAATTCTTTGTCAAACCCAGGCCCGGACCAGAACACTTCAAGCGCTTCACTGCCACCATTCTGAAAGTACGAAAGCTCGATTGGGTGAACACCTGCCACCAATGAAACAGAGCCCTGCTTTTCTATTGCACCGTGCCGGCCGTCGTTGTCCACGATTAGCTGATCTGCGATAGATAATTTTGTACCGTCATTGGATCTTACATAAAAAGTGTACTCACCGGCTGTTTCAATTGCCAGCTGACCCGCATACTGCAAACCATACTGATTAACAGCTCCACCCACTGACAAATTGAAGTTGTTCACTATACCTTCAGCGACCGGCTGAAGTGCCGTAAAGTCCGGTAGATTCGCCCAGGCACCTTCAAAGTATTGATACGTTAACTGAGCAGACAAGCCGTCGGGAACAACAGACTGACCACCGGTTTGCCCGACACTGCCTGAATCTGTGGAACTGTCTCCGGGTACAAGTAGCGTCTTGGTAAAGCCTGGGCCCGCCCAAGCAGTTGAAAAACTGCTGCCACCATAACCTTGCAGGTATCGGATTTCGATGTCATGCGTTCCAGGCGCCAATGTCACCTGCCCCTGCTTTTCTATGGGAGCATGCAAGCCGTCGTTGTCTACAACGAGCTGACCATCAACAAATAACAGACTGCCATCATCAGATTCAGTATAGAACGTATAGCTACCTGCCTGACTAACATCAATGGTGCCTCTAAAACGTACCGCGAATACGCTGTTGACTGGAGAGACAGTCAGATCGATAACCGGTGTTACCGAGGTGACAACCGGAGTGAGTGTGTCAAAGTCTGGCAATGCAGTCCAGAAACCATAATAGAGATCATAGTCCCACGATGCAGCTACGCTGTAACCACCAGTAGATGTACCACCCGGAGTAGTCGTCGCTCCAACAGCACCCGCAAAAGCTGAGTCCGGAATAACCTGCTGGTCAAAGCCCGGCCCCTTCCACGACACAATAAGATCATCCTGCCCGGTCTTTTCAAAAAACTCTACTCGAATATCATGCTCACCCGCAGCAAGTGTAGTCATAGCTGATTTTGTTTGATTTGCCTGATGCAAGCCATCATGATCAACAAGCAACTGGTCATCTACGTATAACCTGCTGCCGTCATCAGAATTTAGGTAGAACGTGTAAGCCCCGTCAACCTGCGCTACGATCTTGCTATCAAACCGAAAACCGTACAAGCCGTCTTGCTCTCTGGGTGCCAGTGAAAAATTATCCAGTGAGCCTGTTTTCACCGCTTGCAATGAATCAAAGTCTGGCAGATTATCCCAATTACCTTCGTAGTAGCTGTACACCACTGGAGCGGTATCAGTAATAGTTGGCTCAGTAAGCTCTTTAAAAGCGGTATTGGAAATTACTTGCTTTCCAAATCCTGGGCCAGCCCAGGAAACAACAAGCGCATCCTGCCCGGTTTTCTCAAAGTACTCTACTCGAACATCATGTTCGCCTACCGCAAGTGTCACAACACCGTTCTGTTCTTTCATTGCATGCAGACCGTCATTGTCGACAACTAACTGACCATCAACATAAAGGCGACTACCATCGTCAGAGCTGGTATAAAAAGTATAAGCGCCCGCTGTATCTACCGTGATTCTGCTATCAAATCGGAACGCATAAAATTCATCTCTCTCGCGCGGTATAAGCGAGTAATTTTCAATCGAGCCAGTTTTTACAGGAGTCAGTAGATCAAACGCAGGCAGATTATTCCAGTTACCCTCATAGTAGCTGTAATTCACCAAAGGCTGTTTCGGCAGAACTATGGGCGTAATCGGGGTCGTAGGAGTTGTAGGTTCGGGGACAACCACCACTTCACTACCCAGATCAAACCTTGTGACCGGGCGTTTGCTCATGGCATCACTTGACCACGAAACCAGCAAGCCGTCATTAGCGTTGCCTTCATAGTATTCGACCTTGATGTCATGCTGACCGGCAGCAAGGAAAGTCGAGCCGTTCTTTTGAGCTTCAAACTGATGATTACCGTCATGATTGACAACGACATTTCCGTCAATGCTCAAACGACTACCATCATCAGATGCAAGGTAGAACGTGTAGATACCGTCTGCAGGAACATTTATTGTGCTTGTAAATACAAACCCGTATCCCCAGTTGCGCTCTCTGTTATTAAGAGAAAAATTTGCCTGCGTGCCTGTAGCAACAGGAGTTAGCGTGGAGAAATCCGGAAGCGCTGTCCAAAACCCTTCATATAAGGCATAGTTAACATTGGTATCAGTAGTCGCAGGAGTTTCAACAGGATCAGTAGTCACCTGCACTTCTATCTGGTGTCCTTCAGAAGGCACACCCTGAGCATTCAGACCGAAAATCCAGTAGTAGCCAGGTATCAGAACATTCGAGTTCGAGTTTAACTGCAGTTCATAGTTACCCGCACCTACCTTGTTAAAGGATGCCGGTACAAGACGCTGATCTGTTGTGTGGTGATGCGTTACAGCAGCCAGCCTTATCATATTGAATTCAACAATGTCGTTTGACCCGGTCAGTGTTATTGCGTCTCCCGCTTTGGCTGCCGCTGCTCCACCATTTATAGATGGACGGGCCGCTTTATTACCTATGCCGTCAAAAAGATAGGGCGGCTCATAGATCTCACCATTCTGGTGATTGGATTTGCACGCACCACACATACCACCACCCATTGAGATAACACGACCGTCTTGTAGCAGCAACGCTGTAGAATGGTAGTTACGCGGTTTTTGATGTGGCGCTGCTTCACGCCATTCACCTGTCTCAGGATTCCAGATTTCAGGCGTTAAAATACTGCCTTCATCACTGAATTGAATTCCGCTGGCATTTCCACCAATCACCAGCACTTCGCCATTTGGCAACACAACACTGTTCTGCATGGCCCGTGCATTATGCATGGGCTCTGTTGGCTCAACTACAGGTGCGGCACCGTTTAAATCTATAGTAAGCGCTGTGTTTTTGGAGTCCCGATTTCCACCACCTGCAACGAGCATCTTACCCTCATCATAAATGACAGTGGTGTTGTACAGACGATCATTACCATTGACCTCACGTGGACCGTGAGCAGTGTAGGCATCATCCTGATCAAGGTTGATTGAGAAAAGCTCATTGTTCGGCCCGGGATGAAACAAACTTCCATCAGGAGATACATTTAAAGCTGGATACCAATCACTGTAGCTATATGGAAAATCATACGCGGAATTAAGAGCGACATTATCAAGCAACTGCCACCCGTATCCCTGTGTCCATAGCTCAGAGTTGCCAGACGCCGTCGTGCCCAGAGATGTCAGCACCTGGCCTGATGGAAGCGTCGTACTGGTTGGATACCAGCGTGCCATAGCCATAGAATCAATTTCACGAAATTGATTATCTTCAAAGACGCTGACAGTAGACACATGTGTTCCGCCACCGGCAATGAAAACACGCCCGTCAGCAAGCATAGACACACCGGCACAAAACATATTGTGACCCGAGTATTCAGCATCTTCAAAGACACCCGTGTCGGGATTAAAGATTGAAGCTGTGGTAAGTTCCGTATTTGCACCAAAGAAATCGTCAACGTAAGAGGCCCAGGTAACTATCCGGCCGTCTGTCATGTTGGCAGCACCCACTGCAATCTCGGGCCACTCGATTAAGTCCCCCCAACGACCGGTATTGATCCAGTCATCTTCATCGATCAAGGCACCAAGCCCCGGCTCCGGTACAAACTCGTCAAAGCCCAGTGCCTGTTCTGCCCAATACTCATCACCGAAAGTCTCATCATTAGCTACGGCAGATTGTTCACCCGCAACCGGATCTACGTCAGCAGTAGACTGATCGATGAAACCAAACTCGCTATCTCCATAACACCCCGACAATGCCACCACTGTCAGAGCATAGAATAACAACCAGCTGGGTCGTCTGTGGGAAGGTAATTTTGAATGCATGTTGCGCGTTCCACTTGACCAAATGCCGGCGAACACCGGCGCATTGATAAGAGAACGGCAAAACAACAAATTAGTTGATACCGAAATCCGGCGAAATCAACTCTGCGTCGGCAGAATGCCAGTTGCAGAATGTGATGCAGATTTCTATTTAGCACTAAAGGAACTTGTGAGCTGGACAGCCTGCCTTGTCTGACTGATCGATCAAGCAATAAAAACCGCTACGCCGCCTTCTGCTCTTCGAGTCGCTGCATAGCTTCCTGAATCATGCGTCGGGCCGTTGCACTATCCCGCCAACCGTCAATTTTTACCCATTTCCCGTCTTCGAGATCTTTGTAGTGCTCGAAGAAATGCTGCACCTGCTGCTGCGTAATTTCAGGCAGATCTGTGTAGTTGCGGATACCAATATAGCGTTGCGATATGCTGTCGGCCGGAACTGCGACGATTTTCTCATCCTGCCCGCCATCATCTTCCATAACCAGCACCCCTACGGCGCGGCAATTCATCACAGCACCGGGCACCAGTGGCCTGGTATTGCAGATCAGAACGTCAATCGGGTCACCATCATCGGATAAAGTGTGCGGCACAAAACCATAGTTACCCGGGTAGCGCATCGGGGTGTAGAGAAAGCGATCGACGAACAATGCACCTGATTCTTTTTCGAGTTCGTACTTGATTGGCTCGCCACCAATCGGCACCTCGATGATCACGTTGATATCCTCCGGGGGATTTTTGCCAACGGGAATTGCATCGATATTCACAGGTTAGACTCTCTTGAAAATAGTTCGGGAATTATTGATAGTTCTGGACGATGATTAAGGCTTGATCGTATCGGTAAAACAGGTAAAAGTTTATCGCACAAAGCGGGCCGTATTTTGCAACTAACAGGCCCCGGAAACAACAGCAAACCGTAAACCAATGTCAGGAACCCGGCAGCGCCTGGTAGAACGATGCTGCGGGCAAATCCGGCTGTGTTTTGAATCGACGGTGAAACCAGTAATACTGCGCAGGATCAATCAATATGTGCTCGGCGATAATCTTGTTCACCAGTGTCGCGCAGCCGATATCATCCATGGATGAAAAATCCTCTGGCAACGGAGTCAGACGCACTGTGTATCCATCATTATCGGGTTTTCTGTGGTGTGAGTAAAACACCGCTGGAGCGCCGGTCATTTTGGCGTAGCGCCCGGTGACCGTGACCGTCGCCGCGGTCTGACCAAAAAAAGGTGCGAACACGGACAACCGCTCTCCCATGTCATGGTCAGGTGCAAACCAGACAATTTCCCCGGATCGAATTGTTTTTAGAATCTTGCGACCATCACGATTATTAATTAACGACCGCAAAGTCGATGACCGGCCATTCACGAGTATATGATTCACAAGCAAATTCTTTTGCACCCGATAAACTGCATGTGACTTGCAATGTTGACTCAGTAGCTTTGAGGCGAGATCAAGACTTGAAAAGTGTGCCCCGACTAACAACACACCCTTGTCTTTACTGACCGCCTTATGCAAGTGCTCAAGACCCTCATAGTCGGTGATTTTGTGAATCGCCTTTTCGTCAGACCACCACCCCATTGCTGTTTCAATCAAGCCGGCACCAAAACTATCGAAAGTACGTTTAAGTAGCCGATGATGTTCCGCTTCTGACATCTCAGGGAAACAGATCATTAAATTGACTAAGGCAATTTTCTTGCGGCGCCTGATGAGCAGATAAGTCAGCTTGCCGAGCGCTATACCTATTCGAATTTTAATCGGATACGGTAAAAGGTTAATCAGATAAAGGCAACCCAGCCCAATACCCGCCAGCCAGTGGCGCGGCATGATTAACAGTTTTAGCAGTGTAAAATCCATCGGGTCGCGAGCGGGTTCAAGGTAGCATAACTATAACAGTCTCGAGCCATGTCAGACTCATTTAGACTACGACCACGGCCATTACAGAAAGCCAATAAGTGACGTGTATACTGGAGGCCGTAAATTCGTAAAGTAACCGAGAATCCTATGTCAGATCTGAGTGGAAAAGCGATCATTGTCACCGGTGCAAGCCGCGGTATCGGTGCTGCAACGGCGCTGGAGCTCGCACAAAGCGGTGCCAGCGTCATCCTTGCCGCCCGAAGCGAGCAAGACATTAAGCACAATGCTCAGCAAATACGCAATCACGGAGGTCAGGCAGAGGCAGTAACGTGCGATGTCAGCAAATATAAAGATGTGGAGGCCCTGATCTCACATTGCGAATCAACATTCGGAAGGCTTGACGGACTGGTCAACAACGCAGGCGTTATCGAACCCATAGGCCATATTGCAACCTCCGATCCCAACGCCTGGAATCACGCAACAACAATCAACTTCAATGGTGTTTATCACGGTATACGAGCAGCTTTACCGATCATGATGGCACAGCAACACGGCACAATTATCACAGTAGGCTCAGGTGCTGCACACAGTGCACTGGAAGGCTGGAGCCATTACTGTGCATCGAAAGCTGCAGCTCATATGCTAACCCTTTGTGCGCACAAAGAGGCAGCATCCTTTGGTGTTGATGTTGTCAGCTTGAGTCCGGGGACGGTCGCTACCGAAATGCAAATCCTGATAAAAGCTTCCGGTATTAACCCGGTCAGTCAGTTGGAAACATCTGATCATCTTGAAGCCGAGTGGCCAGCTAAAGCAATAACATGGTTATGTTCAGGTGGTGCGACTGATTATTCAGGACAGGAAGTTTCTCTGAGAGACGCAGATATTCGCCAGAAGATTGGTTTGGCAATTAACTAGTGCCCGTCCGTAAACGCTAAGGCATTGAAAGATAGAATTAAATCAGGCGTGATTGTAAATAAAAACCCCGGTGTAATTTGTTAACTTATTTTCAAGCGATTGAAAAATAAAGAAAACAAAAAACACCGGAGCTAACA
>CALIHW010000062.1 GCA_938020525.1 uncultured Granulosicoccaceae bacterium | reverse complement strand
CGGGTCTCCATAATAGTCTGTGATCCCGAAGTATAAGCCCAGTCGATCACGATCAATCATGGTTTGTTTCAATTGACTATCCAGTTTACACATAGACAGTATCATTAAGTCAAATGCAGCTTCGAATGCAGCTCTATACTGATGGTAAACCAGTGAATAGTTATAGTTTTGTGGTTGCACACGATACCGCGATTCATAGCGACGAATCTTCGGCCACCAGTATTTGGTTTTTAATTCATCAGACTTGCCTGATTTAACAGTGACCTCCATGCCTGGCTGTTGTAAAAAGATTCCGGTCATCCCGTTACCAGAATTGTTGCCATCCCCAGGCCTGGTCGGTACATAGATCGAATCCCACTTGCCCTGTGTCATACGTTTAATGCATTGTTGCATCCTGGTGAGTGCTTGCCTGCTGACTGCAGCCGCTGAACAGACAGCAAGAGGTAAAGACTCATATGGCAGCACTGCCAAGTCCGCTCTGGTTAGTTTCTTGTTGAATACAACATTGGGAGTACTGATGTAATAATCTGCGAGTTTTAATCCGGGTCGTGCCGCAATTGACTTTTGTCCTGGGCCAATAAACCGGGGCATTTGTTTATTACTCATAAGTGATGCTCGCTACTATCCATAGTAGCCTCCGAGATTCTGCTATTGAGATCAGGCGACATGAACGCTACAAAGTAACTTCTAACCGGCAGTGGTTTTTACTTCGTGAAGCAACTGCAGGTAATCAGACAAGATGGGGGAGGACATTATTCTTTGTTTCTGGCGTTTACCTGTTGATCGCTGCCAATGCTCCAATGCAGTAGGAAGGTGGTTGTAACCAAGCCGTTGCTTAAACTTTGCGCTCCGTGAACGTAATCTTTTCACCTTTTGATTAACCTGTCTGGTGATATCCAGCAAGGCGCGGTCTTGCTGAACGGTTGCTTGCCCCTGAGACCACAAAGGCCCGTGTAAATTCCACCTGGATAAAGAACGCAAACTATTCGGCAGACTGACAAAAAAACTACCCACACCAATATAGCGCTCAGTGGTGATGACCTTGTGGGTGTACTCTCCAGGCAGGAATAACGCCTGTCCCGCAGAGACGGTGAGCCAGCGAGCTGAGCGCAATTGCAGAAAACGCTTCAAATCAAATGAGCAATCTGAATACACCGTATCCACAGAACAATCTTCCAGCCCGAGTTTCTGCCCCTCAAAAGTATCCCAGTACAACCAAACTTTCTCGCCAGTGAAGCAATAGTTACTGCTATCTGGGGCATCTGAATGTGAATCTGAAAAACAGCCACGCGAGCTGACCACCAGAGACATCATCTCCTGTGCCGCTGCGTCCTCCCCGCAATCTGGAAGCACATTGAACCAGCTCAGACTAGCCGGATCAGCCAATCGCTCAATCGCGGTTTCACGTATATGCAAATCGGTGACGTTGACAATCGCTCGCGAGCTGTGCCAGCGCTGGACCAGTTCGTGTCCGTTTAAATATTTGTCTGAGCCACTTGGCCCGCAGCGCACGTTAAAACGTTTGTGCCGACCCATTCTCTTGAGTACGGTTTCAATGTGTTTAACCGGGTTTGCAGCGCGAGGGCCTGCAATTGGAGAGGGGTAGGCATCAAACAGCGCGGCCTGTCCAGACGCCATAGCAGCAAACAGCGCTTGTTGGCTGTAGGGTTGTGACTTTACTTGTCTGCGTGCCAGTTTGCCGAGCATCTGAGGCCCGGTTTTCAGGCTGGGATCGATCTGCTCCAGATCCAGGAAAAGATCGCCGACTGTCCTTTTCATCGCGAACCACTATGGAAACCTTGCCGGTATTTTAACTATATCGTTGCTCTCTTTCCTGTTTTTTTGGTTAGCTTGCCAAATCACAGCACTTTGCGAAGCCGCGACGGCATCCGCCCGTTGGTTGAGTTGGTCTATCTCAGTCGTCTTCTCGGGCTGAGCCTGGGTAAGGCACCGGGCTTTCAGCCTAAGCAACGGTGCCTCGACAAAGCACTCGCCATAGGTACTCACTAGATTCAGGCCTTTGTTGACCCAGAGGATTGCCTCATTATATTCGTCATGCATTAAATAGCGGTCAGCAAGCAACCCGTAAAAAATAGTAAGCTCAACGGTTTCCTCTGCTTGTTCGAAGCGATCAATGGCTTCTCGCATCATCTTAAGGCCAGCGCTATCCGCTTGCGCGGCCCGTACACTGCCAAAGAAAAAAGCACCATGGTAATACCATTTGATAAAACCGGTTTTATCCGCCAGTTGCATCAGCCTTGAAGAGGTTGCCTCCATGGTTTTCAGATCATGCTGGAGCACATTCAAATACAAAGAATTTCCGAGCGCCGCTGCAAGATCGTAGGCGGCTTTATCTTCACTGATTTCTATCGAGTGTTTGCAGAGTGAAAATGCGCTGTTGGCATCCCCCTGAATATGATTAACGAACCCCAGGTAGGTATAGGCTTTGCCGGGGTAGCCTTCCACATGTTCGAATTTATGTTCAAGATAGCTGAGTGATTCTTGTAGAGATACTTTGGCCTGAACAAAGTCTCCCATTGCAAACTGACACATACCTGCACCGAGTAAACCCAGTGCCGCTGCTTGTTGATTACCTACTGTCTTCGCATATTCGGTCAGCTTTGCAGCGGCAGACAATGTCACTTCAAACTCACCTGAATCGAAATGCAACCACACCAGGTAGGTTTGCGCTGACACCACGCTGACCTCGTCACCCAGAGCTTCGGCAAGTTCAACGACATTTTCAAAAGCACGATGTCCCTCTTGATTGATTGGTCCGTAGTGCGCGCTAATCACTTGACCGAGAATCAGTTGAATTTGTATCTGTAGGCTTTGTGCCTCTTGTTTGTCTTTAAGTTGGTTTGCCGCTTCAAGACCTCGCTCAAGACGGCCTTTCGCTTCCAGGCTTGATCCGGTATCGCGCGCTGCTATTCCAGCCTCTAGCCACAGTCTGGATGCAAGCTGCCACTCGCCAGCCATGCTGAAATGATGTGCGATCACTTCTGGCCGAGAGCTTTGAATATCACCGAATTCTTCCTGATAGATATTGGCCAATCGTTTATGCAGCTTTTTTGCATCGCGACTAAGCAGATTTTTATAAACAACATCTTGAATCAAAGCGTGTTTGAATGTGAAGTTTTCATCGCTCGCGTCCAGGGTTACCAAAATACCTGCGTCGACAAGACGATTCAAATCGCTGCGAATTTGATCCGGCGCTGAAGCTTTCAGTAAGCTGAGTGTTTCCACGTCAAACTCACGGCCAATCACAGCAGCCACCTGAGCCAGCTGTTTCGCAGTACCGAGTCGGTCCAGGCGCGCGAGCAGGGGATCTTGCAATGAGTTGGGCACATCGGGGCGAAACTCACTGTGCTGACCTGGGTTAATGTTAAGTGCAACACTATCGCCTGATGTGATCGAGCTTTTTACAATTTCTTCAACAAAAAGCGGCACGCCATCTGCCCATCGCACAATCTCTTCGACGCGATCAGATTCATTATCCTCCAGCTCAAACATGGCCAGTTGTACGGTTTCGCTATGAGTTAACCTTGTCAGGTGAATGTGATGAAGATTTTTCTGCTCAATGTATTCGCGCTTCTCGGGTCGACTGGTCAGTAATATAAATACCCGTTCAGCATTTATTTGTTCGAGCAAAGTTTCCAGAAGCATTTGCGAAGTCGGATCAATCCAGTGCAGGTCTTCAATCACGATCAGTTGTGCTTGTTTTCGCGAGAGCTGCAGTACCGCATCAACGATCGCGTTGCACAAGCCTTCAAGCTTTTGTTTCGGAGAAACGTTTTCATCAGTGCTTGTCTCAGCCGACTGCAACATCAGTGACAGCATTGATTGTTGCTGCTCAGGCTTCAGTGGCAAAACAGTGCGCAACGTGGCGGCAAGTTTTTCGCGTCGTTGTGCAACTGACTCACGAGGACTGATTTCAGATATGGACTCAAACAATCTCGTCCATGGTCTGAGAGGGGTATTTTCGTGATTTTCCAGACACTGTAATACGATGGGCGGCTGTTCAATGAGGTTACAAACTTCGTAAACCAGGCGCGATTTACCCATGCCCGGCTCACCCACAACAACGACTGCTTCGCCGTTACCAGCATTGACGTTCTGCCAGCACAACCTCAGTTGACTGATCTCTACAGTTCTGCCAACCAGTGGTGAAAGGGAAGAAACACTAGCTTGAAAACGGGATTCAGACTGGCGCTGGCTATCAACTCGCCAGAGAGTTACCGGCAGATTGATTCCCTTAAGTATTTGATCTCCGGCATTGTGAAAATTAAAATAAGATGACGCACTTTCTTTGGTGGCATCATCGACATAAACCGAGCCTGCCTGTGCCGCAGACTGCACACGAGCGGCCAAATGTGCCGGCTTTCCAAAGGCGATATCAACTTCGACATTTGAGCTCAGCTTATGTGGGCTAAGCACCACCTGGCCAGTAGTGATTCCAACACGCACCGAAAGCGGATGTTCCGAATTTGCATTCCGAGTCTTCAGTGAGCGTTGAAGATCAAGGCCACATTCAATCGCGTATACGGCCCCCGGTGAGCCGGTTCCCGGGTAAAAGTATGCTTCGTACCCATCACCAGTATTGAGTGCAAATACTCCGTTATTGCGTTCAATTATCTTGACAGACAGATCGATAAAAGACTGCATCACGACTTCGAAAACTTCGGGGTCGAGTTCCTCGGCGAGCACCGTCGAACTGACCATATCGCAGTTAAGAATCGTTAGTCGGCGTTTTTCTGCAGCCATATAATCAGCGCCGAGTAGCTAATACAACCGTCGGGCCACACCCTGAGTTGTTGTCAGTAGATTCAATGTGTGATTGATAGTGGACCGCCGCGGATGCATTTTTACTGATAAATCGATACGGTTGTGTAGTCTCCGCTCGTGCGCAAGTCAGCAAGACACTAATCCTCCAGGGAGAAGTTCTCCCTCCAAGGAGAATACTGTTAAAAATCCATTGGGGTGTCAACAGTTACTATGGAAATTTCAACGTCTTGTCTAACCGGGAATTCAGTGATGGCAGTTCGCGTTTTGCGATGCCATTGATTTTGAGAATGGTCCGGTAACCTTATCAGTGATCAAATTAACGAGCTGTGTCTCCGAGTTGAGTCAACTATTCAGTAAACCAGCAAATGCTGATTACCTCATCGTCAAAGTTGCAATGCCAGGCATTACCATCGCTACCAACTGCGGTATTAAACTCACCACTTACATCCACGCGGGAATCGTCATCACCAACCGCAGTAAAGGCGAAATCACCCGCTATTAGTCCTGCATCTCTATCCCAGGCAAATGTAACTGTGTCTGACGACTCTCCAGAACTGCTAAACGAAGCTGCGACGGCATCGCCACCAATAATTTGAAAAACTCCGCCGTTGCCACTGTCGAGTTGATATGTGCCATCAGTGGTTTCATTTATATCCATAATAACCTCATAATAAGAAGTAGGGCTGCCCCAAAATCCTCTTACATGTAAGGCGGAACCTGCCTGCTCTAGTAAAGTAAAGCCGACGCCGGTCATCGCATCCCCATCAAAGCTACCATTGAAAAAGGTCGACAAAGATACCGTATCGGTAGGTGGATCAGGTATTAATGGGTTAAGTGGACGATCGCCAGCAACCTCATCAGTAGTCTGGATATCATCAGTTGATGGCGTGCAGCTATTAAGATCTTCCAGCATGGGTGTGGTAAGTCTTGTCCACACAAACACCGGCGTTTCCTGAGTATCACCGTTTTCATCCAGATCAAACTGGTCTGCTTCCAGAAACGTAATACTAAGAGACTCACCATTCACCACAGCAGTCACAGCAACATTTCCAATGGAGTAGTCTTCGCCGCCTTCAGGTGTAACGGTGATAGGCTCACTGACGGAATAACAATTTTCACCCGACGCGGAAGGTATACCATCTTGCTGAAAGTCGTAGCGCGTCAACACACCATCGGCAGCAAAGCTCCAGTAAACCACGTCACCATTGCTTGTTGTGCCATCCCACAATCCTGCAATGGCTGTGATATCCCCCCCGGGCTCACCACTGTTTACCATGCCTTCCAGATCAGGATTGAATTGGCTGGTACTGTCTGTGTTGGTTTCTCCTGATTCGTTCGGATTATCTGAATTCGTTCCATTTCCCCCGCACCCAACTAACAACAATACAGCTGAGGCAGCAATAGTGTTCACAAAATTGATGTTAAACATTAGATTTCCTTATTTGGGATAAATATCCCAAATAATAATACACGACAATTCTCGAAAGTAAAGTTCAGAACCTATTCGAAGGCCTGCGACTTGTGGTGAGACTCCTGGAAGTGCCCGCTGCACTCGTTTTCTTTGTTGGCTTGTCTGACAATTTTCTCGTTTCGCACCTTCATAAACGAGCTAAAGAGCGTGCGCGCTGGATCTCGTCACTGATTAGAAGTTCGCCCGCATCCTCAAGGAACCCATGCGGGTCCTCGATCGCGTACTGCCTGAACTTCGGCAATTCCAGATTTCTGTAATTGAACTGATCTTTTTAAAAAGTAAAAGAGGTGATCGTTCATTAATCAACTATTAGGTCCGAGATACCGCGTCATATCATATAAACGCATCGGGCAATCAATCATGAGTGCAAGCTTGATCTATAGAAGACAGTTAGAAACGGGTGTCGAGTATCTCGTCTATCAACAATTCTTCGTGAATCACAAGTTTGTGTTTTGTCAGTTGTGTTTGCAGTTCATTGTCCCACGGTGTATCTCCATAGGCAGAATCTTCAAGCGGTAGTGTCAGCTTGAGCCGACTGGCCTTTTCAAGTGCGTTGATATAATTTTCAGCACTCATTAGCCAGGGTTTGCAACCCATGGTAAACATGCGCTTGCAGATAGCGATGCCTGCGGCATCAAAGTCGCCGTGATAGAGTATTTCGATGTTTTGCTGTAGCAGCGCTTTAATCAGTATGATCACCACATTGGATGGATTGCCGTTGGTGGTGATTACAGTTTGATTGACTTGGCGTTCGGCTGCAGCTTCTACTAATCTGGGGTTTTCTACCACCAATATGGGTTTTTGTATCTCGATACCGCGAATTTCATTTTGCTCCAGTGCAAGTGTGCTTAAGTGCAGTGGTATGCCTGCCTCGTTTGCTGCGTTACAAAGTTTACCCAGTGCAGTGTGTGGGTGAAGTTTTAAGCTCCAGCTCAAAACCGGTGTCGAGACCCGGTCTGTGGTGATGCCTGCAGCACTCCAGACAGCGCGTCTCTCGTGATAGTCGGGAGTTTTGTTAATCTTGTGCCATAGGGTTCTGCGTGCAGCGCGTTCTATGGCGGTGCTGTCGTCAAGGGCGTGTGATGAACCGAATAGCTTTACTGCCAGGTCATTGCGGGCGATTTGCTGGTGTTGTGTATCTTTTAGATAATCAAGTACTCTGCGAACTTGTTCCACTAGTTGCAGGGCAGAGTGATTGTTGGTGTTTGCCATGATGCCTGAGCGGAACAACCATTCTACCCATTCTTCGCACCATGTTTCGGGCCAGCTGGTGATGGCATTATCAACCGCTGTTCGTGCATCGGCTCGACGCAGGTTGGCGGCACGAAATGCTTCACGGCTGGCACTTGCGGGATAGCCGAGGATATCCAGTGCTGTTGTAAGGTCGGAGCCGACGCCTTTTGCTGTTAACGATACTTCGAGCTCGTCCAGGTTAATACGAGAGGTAAGTTTTTTATCTAACAAAGAGGACAATATCAGTGCGGCGTTGTCTGTTAGGCGCGGCAGTTTTATCGTACCGCGCCTGTCTGGCCCGTACTTATCCAGCCGTTGACGTATCTTTTCCCAAAGTGGCGCTAGTGCATCGTGTGACAGTGAATCCGGTATAGACATAAGCTACCAGAGTGTGTCCTGTTGCATAGGGGTGGATTGATCTTCTGATTCATCAACTGAGTCATTGCTGGTAATGGTGGTGTTGTGTCGGTAGCGTGCGGCGGCGGGTAACAAGGTGTAGTGGGTGTCGTCTTTTTCCAGCAAACGATGGTCAATCAGTAAATGTACAACCTCACGCAAAAAAGTCTGCGGACTCTGCACTCGTGCTTTAGACCAGTGTTTCTGGTTCTGCTCTGCCAGTTCTTCAATGATTTGCACGGCCTGATCTTCGGTGCAGCTCATATCTGGCGTTTGCATGAGATGTTCTATAAATAGTAGCGCCGCGTGGCCGACGGTGCCGGTGGATGGAAACGGTTGATCGGTCAGGCTTCCGTCGGGGTCAATTGCAGCAATGCCTTCGGCACGCGATTCAAGTTGCAGATCGAACATTTCATCCAGCATGGTTATTTCTTCTCCGAGTCTGCGCCGCAGTTCTGACCATTCGTAGTCACTGACATCAGTTTTATACAACACGGGGTCTTCGGTTAATTGCGCACGCATCCATTGCCTGGTATTGGTGCGACGATCTGTACGATCAAGTAATTGCTCGGTATTTTCTGCGCGACCTAGTATGGCGAGCGGCAGGAGTCCTACTCTGTCCGGATCGATCTCGAGAATCGCATCGGCTGTATCGTCGTGTTCATAGCGGTCGATGTGCTCATGCAGTTCTTTCACGATACCGTTTTGGATTAGCCATTTCAGTGCGATGATCAGTGCGCGTCTTTCAATAGGTTCGTTACTGAGTGTGATATCTGCGTCGGTTGCCTGGCTGCGTACATCATCGATTAGATCACGCAGACTAATTACACGCGGGCCTGCCGCTACTGCCGCCAGTATTAACACCAATAGGGTAGATTCGCGTTGTGACATCTGACGTTTACTGCCAACCGGTGCACGCAATTGAGGGCGATGCGGGATCACGGTGGATTTGTACAGTCGTGCAGTGGAACTCGCTACATGTAGCCGATAACCCAGTCGTTGTGTGTACCAGCGATCCAAGGTTTGTTGATGACGGCGTATCAGTGCGAAAATTTCCGGATAGTGCTCGGCGCAGGTGAGTGGCTGCTGTAGTAAGTGGCGTGCTGCTTGTTGTAGTTGGTCGCGTTGATTGTCAGCCATGTTGTTGCCACTGGTCAGTGGAGTATATAAACACTTCAGCGTCGTTCAGCGTGAGTGTTCCATCGCTTGAGTGAATTCTTACTTGCTGACCGGGTGAACGTTTTACCGTGCACTGCAGATCTTTATCTTTGGCATTGCGCTGAGTCTGGCCGGGTTTGCGCTGCGCACTAGAAGCCGACATGAGCATTTGCAAGCGTCGCATGGCACGCGGGCTTACATTAAGTTCGGTGAGTTGTCCGTGAGTGTTGGCAGCATTTAACAGCTCTTGCGCTGTAAGTGTTTCTTCATCGCGTGCCCGTTGGCGTGCCATGCGCAGTTGTTCACGTTCGGCAGCGCGATTTTGCACTTTACTGAAGCTTCCGCGTTGAATTCTTTCACCGCGTTCTCGTAAGCTGATGGGTACCATCGCTGTTGGTGCTTTTTGCCAGGTAGTAGAGGTGGCGACCGGGTCGTCGGCGTCTGCCGCCAACATGCCTAAATGGCGTGATGGGTACAGTCCAAAAGACGCAGCCAGTAGTGCTTGTACCTGATCTTGATCCTCGGCTGCATCAATAAAGCGTGCAAGCTTTACAAAGTCTCTGCGTCTTGACGCAGCACCGGCACCAACGCGTGATAATCGCGTCAGGTTGCCGGTAAGTGTGCGCACTGCGGCCAGTGCCTGGCGAGTGAGAGCATCAAGGCGTGAGTATCCATCAATGCCAGCGCCGAACCATCTCATCAGATGATTCCAGTCGGATTGTTGTGAGCCTTTTGGATAACGCACCGACACTGACTCCGCAAGACCTGCGTCTTCAACCCGCGCTGCAAGACCGGAGCGTGCGTGTTGTACAACCTGATCGATATGTGGCGACAGTATTTGCAAACTGTTGGCAATCGGACGCGCCATGCGTTCTATTTCTACCAGTTGTTCAGATACATAGCCGACCAGCACTTCTGCAAAGAAGGTGATCTCGTCTGCGTCTAGATCAAAGCGGCTTTGCCATTGATTGATCGATGCAAAGAACTGTGTGATCTCGGTACTGAACGATTCATGTGGGTCAAACACCATACGCACGGCATCGACGATAGAATCTGCTTCTATCGTATTCAGATCTCGTTCACACAGTGTGATCAGTTGTTCCAGTGCACGGTGTAAGTCTCTGAGTCTTCCTGCCTGTACATCACTAACATCATCGATACGATGCAGTATGCCCTCGACGATATCGTAGACTTCCTGTCCGGCGCGGGTAATTAAGTAACGATGCCGACGTTTGTAATAGTCATCCAGACTGGCCGGGTTGCCAACCGACGTTGAAGCGCTTAGATTGCCCCAGCCGCGTAGGCTTTCGAGCCGGTCGGCCACCACCGCGTCATCGATATCGACTTCAGTTTTTCGCAACGCCGCGATAACATCATCAGGAGAAAACTCGGTAAAGAATGTGTCTGCAAACACAGACAAAATAGCTCGGTACTCACGCCATTCTTCACCACCAAGGTAGCGAAACAACAGGCGTGCTTCGTCTGCACTGTCGTCGCCTTGAAGTGGGTTGCGCTGGCTTACGCTATTTTTGTTGAGCTTGTTATTGTTCGGTTCAGCGGTCATCTGGTCAATCTGTGGCAGGTGAATCTGGCCGCTGGTAACCGGTTTGCTCGACTGGCAGTAAACCACCGCTCCATGTGTCTTGTTCCAGATTCATCGGTGCAGATAAGTGCAGTTCTTTGCCATCCCAGTGACTGTGTTCGAGCAATATGGCACCGAGCTCGGTATCGCGAACAACTTCTGTGATGGCTAAACCGGGCACGCTTGCATGTGTTCCCCACAGTCGTTCGCTGGTGGCGATAAAATCCAGATCAAGGTCCACCAGCAAACCAAAGAGGGCTGCATGATTATCTTCAGAGACTTTGGCAAAAGCATCATCAAGCAATAAAAATCTTGGCACTGAACTCTCGCCGGTATCTGCCAGAGCATCGCAACTGGCGGCAACCGCTGCAAACAATGGCAGATAGGACACGAGTTTTTTCTCGCCTTCTGACAATGGTGTTCGACGGGTCAGGCGCTTAGCTGTTTCTTCACCGCGGCGTAGCAACACATGCATTTCATGCCATGCACGATAATCGAATACCTGGGCAATTAAGTGCCTGTAAGGTGCATCTGGTGACAGTTGGCGTGCTTCGTCCAACGCGCTGGCCAGTGCCTCACGCAAGGTACTTTCTTCCTCTTCGGTACGCAGATCTGGCTGCTTGCCGAGTATGGCTACTGTGTTGGCAACTGCGTCCTCAAGATCGGGTGATTGACGCCAGCGCAGTTTTACGCCAATGCCATGGCTTGTGGTAACGCTTGAGAGTCGATCATTCATACGATCAATCAATCGCTTTGCCTGAAACATTTTTTCTGCGACTTCTCTTGCGATCATGCCCTGCAAGAGATTGCGTAACGCCTGATCTTGTTTTTCAGTTAACAATGCCTGTAATCGCGTAAGTTGTGTTTGCACGGTAATCAATGATTCTGCCACTGGCATTTGACCGAGTGGACCGGTCACCGTGATGCTCATTGGCAGTGACTGATCGGGTTGATGATCTTCGGCATCCCATCCGGCGCCGAGCAGGTTGCGTCGTTGGCGCAAAGAAATTCGCACACCATCGGCATGGGTACTTTGATTTTCGGATGGCAGTAACGTTTTGAGTGTGGCAAGCAGTGAATCCAGCCCGTCGGCGTCGGCACTGTGGTGCGTGATGTCTGGCTGTGGTTGTTCTGACTGTTGTGCTACGGCGGTAAGTAGTCCCGGTACTTCGGTCACTTGATGCAAATGTTTATGTTGCGTTGCGCAATGAAGTTCTGCCTGTTGTTGGGCTGCCGTGCAGTTTTTAACTTCACCTCGAGCGGTTTCGGCTGCGCGAATAGTAACCTCCGTGTGTTCTTTTGCCGCAGGTAAGCCCTCTTTGCATACCCGCAGCTGGCTTTTATATTCTTTTATTTCACCTATAACCTCACGATAGCTGGTGCCAAGTGTAGCTTGCAACGTGCTGAGTCGCGCCTGCTGTGTATCGTATTCTGACTGGCTGTCACGAAGTCTTGTTGTTGCCAGTTCCAGATCCTGCACGGCACGACGTAAATGTTCAACTGATGCGGTCCAGTCGTGACAGGCTTGTGTCACAATCACAGCCAGACGTTTTGATTTATCTGCCTGAA
Organism: uncultured Granulosicoccaceae bacterium; assembly: GCA_938020525.1. Lineage (GTDB taxonomy): Bacteria > Pseudomonadota > Gammaproteobacteria > Granulosicoccales > Granulosicoccaceae. The sequence continues at coordinate 51,982 of CALIHW010000062.1, read as the reverse complement.
TAGTGATCTCGTTTAACGTGAGCTCCAGTGTGTTTAATTGTGCTTTATTAGTTGGCAGTGATAGCGAGTTGCAAAGACGTTGGTGTTCTTCGTCAGCCACGTGCAGACTTTTTTCCGCATCACTCAAGCGTTTTTCTTTTTCCTGTAATCTGTCTCTTGCAACCGCTAGCTGCTCTTCAAGTGCCAGGGCGCTGGCTTGCGCACTATCTACATCAGTCAGAGTTGGTAGTGTCTCGCGCAGTGTATTGAGCTGTTGCAGAAAAGCGATGGCGGCATTGTGAGTGGCGCTGATATGAGTCAGTTCTTCTTCGCAGTGCTTAAGTTGTTCTTTGGCTTCACGACGAAGTGCTTCGAGTTTTTCTCGTCTCGCACTGATGCCTACATACTCTGCCTGCGTTTTTGAGTGTTGTCCGGTGAGTACACCAAGTTTAAATTTACCAGTGTCAGTAATGGTAGCTGAGTGGGTTGTATTCCAATCTGTATTGATGCTTTCCAGTAAACTCAGCACGCTACTTTGTTCAATGGTTGAATTTTCCGGTAACGTAACCTTGAGCAGGGTGCTTAACGGCTTGTCAGCCAGGTCGCCACTGGTCGCTATCAACTCACCATTAGCCAACATCGCGCCTTCTGCAGAGAGCGTGGCTGAAATCAAGCCACTGGCTTCAAGTGCGGCTTCAATAGCTGCGCGCTGTGCAGCGGATAAGTGTTCTTTGAAATCGACCAGATCCGCAAAGCTTGATCCGCTGCGGTGTTGCCAGTTAAGACACGGGACTTCAGGCTCTGTCATTGCCTGCAACCGGGTCAGTTCTTGTTGCGCCAGTTCGTGCCGATCAGCTGCTTCCTTTTGCTGTGATTCAAGGGTAATAACAGTCCGTTGTTGGGCGTTGATGGACGTGCTGATTCCGCTGTGTAGCTCCTGCCGATAGATCGACAGCTCTGCTTGTTGGAGCTCTACTCTATCGGTATCTGATGTGTTGAGATAAGTGGCTTGAACCTTGTCGAAGCCGCTTGGAGTTACTGCGCTAACAATTGCCTTTCTTGTTTCTTTTACCCAGGCGGCAACACTGTTGACCCACTGCTGTCTGACGGATTTGAGCTTATCGCGTCCGAGCTCAAAGCGTTGCATGCTATCGTCGACTATATCACTCGCCTGTTTGCGATCTGTGTCTGCATCTTTAAAGGTAGCTTCAGCTTTTTCTACAACACGGTACTGTTGGCGTATGGTTTCGATATCGCCCTTGCGTGCCGCAGCAGCACTATTGACTGCGTTGAGTTGCGAGTTGCAGCTGTTACTGTCGAAGGGTTCCAGCGGTTCGCTGAGCTTTGGCAATGCCGCATTTTCAATGGCAAGGCGCGCGACTGGCATTATGCCTGGGGGTTTTTGTTTGAGTGCACAATTGTCTGCATCGCGGGCTATTTTGGTCAGTTCTTCTGTTAACTCCCGCCAGTGCTGTTCTGTGCGTTGCTCTGATTGTGTAACTGCACCTGCTGCTTGCGGCAATCTTGATTCCAGCCTATCTACATTTTTTGCGTTTTGCTGCAGAGTGTGATCAAGACTTTCAACATGACGACGCAAGTCTTCGAGTTGTTGACCCTGTGTGTACGCTGGTGATTGTTCCAGTGCATGAATCTGCTCTTGTAAATGATCTATCTTTTGTTCTGATTCTGCCTGATGTTCGCGTGCGTCGATCTCTGCCTGCTCTGCGTCAGTGGTGTTTTGCAGTGCTGTTTTTAAATCGCGCCGTTTACTGCGTAACGTAGACAACACCTGGCGTCCTTGTTGATACTCGTGTTGTAGTTCTGTGACGGCGTAATTGCGATAAGTGCGAGTGATGCCATCGAGGCCGGTTGCGGTGGTTTTAAGATCTGCAACATTGCGTCGATGTTCGTCAAGATCATCCAGTGGTCGAGCGGCTTCTATCAGCGCAGTTTCAGACAGGTTTGGTAATGCATCTATTAGATACTGCGGTAAGTCGACATCTATTCGGTCACCTACGCGAGGGTTACGCACGGCATTGATCAGGTCGAGAAATGAATCAATCGGTGCGCCACTGTAGAGGCGTCGCGTTACTTCAGCGCGATAGTCGGCACGCTTGTCTTGCGCAAATACCGGATCGGGAGAAATGGCATTGCGAAGCGAGTCAACAGATAACGGCAGTTGCTGTTCGAGTAACTGGAAATCGATGCCCGGTCGCTGGGAGGTTACAAACCACCAGGTGTTAATAGTATCCGAGGCTCTATTGGCTTTAATACCGCAACCAAAAGACAGGTGCTCGGTTTGCTGTTGGTTGTTGGCAGAGTCGGTCAGTGCTGTTCGGGAAAACTCCAGCCACAGGTAGCCAACTGGTTGCTTTTCATCACGTCCGGAAAGCATCCAGGATTTTAATACCCCGGTCTGTTCGCCGGCTGCATCAATGCCGCGGGTTTTGCCGGTCAGTAGAAACGGCAACAGCATGTTCATCGCCGTTGACTTACCGGAGCCGTTAACCCCGCGCAACAGCAACCGACCATCGCGAAATGTCAGTACCTCATTCTCGTACTGATAGACATTGGTGATGCCAGCGCGATTGAGCTGCCAGCGCTGCGATATAGGCATTAGTCGTTAAATGTGCGAGTTGGAGCTCTATATTATCACCGGTTTTGAGAATTGCTGTGGTTTAAGTCGCTGTGGAATCAAGGATCAAGCGGGATGCCGTCATTTTCATGAATAAACCGGGCTAGAGGGAGGGCTTGGCCCGCACCTTCGTCAATTTCAGTACCAAATATCCTCATGGCAAGCAAACAACTCTCGAAAATTACCCGGTCAGCTCTGGAGGGTGAGTAGGCGATTGCAAGTCGAGGTGCCTTGGTGATACGCCTGGTTTCGGTTGAAGATTCAGATCCGGAAGAATCCGGCTGGCCGATCGGCGTTTGGCTTGCTGAGAGCTCGAACCGCTTGGCTGAACATCTTCAGGTTATGGCAACGAGATTGATCGCACGGATTGAGCCGCGAGACTCCCGGGAGTGAATTGTTGAATAAATGGTCGAACGCTACGGGCTGTTTTGCAGTGACACGCACCTGTCAGGCGAGTCGAGATAAAAACAGCCGGGTTGCCTGATCAAAGTCTGCGACTTTATTCGCAGCACGCGCTACCAGCTGAGCGCCTTCTACTGTGGCTAACAAGGCGGTTGCTTCTTCTGTCGGATCGCCTGTGTGAGTGACGCTGCCGTCCTTGCTCGCAAGTTCAAAGGTTTTGGTTAACCAGATAATGCTACTTGCGTGAAAGGCATCCAGCTCGGCCAATGCTTCTTCAGACAATGAGTCACGGCTGATTGCAAAGGCTACACACAAACACAGCTTGGCGCCGCCGCTTAAGGCTCTGCGATAACTTTGCACATAAGCCGCCAGTCTGTCAGATGCGATATCGGAGGTTTCATCGATGACGGCAAGTGCATCGCCAAAAGTACTGGCATAGCGTTCGATCAAAGCCACTGCCAGGTCCGCTTTTGACGGGAAATGATAGTGAATACTGGCTTTTCTGATACCTACTTCATCAGCCAGATCAGCGTAGCTGAAGCCGTCATAGCCGCGGCGTCTTGCTACGTTTTCTGCACAATTTAAAAGTTCAGTTCGTCTGTCCATCTTGTTTCATCTACAAAATATTTTTAACTGCCTGACTATGGCTTGATTATACCTGCCAATAGGTTGTGGCACAGACATTGAGGTCGTCACTAAAACTAAAGCTGAATAAAGCTGAGAAAAAAAAGCACTATCAACAAACCCACCTGCAGTAACCGCGCCGGAGATTAGCCCAGTTAGTTCGACGCCTGCTCCGTCTACCGCTGGAGAATGGTGCAATCAGATTAACGCACTACCGATGTGCGGGGATGTCAAATTCTGTTAGTTCTGATAAAAACCGTACGCGTTACCTTTCTGGATACAGATACCTGAATAAATTTATTGCGTAGTCCTGAAAAAGCAAGCTACAGATTCTCTGGTATCCAAAAAAGACGCTTACCCTTGTAAGCGTCTTTCCGTAATGCCCGTTACATTTGAAATTATGCAGGTGTTAAGTGAACAAAGCCGATTTTGTTGCCTTCAGGATCGCGAACATAACCACCATAAAAGAAGGGCAACGCCTGTTCTGGAGCACCTGCATCAGATGCACCCAACTCAAGGGCTTTGTTGTAGAGTGCGTCGACACCTTCGGGAGACCCACCGGGAATAGCAATCTGCTGCCCGTTGCCGCAGCTCTGTGCATTGCCATCAGCAGGGGTACAGACAGCAAGCATAGCGCCGCCTGCATCAGTACCATAGAATTTGATTCTATCAAGTCCCATCAATTCTTTGCCACCTACCAGTTCTAGCAGTGAATTGTAAAATGCCTGAGCCCGTGGAAGATCTTTAGCACCTATTACTGAGTACGCTAACATAGTTGTATCCTTAAATTTACTTTAGGTTGTGGTAAAAAATAACGCTTATTAATTAAACGTTAGTGAAAACAGAAAGGGTTTGTCGAAACCTGAATTTGAACAATGTTATCTATCCGGCGTCGACCAGATGAGTACCGTGAGTGAGAGCCGCACCTGCACGTAGTGCCGTTGCAACAAAGACTGTCTCTGCAAGTTCCTGATCGGAGGCGCCAGCGGCTATTGCAGCCTTTCGATGTACTTCCAGGCAATAGCCACACTGGGTTGTCAGTGCCACAGCAACTGCCATCAGTTCCTTATTCTTTTTTGAGATGGCACCTTCTGCCAGTGCCGCTGAATCGAGTGCTTTAAATCCCTCCATTGCCTGTGGTGCGAGTTCTGCAAGCTTGGGAATTTTCTTTAAATTGTTGAAGTCAAACATGGCTTTATTCCTTATAAATTAGAGGGGTAATTTGAAATTCATTTGGGACTACCCATTAGCTAACTACATGTAGTCGGTAAAATATCGCGTCGCGTGAGCCGACCGCAGTAGCGCTGTTTCTGGATGCTAGTGGGCCGCTTGATAAATAGGGTGACTAAGTTTTCACAGCCACAGGCGTCAGCGCAAGGCAAAAAAACGCAGGCATAGCAGGGCCTACGTCGAGTTTTTTTAACGCAGCTATGGCGTCTGTGGCGAAGAAAACTGTTACTCTATTTATCAAGTGGCCCACTAGCTAGAGGGTGGCGTTTTAATCTCTGTGAGATGACGCGTTTTCATCCAAATTCTCGCGCCATCGTTACCTGCCATCATGGTGACCGACTTGTTACAGGGCAGGCGTATCCATTCGTGTTGGCTAAACGTTTCACCGTCGTAGTTAATGGCTCCTCTGATCATTAGTATTTCTGCGCCACCCGGATCTCCGACAGATTGCTCTGTGCCAGCATCCCATTGTTGTATTTGTACCGTTTCGCGTGCATCTTCATACAACACTGCGTTACTGACGCCTTGCGTATTCGGCAGCGCGCTCAGGGTTAACTTTTCTGTGTCAACGCGCAGAATTTCTTTTTCGGCATCATCGAACTGCCATAGCTTGACAAATATTTCGCAGCCGGGTTCGGAACCCGGTTTGTGTGCTGTGCCAATCGGGTTGCGAATATAAGTACCCTCCGGAAAATCTCCGTGCTCATCCTGAAAAACTCCGTTTAGAACGAGAAACTCCTCGCCTCCGCTATGAACATGTGGCGAGAAGCTGGAACCTTGTGCGTAGCGCACAATACTGGTTGCACGGGCGACTTCGTCACCGATACGGTCGAGCATGCGCCGACTCACCCCGACAATTGGTGAATCAACCCAATCCATTTGCGCAGTGTGTGCAGTAGCGATTTGCTCAAAATCAGCATTAATTTCCATTATTTGACCCCGGTTTTAGTTGAACTAAGGTGGTAGATAGTTACCTATCAGTAGATAGATTGATATTCTATAGTGGTTTTTGCGTAAATCAAGTCCCAATTTCACATCGGTCAATTACAAATAAGCCGCCCATGCATTTTGGGGGTCAGGGCAGGGAAGTCGTTGTGAGCAGCGCTAGGCCACGGATGTGCGCATCACAAAATAACCATCACAATCCCTGGCGAACATGCGAGGGTGCTGTTACTAGAACGCTATAAAAACGCTTAATTATTAATAATATAGGTGTGAAACGGTTGCAGTGATCCGGCTTTGAAACTCTGTTTTAGTTCATCAACTCACTGACTGTGCCTATCATCAGTACAGACAATCTGCCTGTATCTGGATTCCGTAAACTACGCTTTGGTGTTGTTGCGGCAGAAATTGCCACATTTGCTGTAAGTTCGCCTGTACCAATACTCGATTCTCGACATTGACAACTATCTACTGATAGGTATATTTTGCAGCACAGATAAGTGCCTGTATTGTGAAGTCGCCTGGCACAAGCAATTCTGACAATCGGAGTTGTCTCAGCGAGCCTGCTTCGCACCTATGCGTTTGCGTTAAAGCTATTCCATGTGCCTATGTTGGATGTGCGTTCTGGTACCGCTTAATTACATCGCCACCTAGGCATACATCGCGCACTGACGCTGCACATGCATAGGTGGCTTATGGATAGATGGTTTAAAGATAGAGTGCTTATAGATAATGGGATGTGATACCGGGGTGACGTCAAAGTGCGTTTTGATAAATGGGCCATACAAACATCGATTCATTGGCGATTTAAAACATCTACTCGAATAGGATAAAACAGATATGAAACAACAACGACCGCTTGCGCTGATTGCTGGTGCTGGTTCTGGTTTGGGCCAGACATTAATGCAAGTCGCTGCGGATAGCGGTTATGTGTCTGTTGGCTTGCGACGCTCAAACATTTTTATCGTAAACAACACGGACAACCAGATAGGGCTGTCTTGCGATCTTTCTGATGGTGATGCGGTGCAATCTGCTGTGCAAGGCATCATAGATCAATACGGCGCACCGCAGCTGGTCGTGCACAACCCTGCTACGCTTGTGATCAAACCGTTTCTTGAAACACAACTAGATGAGTTTCAAGCCTGTTGGCAAAACATGATGTTGTCTGCGGCTAGCCTGGCGCAGTCGGTTGTACCTTCAATGATTGATGCAGGTGGCGGTACGATGATTTTTTCCGGTGCCACCGCATCAATCCGTGGTGGGCGTAACTTTGCGGCTTTTGCTTCAGCCAAGTTTGCGCTGCGTGGCTTAACTCAGTCACTGGCGCGTGAGTTTCAACCATCGGGTATTCATGTTGTGCATACACTGCTCGATGGTTTAATCGATACCCCAGCCAGCCGTGAGTTGCACAAAGCCGATCCGGCTACGATGATGAAAACAGAAGAGATAGCCGCCGAGTATCTGCGTCTGGCGCAACAACCAAGGTCGGTATGGACGCATGAGCTCGACTTAAGACCACAAACCGAGTCGTTTTAATGAAAACCGATGTCCTGATAATAGGTGGCGGGTTGGCCGGTCTTTCACTCGCATGTAAGCTTCAGGCGGCTGGTCGCGATTGGCAGCTTGTCGAGGCGCGTGATCGGTGGGGTGGTCGTATTCTTACCGAAACTATCGATGGACAAGGTTATGATCTCGGGCCGTCGTGGTTCTGGCCGGGCCAACCGCGAATTGAGTCTCTATTGAAACAACTTGAGCTGAGTCGTTTTGATCAGGCGTATCAGGGTGATTTGATGTACCAGGATGAAAACGGCGATGCTCACCGTGGGCAAGGTATGGCGTCTATGCAGGGATCCTGGCGTTTGCAGGGCGGGCTCGGAAAACTTATCAATAAGCTGGTGGAACAATTGCCTGCAGAGCGTCTTCATCTGGCTACACCAGTTAGCAAACTATCAGAAGGGATTACCGATGCTGATATAGAAGCGTACACGCTTGATGGTTCTGTTTTTAATGCACACCAGGTGGTGCTTGCGTTGCCACCACGAATTGCATCGAACTTAATTTTTGCACCTGCATTGTCAGAGCAGGTAATCAAGGCGGCGCAAAATATCCCGACCTGGATGGCCGGTCACGCCAAAGCGGTTATCACTTATGCGACTCCGTTCTGGAAAGAGCAAGGTCTGTCCGGTGATGCCATGAGTCGACGCGGGCCATTGGCTGAAATTCATGATGCTTCACCCGTTGAAGGTGGACCCTATGCATTGTTTGGATTTGTAGGGACACCAGCCAATCACCGCAAAGGTAACGCAGAAGCACTTAAAAAGGCGATTGCAACGCAACTGGGCATACTGTTTGGCGACGTCGCAGCACACCCTGAAACTATCATGTTGTATGACTGGGCATTTGACCCGCATACGGCAATGGAGTTGGATCAAGTGCCTTTGCATCGTCATCCAGTCTACGGCAGACCCAATGCGTTACAAAATCTCTGGCAAGGGCGTTTGCATTTTGGTTCCACTGAGATGGGTGCGCAGTACGGAGGCTTTCTTGAAGGCGCACTTGAGGTGGCTGATGAGATTGCTGCTACTTTGGTGTAGTGTTGATTCAATTTTGATATGACTGTGAGGCCCGAGCCCCTCGAACTTATATAGCACTTACTCGTCTATTAACCTTCGATAGTGGTTTGCCGATATTCAGTCGGGCTCTTTTCATTTGTTTTTCAAATAGCCTGCTAAAAGCAGTCCGACTATTAAAACCAACCATTTGCGCTATTCGTTTTACTGGCAAACTCGTATCACGCAATAGTTCTGCTGCTCTGCGCAGGCGTAGGTCTCTGAGCAACTCTATCGGGCCACTACCATAAGCGGAAGCAAAACGGGCTGCAAAAGCTGACCTGCTCATACCGACTCGTTCGGCGAGCGTATCCACTGTATGAGGATCCCCTGGTTCATCAAGCATAGCCCTGAGCGCGGTCCACATCATTGGATCCCGGAGCGCGGCCATCCAACGCATCTCTGAACCACCCTCGATTAAACGACTACGAAGCAACTCGATAACGCACTGAGTTAGCAGAACTTTAATCATTGCACGGCTTCCCAATGATGGCTGGCTCAGCTCCTTTAACATTAGTCCCACAGTTGAGTGTAAAGCGTTGCGTTCGTCTATATGTTCTGCGATTGGACTGCGAAGCAGATCTATGACATCAACCGCACCGCGCAAACCAACTTGAAGATGGGCGCACAGAGCTGTGATTCGGCCATTCGAATAACTGTCGCTCTCTATTTTAAGCAGATGCTTTAACTTGAGTTCTGGTGGATCACATGTGAAGTGCGAATCATCGATGATACCGAAGCTTCTTAACTCATGATTTTGCAGTGCCGGTATAAGAACCAGGCTACCTGCGGTGACAGAGACAGGTGGAAAATCTTGTATGGTTAGCTCACCTTCACCAGTGAGAATGTAGTGCAATGACGCATTGGCATCCCGACCCATGTTCAGACTGCACTTGCCCTCGATCTCGCAGAGTGCAAAAGGATTGGCGGTGATTTCCAACTGATCAAAGACGTGTTCGAAGTCCATAAAAGCAGAATAATCGAGATTAGGACGAATTGATACCGATACAATGTTATTGGGACCATATTCGGACAAATTGATACATCTGGCACCCTATGATTATTGCTCCTGAAACTACTTATGGATGCAATTCAATGTGCAAGTGTAATGATACCCACGAAGATATACAGGCCAACCATGGCATTTCCAGACGCGAAGCGCTGAAAGGAGCTGCTGCTGTTGGTGCTGCCGGTGTTGCAGCAACGTTTGCAGGTCGTGCCGCTGCTGACAATGACAACCCGTACGCAGATCCGGCAGAGCCTGCACTGCCACCTTCTGACATGAAGCTCGACTTGTCTCGAGCTGCACTTGTGGTTACCGACCCGCAAATCGATTTTCTTCATCCTGACGGAGTGACCTGGGGTGTGATTGGCGCTAGCGTCACTGAACACAACACAGTTGAAAATATAGAGTCACTATTTAAAGCGGCAAAAGCAGCAGGGATCACTGTAGCGGTCTCACCACATTATTATTACCCCACCGATCACGGCTGGAAATTTGAAGGTGCACTGGAAAAGCTGATGCACAAGATTGGTATGTTTGATCGGCGCGGGCCTTTAAACGTTGAAGGCTTTGAAGGCTCAGGTGCTGACTTTATGCCTCAGTACAAGAAATACATGGAGGACGGTAAAACGATTGTTACCTCACCACATAAAGTTTATGGAAACGATACCAACGATCTAACGCTGCAGTTACGCAAAAGCGGTGTTGATCAGGTCATACTGGCTGGCATGTCGGCAAACCTGTGTACAGAAAGCCATATGCGCGAGCTGCTTGAGGACGGTTTTGAAGTTGCTGTGGTAAAGGATGCAACTGCAGCGGCGAAATTGCCCGAAGGTGACGGTTACCTGGCTGCGATTACTAATTTCCGCTACATGGCGAATGCTGTATGGACTACAAGTGATACCGTAAAACTATTGCAGGAATCTTAGTTGTATTAACCAGCATATCGAGTAAAGACACACAGACTATCTGTGTGTCTTACTAATACGGAGATAATCTTGAGACTTCTTGCATTCATGGATCTTTGATCAACGGTGCGCAGCTTAACTTGCTGTAAATACAGTGCCAGCTACCTGTTTTGTCACTGCGTCAAGTGTTTTTCGGGCATGTGGCCTACCACAATGACTGCATGATCTTCATCTTGCCAATAGGCATACTGAATGTCTGCATGAAGTCCGGATAATACTTCTTTTGCAGCCGCATCCTTTGCTGCGAGTATGCAAACTGCCACTGGCCGAGAGTTTTCAGGCAGATATACGAGTTGAATAATTGGCTTGTCTTGATAGACCAAAGATTGCTCACGTTAACGGAGCGATGACTATTTATCGAAAGCTATAGCGCCAGGTAATGCTTTTATCCAATATCTACTGTGCAGGGCGAAGCGATTGCTCGGCCGTGGACACTGACGTGCAAGCGCGTCAACGTGTTATTGTGAGGGAACACGTTGCCCCATTGCAGTCTCACTAGAAACGTCGCTCAAGGACCCAGACCATGTTTAAGAGACCCAGCTATTTGATCGCAATCTGCCTGGTTGTCACCGGCCTGTTGCGCACACAGATTGCCCACGCAGGCTGTACCTCCAGACCCGCGCCGGGAGTTGACTGGTCGGGTTGTAAGAAAACCAACAAAATTCTGAAAGGCAGAAACCTGTCTGGTGCTGAAATGGTTTCGACGGATTTCAGCTCGTCCGATCTGAGATCAGTGGATCTCAGCGGTGCCAATCTCAGCCGCGCAATCATGGTTCGCACGCGTATGCAGAACGCCAACCTGACTGGTGCGAATCTGACCAGGGCGCTCGGCTATCGCAGCGACTTCAATGGCGCCAGTCTGCAGAGTGCCGACCTGTCCAAGGCTGAGTTTTCACGCGCCAACCTGAGCGGAGCAACACTTATCAATACGCGTATGGACAAGTCAGAATTCGGCCGTGTTGACTTCACTGGTGCTACCCTGAAAAACGTCACACTGACCTACGCCTATATGGCTCGAGCGGATTTGCGAAACACCACCCTCGACGGTGTCGATCTTACCGGCGCCTATCTTTATCTGACCAATATAAAAGCCACTGACCTTACCGGTGTTAGCGGACTAGTCACAGAACAACTGTCACTTGCGTGCGGCGACGACAATACTCGCCTCCCGGAATCTATCGCCGAACGCCCGGCGTGGCGCTGCATCGACTAGATGGTCTTCATTCTTCGGTTTTCTTTTTAGAGTTTTAGAGTCCCTGTCCCTCGACATTTGCTCATGCCCGATAGGGCCATTGTTGAGGTCAACGACTAATCTGGAATTAGCGAAAGGGCGAGATAGCTTCGCCCCTTTTGTAGATTAACTATCTATAGTGTTAGTGAGATATTGCTTACCAACAACACCAGTTACTTCAACAACGCCGAGATGATGCCTTCCAGCCGCACCCGCTTAGCCCCGCTGAATGCCGACCGGTAGATTTTTCTATCCGGCGTTGCGTCTTGCGCGGGCGGCGAGTATATCGAGAAAGCCCATTGCGAATGCAGAAATAACAAACGTTATGTGTAAAATTACATACCAGAGCATTTTGTCGTTCTCTGTGTTTTGTGCATTCATAAATACCTTAAGCAGATGTATAGATGAGATGGCGACAATACTTGCCGCTATTTTGGCTTTTAGAGAAGAGGAATCCATCTTGCCGAGCCAGCTGAGTTTCTCTTCATCTTCGGCAACATCCAGGGTGGAGACAAAGTTCTCGTAACCGGACATCATCACCATTACGATCAGCCCGCCGACCATGGCCATGTCGATAAGCGACAACACAACCAGCACCATGTCTGCCTCTTTCATCTCCAGAATATGCAGCACCAGATGAATGCATTCCTGAAAAAACTTAATGCCGAGCGCGATCAGAGCAATGCTTAAACCGAGGTAGATCGGCGCCAAAATCCAGCGCGATCGGTAGAGTAATTTTTCTACCACACTTTCCATTGCAGACCCTTTGAAAATTGATTTGCGAAAACCGTCAATAGTAGTCGGTTCTGCCAGCCAACCCAACAAGAATTTATTTCAGTACGGCGATATTCCAGAATTGGTGAGTGGCAATTGACACGGATAATCGCTGTAAAAAAGTACTAACGTGCGGAATCTTTTCCGCATATAAAGCTGATTTGTCACAGCGAGATACTCAGAACCAAGCTCCAATTTGCCTTTTAGGGTATCTGGTGTCCGGCTCATGTTCATATCCGTCTAAAGTTAACCCGCGCGCTCGAAGGACGCTCGCCATAATCGATTGCCAGGCCCAATAGAGATGGGTTGTCAGCTGTCATGAATCACAGGTAGCACTTTAATCACAGGTAAAGCTGCAGTCACAGGGTCCTACGGTGCACCGGCGTTCAGCCAGTCAATTATCAGTTTGCGTTTGGCAACTGACAGATCACGGGTTACCGGCATATGTAGGGGGTGAGTTATCGGAAATGACAACACCATTTTTATTTCCTGTGCGTTGGTTTTAACCCGCTGATGGTCTGACAATCCGATACGATCCATCACTGGATAGAGGAAAGCAAATTGCCTCAGGATTTCTCCTATTCCGTTGTCCCAGCTCACTGCTCCATCAATTCTGGGTACATCATAGTTCATAACAGTGATCAGATTGTTAGGGTCCTGAGTGAGTTCGATTTCAGTGTTTCCGGCCTGCAAAAAGTAACGTATAAAATAAATCTGTCCATCCACATGCTGACGCGGATTGCCCGGGTCTGAGGCGGTTAGTGTGAAATGTGCTACGCCGTTTTTTTCGACAACTGCAGTGTGAGAATCTACTTGCACACTGGCGTCATTGCCTTCAGGTATAGACAGATTTTTAATACCGGCAGAACCCGAGGTACCAACGGTACCGCGCGTATACTTTTCCGCTTCCGCTTGTGAAAGTATTTGTAGAGAAACATGCAATGGTGCGTTGTTGTGTGTGGTGACAATCTCGCCGAATTGCCGCACGTGAATTCCAAGTGGTTGAGTATCTCCCTCAGGATAGTTGCTTTCGGATGTTTTGACCCCGGGGTTCATTCTGAAAACAAAACGGTCGGCCCGAATACTAAATCCGTTCATATCTTCCTGTAGAAAAGTATGTTGTTTGTAGTTCGGTGTGCCGACAATGGTTAACGGTAGAGACAGGGCATCACGGTGCTCGGTAATATCAATGTCGAGAATTCCGGCACGCTTATATATGAAGTCAGATGCTGAACGGTCACTTTTACCCTGCGCTGAATCATTGATGTAGGGTATGTCTGCCAATTTTACAAAAGATCCGGCTTTGCAGTATCCAACAGACAGATCACCAAGTTTTTCCCACCACGGGCTTTGTCCGGGCCAGTCAACTGGCAGAGAATCACCAAGGTCAAGTGTAATGCGGTCGTTGGCAGGGTCATTTTTAGCGGTGGCGTAAAAACACTGGCAAAATTCTTTTTCAGGTTTGGTGGGAATAAGTGAGCGTGCGGGTGTATAAAAATCTGGTTTTTCCTTACTGTATGAACCAATCGTTCCGACAATATTCCCATGATCAAATTCGTATGTTGATCCGGGTTTATTTTCTTGCCTGGTAGCGTTGAGAATCGTATCGAGGTGGGTTCTGGTGAGTTGCTCACCAATCAATTGTCGACACATAATTTGCACATAGTTTTTTGTAGGCAATAAGCCTAACTGGGTTCCTGGTGTTGGTTGTGGTGAGCCGGGTTCGGCTTTGTGAGGGTTCATTTGCCGGTAGTCTTTCAGGACTTCCAGTTTGTTGACAATGTTCCCGATGTCACCGAGTTGTTCGCGCAGGCTTTGCAGAGTTTTTGTGTTGAAGAGATATTCCGGGCTGTGGTTGTTGTGGGCGCTGAGTATAAATTTCATCGACAATCGATCAGGTGATCGCTGCTGCAGTGATTGCAATATTAATGAGTCGCGACAGTCCCACGTTAGTTCCGATAGAACCGATTGAAAATAAGCAGCGCCGCTGGAACTGTCGTGCGGCGCTTTGGGTCCCTGTGCGTTCTGCCATATACCACTGAACGGTGTTGCCTTAAATACACCGGAAACATGAGCACCACCTGGATAGCCTATTTGAATATTCAGCCCCCAGATTTCCGAAACATTTTGTTGTGCGGGATCCAGATCGACAATCTTTGGCGGCGCTTTGGTATAGATGGCGGTAACTGGTTGCCGATACAAACTATCTGTGTCTGCTGTAGTTGCATCAGACCCGGTTAGTGCAGTAACTGAGCAGTCGACTAAATTGAAAATGCCATTGCCATCAGGTGCCCAGTAGAGTTCTGTTTTTTCCGCTGATTGAAAAGCAGGATCATAGTTATTCGGTGTGTTATTGAGCGTACTGGGTGAGGCTTGAAAAGTACCACCAAAGTGTACGCGAGGCAGATCGAGATAACTCATATTGTTACCCTCCAGTGTGGTAGTTGCCGCATGCCAACGGAAGTGTTCCGGCTTCACAGCCGCCTGTGCCAGGCTGAATTTTGTCGTAGATGTGGCTTAGCCCGGCGGGAGGTAAGTACTGGCCGTTACCCAGGTTGCGGGTATGGCAACTAAAGCAATTGTTGTCTGCGGTCTGACCGGCGATGCCGTTTTGTACGAATGTTTCCATTGAGGTGTTCGCGGCAGACAGGGATCCTGCCATATAATTGATTTGCTGTATGTCTATGCCGTCTTTCATCCATACATTGCCGGTTAACTCGTAGTTTGACCAAACCGGATCAATCAGTTCCGGGTGATTCTGTATCAGACTCTGTGCACTGGTATTAATGCTGTTGATGGCCTTTGTATTTTTAGCCAGCATAGTTTGGGTTTCTGCACTGCATAAAAAACGTCTACTGTCTACGTCGCAGTCTTTGCCGTCTGGCCAAATACCCAATGAAGAATCTCCCTGTGGATGCATGCGGCAAACTTGCGCCGGTTGATCTTTGTCATAGCGATTAGTGGTGCAGTTGTCGCAGGTTTCTGCGTTAAAAAAATTCCAGCTTTTGCCGATTGGAGGTGCGGCCGACAGGTCCGTGCAGTAAGGTGCGTTGGCGCGATGCTCAAAGGTGGCCCAGGTTAGTGATGGGTCTTGCGGTGTTTTACTAACGATGTGCATGCCAACCAGTCCCAGTGTTGCCAGTGAACACTCGCCTCCTGGCGCGGGTGTCTGTATGTGCCCTTCAGTGGTATAGAACAGGTCACTGGCAGCTTCTTTGTCTGATAATACTTTCCAACTGGTTTTGAGTTCCACTGCGCCATTTGGAAATGCCAGGTCGGGGTAGTTTTGCATATCAACGCCCTGTCCACCGGCCTGTCCACCGGGTTTGATATTCCCAGCACAGCCTTCCTTGTACAGTTCGCACTGCGTTAGCATATTGTAGGTGGGCATATTGATCGCAATTGAGTACCACACATAGTTGCCATTGTGGTCAATCAAAGGTTGATCCGAGCCAGCCTGTTTAATTAGATTGCTGTAAAAGGATGGTTGTGTCCCCGTTGCCGGTAATTCTTCAATTTGCAGATTAGATGCAGAGCACTTGTCTGGCGGGTGTTTGCCAAACGGAACTGGAGCTTCACCCGGACTGACAAAAACGCCATAAGAGGGCATCCATGAGGTAAATCTTGGTTGCCCGGTTTCTGATCGGTTGGCAAGATAAAGAAACGATTGCCAGGCAAATTGTTGTGGCGAGCAGAGCGCTGCGTCTTGCGATGAATCCACGGGAAGTGAGTCTGCGGTTAACCAATCTGCCAAGGCGAGGCAGTTAGCTGTAGTTGACTGGGGGGTGGGCGTTTTGTTTGCAGTCTCGGACGCGATGGTTGCAGTAGTGCTGTTTGTAGACGTGCTCGTAGCAGAAGAGCTTAGTACTTCGGTATCTTCGACGGTTGTGTTTGTTGTTTGCTGATCTGTGTCTGTGGCATCACTACACGCGCTGACGGCGACTGCCAATATAAGTAACCATATTACTTGCGCAAAACTCAGAGCACGAGTTTGCTGAACATTTTTACTAGAGCTAATTTGGTGATTCGTCCAGTAGTGTATAGATGCAGACCTGTTAGATACGTTACTGATCCATGGTGACTTGATAATCATAATTCGCACCTCCTGTGTGTCGATAGAGTATTTTTTTCGTATTATTTTTATGAGTTTGTTGCTAAACGGCTAAAGCTGCGTTGCAGCGTTCAATCAGTTGTTGCGCCTGTTCGTGGGCTTGAAGCCTGGTGCCCTCGGTTATTGTCGATACCACCGGATGTAACTCTTGATAGGCATCGCGTGCGTTACCCTGCGCTAAGCAGACGTTAGCAAGGCTGGTCGCAGTGAGTAATTCCCACCACCGTGCCTGTTGATCGCGTGCGATCGATAGTGATTTTTGCAGTGCGTTTATCGCGTCATCATCGGTTGTTGAGCCTTGCGCCAGCAAACATTCACCACGCTGGCGATAGAGTTCTGCCAGATCGCAGTGTTCTTCTGTGCCTTCTGCCACAGAGATGGCGTCATCATAGGTGCTAAGTGCTTTATCGAATAAGCGCTGGTGTTGATAGACTTCTCCCAGTGTGCCCAGGATGGTTGGCATACCCATAGACGAATCCATATCGCGGTGCGCTTCCGCCGAGCGACTAATCAATCTTTCTGCTTCTATATAACTGCCATTAAACATGGCAGCTACGCCGTTGCAGTAACTGGCCCATGCACGCCAGTATCTGACTTGATGCTGGTCGGTTATCGACTCCAGTAATGTTGCCTGTTTGGATGGGTTCCTGGCGGTTCGTTGCATGTGCAGGCAGTGCCCAATCAGTGTGGCGCATTTGGCGGTGGTCTGGTCAAGTTCGAATGCTCTTGCAACGGCTTTCTCGCAAAGTTCGTCTGCCTGATCGGGGTATCCCAGTAAGAGCTTGCAGCGTTGCATGTACTGCCAGCTGGCACATTTGCGATCAAATAATTTGTTGCGTAGCTTTGCAGACTCACTAAACGCTGCGGAATTATCGTGCGCAGCTAAAGTCTCTTCGTAAAGCTTGAGTGCTGTACGCGGATCGCCCAGGGAATAGAGGGTCTGGCCTTTCAGAAAGTTCGAATCAGAAACCAGTTCTGGTATTTGTGTGTTTTGCCCCAATTGAAGGGCGATATCGTAGGCTTTTCTCATCTGTCCGCCAACATGAAAGGCGGAGCAAAGGCCGGTTGCTGAAGCACTCATGGCGTCCAGCTGCTGGTGGATTGAGGCAAGCTCATAGGCTCGGGTAAAGGCTGCCTCTGAACCGCCGCCTGAGTATCCTTCTGATGCACGCAGTGCGTAGGCCACGGCAAGCTGTAAATTGATTTCTGCCATTGCGTGCTCTTCTCTGGCATCATCGCCGGTTAACAACTCCAGGCCATGTCCGGCTTGCTCGGCGGCTTCGAGATTGTTAAATTTTTCCAGGTTCTGGCTGGCGCATAAATGCCATTGACCAAGCGCTTCTTTAACCATACCGGCGTCAGTGTAGTGCTGTGCCAGTAGTTCCGGTTGAGTGTCGACAATCGTTGGGAAAAGTTCCTTAATTGTGTTTGCAATACGTTGATGCCAGTGGCGCCGTTGACTGTTTAACAATCCCTGATAGGCGGCATCACGCATCAGTGCATGTTTAAACAGAAAGTTGGTCCCGCTTTCATTGCTCTTACGTGCTAACAGCCCAATGTTCATGAGTATCATCAAGCTGCCGAGCAGGTTGTCTTCGGGGATGCCGAGTACCGCTTGCAATAATCCTAAATTGAATTCCCGGCCGATTACCGCACCCACTTGTGCGATTTCCTTGGCATCTCCGAGGCGATCAAGGCGGGCGGATAACGAGTCATAAAGGGTGGCCGGAATATTAATTTTTTGCATTGGCCCGATAAGTTTGTAACTGGTCTCGTGCTCCTGTAAGTGACCAGACTCAAGTGCGTAGCGAGTCAGTTCTTCAACATACAGTGGAATACCATCTGCCTTGTCCAGAATATCTCGAGTGACTGGTTTCGGCAGAGATTTGTCGTTGGTAACAAAAGCTACTATCTCACTCATCTGGCTGCGTGCAAGTCGATTCAACGCCAATTGCGTAACAGCGGTATGTCCGCCAAAATCATAGGTCAGTGATGGTCGAGCGGTTGCAATGATCAACATGGAAACATCCGCTAGTGAATCGAGCAACTGCAGAAGAAAAGAGTGTGTAGTTGGATCCATCCAGTGCACATCTTCGAATACCAAAAGTAATGGTCGCTCTTTACATAAATGTACGAACCAGGCAACCAGTAGATCCAGCGTTCGTTGTTTGCGCAGTGCGGCAGACTGCGGTAACAGATCCTGATCACTGTCTGGTAATTGCGTGGCGTTTAGTTGCAACAGCAAGTCGAGGTCGCATTCCGCGAGCGACTGGCCGCCACTGATAGTTGCGAGTAATTTTTGCAGCCGGGTTGTTTCGTTGTCATTGGGCAAAAGACCTGATTTTCGACTGAAGTAATCGATTACTGGATATAGCGCACTTTCCATGTGATACGGCGAGCACTGTAGAATTGCCTTCTGAAATTTTGTTTGTTCTTGTGCTTGCAGGTTAGATGATTGGCTTTGCAAACGGCTGCTCGCCTCGTGCGCTACACGGGACTTACCCATCCCCGCTTCGCCACTAATCAATACCATCTGCCCTTCACCGTTGCAGGCACTTTGCCATCGATCGTGTAATAGCGCGATCTCCGGATCGCGTCCGACAATACCGCTGGCCATTTGATGACGCGTTGCGCTAAAACGACTTTCCATCGTATCGACGGGTGAGACAGCAAATGCTGGAATCGGCTCGACAAAACCTTTCAAGTGATGCGAGCCCAGCTCAGCCCAGTGAAACAGATCGCCGCATAAACGCCTGGTGCTATCGGCAACAACTATTTGATCAGGTTCAGCGATAGACTGCAGTCTGGCTGCCAGATTCGGTGTATCGCCGCTTGCGACTGACTCATTGGCTAAACCAATCAGTTTCTCGCCGACCACCACCAGCCCGGTGGCAATTCCGATCCGGCATTGCAGACGCAGGTTGGGCTGTGGCTCAAGAGTTGCTATTTCTTTTACAGCTTCCAGTGCTGAACGAATCGCTCGCTCTGCATTGTTCTCATAAGATAGTGGATAGCCGAAGTAGGCCAGAATCCCGTCACCCATATAGCGCGCAATATAGCCGTCATACCGACTGATTACTTCGGTGCAGGTGGCGTGGTAACTTTTTATTATTTCAGTGTAGTCTTCCGGGTCGTACAACGTAGACAGTCTTGTCGAGCCGACCATGTCGCAGAACATGACTGTAATTTGCTTGCGTTCCCCGGGGTCGCTGCGATCAGAATGTGATGTGTCGGGCGGCTGCCGGATTGTTTCGTCGTCAGACTTGTCTGTGGTAGTTGATGGCAGGGTGGACTTGTGGTTTGTTTCAGCAACATCAGCGGCTGGTTGCTGCGGCGAAGAGGCAGCTTGGCTTGCTTTAAGAATTTTTATTCGATGCCCGACTGATGTGACACCAATTTCTTTCAGCAAATCGTGATCGAGTTCGGACAGCACCGAAACGTCGATATCGTTTTCCTCGAACATTCCGACGTACTGGTCCAGGCCTAGTTGGCCAAGCCACATCGCTATGTTTGATTCCATTCCTTAGCTACTCTGTAGACCTATACTGTCTTAAGACGCGGTCGCTATGGCATTTCTCGTCGTTCTGAATAAAGTCGGCAGACTTATCTTGCGGACTGCTGTTGATGCCGCAACATCATACATGGATTGTAGCTAACCTGTTCAAAAAAACTCAAGAGGTGTAGTTGTCAGTGAGTATAGTCGCTCAATCGCTGTCCAAAAAAATCGGTACTATTACTTTAGAACTTCGTTTAACTGGTAATTGTACGCGTCGAAACACCGTAGCGGCAGAGGGTTAATGATGACGATCAGATGTGTCAGCCGTTACTCAGCACAGGAATAAAAGGATGAGATACCTGCATGCAATGATTCGAACCTCCAGCATTGAGGAGTCACTGGAATTCTATTGCGACAAACTGGGCTTTACCGAGTTGCGTCGCAAAGATGTCGAAAATCGGGATATTGAAGACGGGCGTTTTACGCTGATTTTTCTGGCTGCCTGCGGCGATATCGGGAGCGATGCCGTAGAGTATCGATCCGTGATCCGCCCGGAAATAGAGTTATGCTACAACCACGAGCCCCGTGACGGTTACCAGCGAGGCAACAATTTCGGCCATCTGTCATATCTGGTTGAAAATATTTATGAGACCTGCCAAAAACTGATAGATCGTGGAGTGACGATTAATCGCCCGCCCAAAGATGGTAGAGTGGCGTTTGTAGTAACACCTGAACTTATCACGCTGGAGTTAATACAAGATGGTAAACCGTTAGAGCCGATAGAGCCCTGGATATCAATGGGTAATGACGGTGTCTGGTAAATCTTGGCTCGGCCTTTCTTTTTAGAATGGCTGTCCCGTTTATCGTCATGCCTATTACATGCACAAAACAATGGCAGGTACAGAACTAATGGAAAAAATTCAGTTTAAAACCCTGTAGTACTCGAGAACAATGTCTGCACTACAATCACCGAGCACGTTGCTGCAATTCGGGGCGATAGGCTGCATAGAATGGAATGATGTGCTTAGTTGCAATAGATTGTATATGTTGTAAAAGGAAACGGACTCATCGTCTATCTTGTTAATTTTTATACCAAGTATTTTTCCATCGCACGTCCAGGCTCCGTGTTCTTCCTGCTCAGTGATTTCTGTTCCGTTATCGTGAATAAATTTTATCCAATACGACCCATCGGGATATAGTGCTTTGATGGTTCGACGGTCACTGCTGAGTGAAGTGTCGTGACGTTCGCTGGACCATGCTCCAATTAAGTCTTCGCAGATAAGATCGGCACTTGCATGTGAGGAGTATCCGAAGAGAAGAATGAGCAGGGAAAGTAATTTCACAATGAGATGACCGCTGGAAAAAAATCTATGATCTCATCCTGGGAAGAAAAAACGGAGGAAGCGGTTCTGGTATCAGCGATTTTGAGTTAAATGGGTTTGCTTTATGTGAAATATGTGGCCTAGTTTACAGGTAAGTATGGGATTATAAGATTATTTTTCGAGACATAGATCAGCTTACTCACAGGGGTTAATTTAGACAGGACGGTCAATGAAATTTTGAGAATTAACCTGGATAGTCACTGCTAACTGACTGGGATTTGTGCTTTCATTCTGTGTTCTAGCACCAACTACAATCTTGACGCAACGATTTAACTGTCTGCTGGTGAGATTGTCCTGTCCTTTGGTATGAGTATGCTGTGCTATTGGTTGTGATTCTCCGTGCCGCTAATGCCGATCTTGAAGCCGTTTGGAAGATGGCAACACCGCCCCGTACGCCGGCGTCGTCCCTGGTGTCGCAGTCTTCAATACGCCGGTTGGTGCGGATGCGCTTGGCGCTTGGCCCCAGCGGAGCGCACGAGTTTACGTTGAGTGCGATTGATGGTGACAAGCTTGGCTTTGTAACCATTTTTATACCGTCAAATGACTGGTACTACACGCCAACTGATACAGACAATAGTCTGGATCTCTTCGTCGGCGGGCAGCCAATCTCGGGTGAAGTCGTGGCCAGTGACATTGCCATTTGGGATGCGGGTACAGAAGTGGACGAAGAGCCCGGTACCGGTACGCCAGTCCGAGCCAAACAGTGGACCAGCAGATGCTGATACTCGCGTTAGCAGCCTGACTGGTCGCGGTCAGTCGGTAAGTCTGAACGGTCCGGTACTGCGCGTAGCCATCACACCACAGCCTTAATTTCGAGTAACCAAATTGCTACCCGGCTGTTGTGTTCAGTCGGGTGGCTTTTTTTGTCTGCTTTATGATGGCCATTTTTAAGTAACTTGTATATCGAGTTTAAGTAGGGTGTTTATACCTTCTTGTAGCTCAGTAATGCTGTACGGCTTCTGAAGGATGATCAGGTCAGAGGTTTGGTGCTCAAAGCCTTGAGTGTCAAGTGCAGTGTAACCTGACACCAATAGAATGCTGCACTGTGGCAGATTGTTTTCAACCCAGTTGGCTAAGTCAAAACCGGATATGCCGCCAGACATGACCACATCGGAAAGTATCAGGTCAATATCTGCATCTTGTTTGAGAAATTCGATCGCATCCTTGCCGGTGCTAACCTGGTCAATTGCGTAGCCCATCACTCGCAATCGCTTAACTGTCATTTTACGCACCATATCGTTGTCTTCGACAACAAGAATGCGGGCATCAGTGGTGATCTGTTGTGCTCTGTTTGGAAGAATTGCTTCTGGAAGTGTAGCTGCATCAGTATATCTTGGCAGATACAACACGATACTCGTGCCATTGTTCAGTGTTGAAAAAACACGGATATACCCACCGGATTGATTGATGAAGCCGTGAACTGTTGCCAGCCCCAGGCCCGTGCCTTTGCCAGCATCCTTGGTGGTAAAGAACGGATCAAAGATGCGTTCTACAACCTCGTTGGTCATACCGTAACCATTGTCAGTTACAGATAGCTTGATATAGTCTGCCGGAGGAATCTCGGGGTCGTCATATTTTTCGTCCTTTTTTAAACTGACATTATTGGTCTCAACTCTGATATTTCCACCGTCCGGCATAGCATCACGAGCATTGAGAACCAGGTTAACCACTGTATTCTCGATTTCGCTTGGGTCTGCATTAATACGCCACAAATCCGGTGCCAATTGGGATTGGAGGCTGATCGTTTCTCCAATGGTTGAACGCAGCAGCTCGAGTGCGTTGAGTACGTGCTTGTTAACATTAAGAACGACAGGTTCGAGTTGGCCTTGTTTTGCAAAAGTTAGAAGACGTCGAGTTAACCTGGCACCCATGTCGGCTGCTTTCTCAGCCTCATCTATACAGATACGCTGCGATTTATCTGTAGTGGAAAGCGAAAGAAACTCAAGGTTTCCGGTAATTACACTGAGCAAATTATTAAAGTCATGAGCGATCCCGCCAGATAGTTGTCCGATGGCATCTATCTTTTGCGCCTGACGTAATCTTGCCTCTGTGTCGAGTTTTTCGGTGATGTCCCGGTTAATACTTATGTAGTGTGTTAACTCGCCCGAGTTGCTATAAACCGGAGACAACGATAGCTCACTCATATAGTTTGATCCGTTTTTTCGAGTGCACTTTAAAGTAGCCTGGACGGCTTCGCCCGCTGTTTGAGCTTTGTGAATTATGTGGTGATCGGGTTGATGTTGATTGTCCATTTGCAAAACACTGGCACTTTGACCGAGCAGTTCTTCGCTCGTATAGCCTGTCATCTCACACAAGGCGTGATTAACGTAGACCAGTGGAAATGATTCGTTTGTAGCATCTGTGATTGAAACACCCACATCAAGCGCTTCGATGGCACGATCACGTAGTTTTATCATCTCTTCCTGACGTACACGGTCAGATATGTCCTGAATAATCGCGGTATATACAGGTGGAGTTTGAGATGTCATAAACTGTAAGTGCACAGACACTGGATATGTTGAGCCATCTTTTCGTTTATGCACACTTTCAAATACCTGCGCATCAAGCGTACCTTTTCGCAGCGGATCTGTGAGCAATTCTATGTTCTCACTTGTCATGCCTTCTACAAAGTCCCAGGGCTTGAGCTTTCGGGCTTCCTCCAGCGTGTATCCGAGATTTTTGCGGGCGGCCCGATTGACGTCCAGCATTACGTAGGTATCAGCGTTAGTGACGTATATTTCATTAGCTGAATCCTCGACAATCTGAGCCAGACGGTTGCGAGATGCTCGCGCTATGTCTGCTTCTGCAGTTACATCAGCTAGTCTGGTGCTTTGTTCTTTTGCGAGTATACGGTCAGTTATGTCGTTTTGGATGCCAACATAATTGATGGTTCTACCCAGCCTGTCTTTTATTGGCGACACGGTCACTTCATTCCAAAACATCGTGCCGTCTTTTCGATAATTTTTTAATACTACCGTATGAGATTGATGCTCAGAGATCGCCTTTCTCAAGTATGAAATTGCCTCAGGATCAGTGTCTGGTCCCTGAAAGAGTCGGCAATTGCGACCTGTTAATTCGGCCGTTGAGTAACCGGTTATTTTTTCTATTGCTTGGTTTGAATAAATGATCGGGTTGTCCGGCTGAGTGGGGTCAGTGATCAGAACACCATCTCTTGCTGTTTGCTCTATGGCCTGTTCAATAGCGCCAAGCCGGGAGCAGTGCCGTTCATCGAGAATATCTGTGACAACTTGCGCCAAACGACTTAGTCCGTCTTTTTGAGCATTGCTTAGTTGGCGAGGCACAACATCGATCACGCATAGAGTACCTAGCACAAACTGATCTGAAGTGATCAGTGGTTTGCCTGCGTAAAATCGTATTTTCGGATCACCAGTTACCAGAGGGTTGTCTACGAAGCGTTTGTCAAGCAGGGTGTCGTTAATTTCCGTGAGTTCAGTCGGTTCCAGGATTGCGTGTGCACAAAATGCTATATCGCGTGATGTTTCTTTCACGGCCAAACCGACACAGCTCTTGAACCATTGACGAGAGGAATCGATCAGGCTGATCAGGGCGATTGGGGTTTCGCAAAGATCGGCGGTAGCCTGAGTGATGCTATCCAGAGTGGCATCGGGTGGGGTATCGAGAATACCATAGCGTTCAAGGGCAGATAGACGGCCTTCTTCGTTGTGAGGTATTGCGGCTTTTTTCATAACTTAGCCCAATATAAAGACGCCGATAGCACAAGAAGAATATGATGAATATAGTCTTCATATTCCAAAAGGTAAAGCTCACAGTCAATCCAAACTACTTGCTAGGTACACACAAAATAAAGCGCTCACATGAATACGCATCCAGATATCTAACGATAGCAAATAGTGGAGCTCAAGTGCCGCATTGGTTGCTTAAAGGTTGTTTGTCTGAAAACTTATGTAGTGCGCAAGTGATGTAGGCCGGTAACTAGTTAGTTATACTGGTTGAATGGGATTGTCTGTCAAGGTATTCCTACGGGTATGCCCGCTTTTTTATTTGCAGGGCCATGGATATATGAGATCAAGTCACGTTTTCGCTTGAAATATGAACATACATCGCAAAGTGTTCCGTTAACAGGTAGCGGCGGCTCTTGGATTGCAATAGCTGTTGATATATAAATGAATCCAACAGGCGTGGAGCCGATCAAGTACAACTGGGAATCGAATCTTATTAATGAATAACACCTGGTATGGTCCACTGCTAAGTAATTTCCCAGGGTTAGCGTTGGTGCCCTCACTTGATGGTTCGTTCCTGTACTTTGAATACGTTGAAGACTACCTGCGTTTCACAGCTCGTGCTATTGGCTTGGTTAAAATTACTCAGGCCTGCGCTTTGCCGATGATCATGGGTGACAGGGTTGTTGGGTAATGAAATTACCGTTGTAATTATTGCGTTCTTTGCGGGCCTTGCCGTCAGGCATCTGGGATACCCGCCATTACTTGGCTATCTTGCAGCCGGCTTTGTAGCTCATATGCTTGGCATTGGTGATGGTGAAAACCTCAAGCCTCTGGCTGACGCAGGCATTGTGTTACTGCTATTCATGATCGGCTTGCACCTTAAATTGGATGAACTAAAGCCACGCTACGTGTGGGGATCTGCGATTTTGCATATGCTGATCGCACTACCACTAACGACTGCCGTTATTATTATGGTAGGTGCAATCTATTCGCCGCTGCAATTTGAAACAGTAATAGAGCCGTGGGTTCTTGCTTTTGCACTGTCCTTTTCGAGTACCGTTCTTGCTGTCAAACTTTTTGAAGAACGAGGAGAGTCAAACTCATTTTATGCATCAATAGCTATTGGTATTTTGGTTGTGCAGGATATATTGGTAGTTGTTTATCTGGTGGTATCATCCGGCCATTATCCGTCACCCTGGGCTATATTATTGCTTGGCCTGCCTGTACTGATTCCTCTGTCCAGACGATACTTGTCATTGTTGGGTCATGGTGAGCTGTTGTTGCTTGGTGGTGTTGTATTCGCACTGGGAGCAGCAGAGTTATTTGAGACTGTTTCATTGAAAGGTGGGCTTGGCGCTATTGTTGTTGGCATGTTGATCGGGCACGGCAACCGGCCAAAAGCGCAAGAGCTTTATAAACAACTATTCGGCTTAAAGAACTTGCTGTTGATTGGTTTCTTTTTGCAGATTGGATACTACGGTTTTCCCAGGCTGGAACTGCTTGCGGTCGCGGTTGTACTCGGTATTTTAATTGTACTGCGGCCACTGATCTACTTTACCTTGCTGACGGCTTTTGGTCTTCGTGCCCGCACCGCCTGGCTCACTGGGCTGAGCCTTTTCAATTACAGCGAGTTCGGATTAATAGTTGCGGCCATTGCCGCTCAAGCCGGGATGCTTGGGCAAGACTGGATTACCACGTTGGCACTGGCTATGGCACTGTCGTTTTTTGTCGCCACACCGTTAAACAAAAAGGCCCACGAATTATATCGGCGTCATCAACAAAAGCTCGATATCTATGAGCGCAATGAAAGATTGCCTGAGGAGGTCATCGAGTCACTCAGGGGCGCGAGTATCGCGGTACTGGGAATGGGGCGAGTTGGGCAGGGGGCGTATCAATCACTGGTTGATTCTGGCTATACCGATATTGTTGGCATTGAGGAAAATTATGCTCACACTAAAACGCTGAAAGCTTCCGGTATCAATTGTGTGCACGGTGATGCTTCAGATCGCGATTTTTGGGAACGTACTTCTCTGGTGGATTGCAAACTGATATTGGTTAGTCTGAGTAATCATCGTGAGGATATGCAAATAGCTACGTTGGCAAGTGATCTTGGGTACAAGCATATACTCAGTATTGCCACGAGATTTTCAGATGAAGGCCCGGCGCTGGAGTCATATAATGTAGTACCGTATTACCGCTACGGCGATGTCGGTCGTGACTTTGCCCAATATAGCCTTAAGAAAATGGATGATAAAAAATGGAAGGATGGAATGATGGGCGATAAAAAACAGAAAATATAGGCGACGTATAAACGGTTTTTCTATTTGCATAACCAGCAGACATATTATGGGGTGTAAATGGATACTCACCGAAAATATGGGCCAACTACATGAATCTATATTTTTGTTTTGAAAGAGAAACTCAGTAAACCGCTTTTGGTTGTTGAGTAAGAGCAGTTTGAAAAAGTGATGTTCGATTGCATTGAGCTGTGTGCGGGTTAACTTGTCTTTTTCCTAACATTGCCGCTGAGTGTTGCAGTTTTTCAGGGCTTGTCTGGTTATGTGAGTCGCAATACTAAAACTCTGCCGTCTGTAACTTACACCTACAAGAAGTTCACACCAGGTTAATTGATCATCAGAAAAGCCTCTGGTAAGGGGGTAGGTTGGCAAGGGATCTGGTAGGGGTTTTGGATCTTTTTTGTGAAGGTATAAACAGACATTGAACTAAAACCACAAACTGATATTAGTTGGGTAAAGAAGCGATTGGCCTGTCCGATACACGGGCACAATGTTAGGCGGAGGGCGGTTATGGGTAAAAGTGCACAAGCTACGGCATTGCTCTGTTTCCTGGCTGGGATGCTGGTTTCGGCCTCCGTCACAATAGCGCAAGAAGCAGCGCCATCAAGCCCGGTACTACCGGAGGTCTACTACCCAAGTGGTGGCAACGGATTACAGGTAGGGTCAGAGGAGTTTCTCAAAAATTACGCGTCTCTTGCAGGGCTTGAGGGCGTTTATGTTTTGCTGGACAACGTATTTGCCAGCAGCAAGAAAAATGGCATCACGCTTCGTGACGACGACTTGGAAGAACAAGTTCGTCTGCGCCTGGAAAACGCCGGGCTCCGCATGTTGACAGAAGAGGAAATGAAAACCACTCCGGGTATGCCGGAAATGTCAGTGTTCCCTTCGTATACCGGGGGGGCCATCGTTGTTAAGCCAAATCCAATATCAGGAGATCTTAATGAGAATAAGATGTGTGCTGATCAATGTTGTCGCAACAGTGTTTGGGTTTCATTTAGCCAGTCGGCCAGTATACTTCGGCGCCCTGATACGCAATTTAAACTAGGCACCTGGGGTAACGGTGACGACTCTAATTGGTGCGAGCATCGTGGCGAATGGATGTACGATGCGGTTTTAGGCGTCGTTGATCTGTTTATTGAAGACTATAATAAGGCTGAATCAGAAGCGATTCCGGTATCAATTGCTACCGCAGACGAAGTGCCGGTTAACTGTGCACAAACCTGGTCTGTGCATCTACAGCTCTTTGATACCGACTCATCTGTACTTAAACCTTCAGTTACGCCAATACTCGATAAGTTCGCAGTACAGGCACAAAGGTGCGGAAGTTACCGCTATGAGATCGAAACGCATGCTGATAAACGTGCCACAGAGAAATACAACAAAATTCTCACTCAAGCTCGAGCTGCTGTAATAAAGGATTACTTGGTAAGCAAGAATTTACACTACGGGCGCATTGATACTATTGCAATGGGAGAGTCTCAGCCACTGAATAGCGGAACTACCGAAGCGGATCATGCTCAAAACCGTCGAGTAGTAATACGGCCGATACTCAATGAAATAGTGTCTTCTCTCAGTAGCAGATAAGCGTCGAGTTTGACTGCTTGACTTGCAGACAACAATATTTCACGCAAATTATTATGGCGCTATCTCATATTCCGTTTCTAAATATGTCCTATACATAGCTTGTTCTTTTGACCTGCGAGCAGTTCAGTGCTCTAAGACTAAATTATTCAATACATACTGACGGGTCAGTAAGGTCAACTACGAACTTCCTTGATGATTAATAAATGAATTTCACTAACATAATAAATTCGAGGTAAGTGCCATGGTCGCAGTTGGAAAAAAACCTATTCTGCAGCATTTTCTATTTCCGTTGGTAGCGGTGACTATTTTTCTGATTAGTTCCATCGCTCAAGCAATACCATTTTCAAAAAAGCAGGATATCCTTTCTCTCATCGACCAGAAAATGCGGGTCGATGGAATTCCCGGTGCGTCATTTGCTGTTGTGCGGCAGGGGCAGCTTGAGTGGGCAGCTGGGCTCGGTTTGGGCAATGTGGAACACGCTCTACCAGCAAACGCTGATACAGTCTATCGGGCCGCTTCAATCGTTAAACCAATAACTGCGACTGCCATATTGCAGCTCTACCAGGCCGGAAAGATCGACCTAGATGCACCAGTATGGAGCTATTGTTCAGCGTTCCCTGAAAAACCTCACCTGGTAACGATCAGACAGTTACTCAGCCACACAGCAGGTGTTCGCTCTTATTCCATGCCTTGGTCAAAATTTGAGGCAGAGTTATATAGTGCAAAGCGCTACAAGACGGTCACTGGTGCTTTATCGATATTCTCCAATGACGCTTTGATTCATAATCCGGGTAGTGCATATAAGTACACTTCTTATGGGTATAACATATTGGGGTGCATAATTGAGTCTGTTTCTGATTTATCTTATGAGGAATACATCGATCGGAACATTCTACAGACCTCTGCGATGGAATCTACCATCGCAGAGAGATCAGAGGATATCGTATATAACCGAGCCGGCCTTTATAACAAGGACAAAAAAGGAAAATTAGCTAATACCAAATACGTTGACTTGACCAATAAAATACCCAGTGGTGGCATGCTCAGTACAGCAACTGATATAGCTCGATTTGCATCTGCCTATTTGACCGGTAAACTATTGCCGCTCGATCTTATAAAACAAGCGCATCAACCGGTGAAGCTATTAGACGGGACTCTGAGTTATTACGGTTTGGGGTGGGATACTAACAAAGTAAAGCCCGTAAATCGGTCTCGTGAAATGTACCATGTTGGCGTTACACCGGGAGTAACTGCCATTATGTATCTCTATCCCGAGACCAAAGGGGCAGTTATCATTTTTACTAATCTGTATAACGTTAGTGGTATAGAGAAGCTGGCGCAGTCAATTGGAAAAATGGCCAACCTACATAAAACACCGGTCCATAACTCGAAATAGATGACCGCATTACTGTATGTGTATGCGCTATTATTGCATGATTTTTCATCACATCAGCACGTTAACTATATACCCCTATACAGCTGTTTTTCCAAAGAACAAGTAATCTGTTTTAGAAGAAAATTCTCCTGCTTTCCGCAGTTCACTCCTGCTTTAGAATGACCAGCGATAGGTTAGTGATAATATACCGTTCTTTTTGAAATTATCTTCCAGAACCTCATTCAGCCCCCAGTTGTTGTATTCAAAACTGAAAGTATTAGCACTATAGTTTGCATAGCCAAACCCGTATGACCAGGTAGCTCTATCACCAGTTAAATTCTTGCTGAAGCTACTACGTATAAACCATTTTTTCCGTGGAGACCACGACACACCCCATGTGAGTGTCGGGTCACCTGAAAGATTCTGCGAGAATGAGGCAAAGCTGCCAAGCTTATTTTTCTGCATGAAAACAGAATCAAATTTGTAGGATATTGAAAAAACCGCTTTTTCTACATCAAATCCTTCTCCGGGTTTTATTGGTCCCCAGTGGTTGAGCTGTACGGCCCAGGTTTTTTTGTGCCAATCGTCGTAGCCTATACCCCAGCTATAGACTAGTGGGTCATCACTGTCAGTGATTTTGACTGATGATCTAATAAACCAGTAACTGTTCTTAATCGGCTTGTAGCTAATGCCAGCGTTAAAGGAAAATCCATCCGAACTAAAGGATTTATTAGACAAACCAAAAGAACCACTAATTCCTAATTTTTTTCTTTTCTTAGTAGCACCTGGAGTAATGGGAACACTGGGTTTTTCCTCTATTACTATATTGCTTGGTAATCCGCCAGAAGCTGGTTGCAAACTAGATGCAGGCACCTCTACCCAAGTGACCTGCATAACTTCTTCTAACTGATCAGCTGCTAATTTCTCGGCAGCTCTTTGCTGTGCCGCTAGTTTCTCAGCTGCAGCCTTTTTTGCAGCTAACTTTTTCGCTGCTAGTTTCTTTGCCGTCTGCTTTGCGGCCACTTCCTTTGCCGCTGCTAGTTTCTCTGCGGCTAGCTTCTCGGCCGTTGCTTTTTCTGCCGCTAACTTCTCTACGGCTCTTTTCTTGGCCGCCAACTTCTCGGCCTCTGCCTTTTCGGCTGCCAGCTTCTGCGCTGCATTCTCTGCAGCCAACTTCTCTGCGGCTGCCTTTTCCGTAGCTAGCTTTTCCGTGGCTCGTTTCTTGGCAGCCAACTTTTCTGCCGCTGCTCTTTCAGCAGCCAACTTCTCCGCAGCTTGTTTCTCTGCGGCTGCCTTTTCTGCTGCTAGCTTTTCCGCGGCTTGTTTCTTGGCAGTCAGCCTTTCAGCCGCTGCTCTTTCAGCAGCCAACCTCTCCGCAGCTTGTTTCTCTGCCGCTGCTTTTTCAGCTGCGAGCTTTTCCACAACTCGTTTTTTTGCAGCCAGCTTTACTGCCACTGCCCTTTCAGCAGCTAACCTCTCCGCAGCCAACTTCTCTGCGGCTGCGTTGTCCGCTGCTAACTTCTCGGCAATACGCTTCTTGGCCGCTTGTTCTTCAGTAATTCGTTTTTCTTCAGCACGTCTGGCGGCGGCCTGAACTTCAATTGTCTGTTTCTCTAACGTATACCAGTCATTGTCTGCGCCCTCGTTAGCCTCTACGCTACAGGATGAGTTCCATGCAAGTGGATATTTTTTAGTGGTGTCATCACTATTAATGGTGAGTCGTTGAGGAAAGAATGTATTCTTGTCATAGAACAATTCTCCATCGTGGGGGTGGGGTAAACATCGCTCACGAAACAGATTGTGGAATCGCTTTTCATAGAAAACACGGGGTACATCATCATCTAAATAGGCAGAGAATTGAAAGCGGTTAGTCTTATCATCCAGCAAACCTAGTGATTGAAATCCTTTCCAGTCAACTGGTGATTGGTATTCAACCCTTGATACTTGTAAGTCACCCGCCTCCTCATAAATATCGAAGTAATTATCATCCTTAATTAAGTCACAGTACGACCACTGAAGCAGGGTTTCCTCTATTTGCGTTTGTCTATCAGGAAATCGCCGGCTTGCTGCAGTGAGGGACTTTAGCAATATGTCCATGGTACCAGCGTGTAGTGAGAATTTCTGGCTGTTTAAGCCATCCTCAAATGGAAGCAGTGTTTGGTGGTGTATGTTTCCCTTTAACTTGTGAAGAACGTCGCCAGCATCTGCAGATGTGGCGACGCAATTAAGCATTTGCGCAATTTCCAACAGGCTCTCAGGCTCGTTCAATAACTCCGTCTGAGCGGCTTCTGCTCCTATCGTTGTACTAGATATTGATAGAACGCATAAGCATAGCCAAATCGACTTTAATGGGGAAGGTCGCATGAAATACAAGAAGTTTGTATTCTTTCCGGCTTTTTCACATCGGACTCAATATCTATAAGCTTGCTACAATTCTCACAGTGTGGAAATAGAGCCCCATACTTCTTATAAAGCAGGCTTTGTAAGATAACCCCATTTGTATTTGCTGTTACTACGGTGTTATAGCCGGCACCATTTTCATAGATACCTGAATACCATCCTTTCTCTGGGTCGTAAGCACTCTCGATAGCCTGAGATAGAACAGCACTGTATTCGTCCTCCGGATAAAGTATGGCCATAGTCATTGCCGCTTTAACAGATACCGTTTTCAAATGATCATATTTCACATCACTGCTGTTTGTAGTCTGCCATGGCAAACCAGCATTAAATATTGTGTTATACAAAAACCAGGGTGATTGATTGATATTGTCTTCGGAGATCGCGGTTACTATGCCAGTATCCTGCCAGCGCCTTTTCTGCACCTCGAATATGTTCCTTACAAGATTAGTATTTTCTCTATCCAGTCCCAACTCCATAGCATCCATGGTGTAAGACTCTGTCACTACATAATTATTGGCATGGTAGTCTCGGGGGTCACGGGTGTCGTAAGCAATATCAACACCCATAATTTCAATGTTTCCACGGTATTCATTCTCATAGCTCGCAGCTACATCGACATCAAAGCCGAGGTTACGGAATATTTTGGCCGCATATTGCTCGTAGCCAAGACGCCCTTCCTGCAGGATCTTGATTTTTTTTGAGTCCTTTTTGTCACGAGCAAGCCCCCACATCCGATCATCTTTAATTATGTCCGTGTAATCCCACCTGGACAGCGCACTACCTACCATTGAATAGTATTTCGGGTGCATACAGGCCAGAGTATTCATCCAGGACATCAGTCTTGCCATATCCAACACCGATACGCCAATACCGTCTGGTTTTTCCTTGTTGGCGTAATCCACCATCTTCAACGTTTTGGTGTTGTATACCTTGTTAGGTGCCGCATCGTCGAAAAGCTCCATCGTAGTCAGCGACTTCAGCAATGCCATTATTCGATCATCGAAATCCTTTTTATCGATGTATCCAAAGTCATAGGCTGCGATTGTTGCTGCTAACGCTGACCCGGTATCCCACAAAGTGGTTGATTTGAAGTTGTTAACTGAGTTAACAAGGCCTGTTTCCGGCTGGAAGTTGTTTTCAAAGTATTTCCACGCAACCTTACCAATATCCACATCTGCCTCACAGAGCTCTTCGCCCACGGTGCAGGCGTTTGCGGCTTTCTTGATCAGGCAGCTACTATTGCTAACACCTGATGAATCAGCGGCACACATTAACCCGTTGTGTTTAGGCATATTTCCGTCCAAGGCTGCTCCAAGGATGATGTTTTCGCCTCCACCAGCACCTTGAGCCAAAACAGTGTTACTCGCTTTATGTGTTTGGTCCATATTCGCGCCGACATAAACTATACCAAGGGCTAGCAATGCCCCTAGAAAAACAGAAACGATAGACTCTGTACCGTCGGTAAGTTTTTTCGACGGTGCCTGCGAATTTTCAGTATTAGAATCTTTATGTTGCATCTAATGTATCCGTTCTGGTATGAGTTTAGCGTTTAGGAATGCTGTGATCTGAGTGCTTTTGAGGAAAATGATTTGATGCTGGGTAGCGGCCCAAGACCAATTGTCCATGCCAGCAGAGGAATCCTGCTGATCGTAACTGCAATACAAAATGTTACCGAAGCGGTGAAAGTATATTTTGTCAAAACATACGCCGTAGCTGACAGCGCTGCGTCGCCAATAGCCATGTCTATTAAATCAATTACCGCGGGATGAATAAGGTACATGCCAAAGGAAAACTTTGACCAGTTTGATAATTTATCTGGCCATGGCATATATTGGGAGGCAAAAAACCCGACCAGCAGAGCACATGGGAACAAGTAGTGAGCGTAGTAGATCATATCTCTACGAACGATAAACTCACCCGACACGCCAACTTTGTAGGCGTAGATCGCTTTGATAAGCAAACCAATAAAAAGTAATAATGACGCAAAACCCAATAATATACTTGATGTATCTTTATCGAAACCGCGCTTCCAAATACCGTATAAGCTATACGCGAAGAACCCGTATCCTGTATATGTGAGAACTTTTACCAAACGCACGCTATAGTCAATAGCTGTTCTATCTTTTATAGTTGACCATATCCAGTCCTGGAGCGAGATGTTCAGGTATAGCATGGGAATAATGATAAGACCCAACATCGGAAAATCTATGGCAAGCTTGTATACTCTGTGAAAAAGTAACAAGAGGAAAAGCGTCGGCAGAAAATGCATATGGTAATTAACATTACCGAGGAAGAAATAGCCGATCCAAACCTGCACACTGCCTAGTTGATCAAATATTGCATCTTCATACCCTAGAGAATATGCTTTATATAACCTGAAAAATGCATAGAAAATGGTCCACGCAAAAAAGGGAACCAACAGACGACGTGCTTGAATCAGCATAGTTTCAAGATAGCCTGCACTTTGCTTAGCTAATGACATAGATAGCAAGAACAATGAGACCAGAATAAAAAATTCGGTGCTTGCGATTTCGGCAAATGATCTAAACAATACAGGGAAAACTCTGTCTGCAACTTCTTCACTTTTAAAAGCGCCCCCTTGACTATCACTGGAGGTATGAATTGCGATAATGAAAAACGCTGCGGCCAGCCGTGCGCCGTCCAGCCAGTTCATTCTGGTTTTAGGCTTGCCGTTCTCAATTGCTACGTTTTGGCTTTGCGCACCCGACTGCATAGCTATTTCTCCACCCTGACAGTAGCAAGAGTGCGCATGTCGGCAATTTCAGTCAGCGGTGGATATTTACCGGATTCTTTACCGCGCTTGAACCAGCTTTCAATCTTGTTTTTACCTTCCTGTTTTACAGCCATAACCACTATATTGTATTTGTAGCCTTGTTCGCCGGTGGCTGTCATATCCATTGACCAGTTGCCTTTCGCAACTGCAAATTTCGGCCACAGCAAGTTGTCAGACCCAGTGCTTGTGTATGCGTAGTAACCATCAGGCACGTTTTTTACTACGCCTTTTGCGGTAAAAGAGTTCTGTACCGTCTTACCTTTCACCGGATAGGTTATTGCTGCATATTCGGTTTCGGCACCGATGCTGCGTTGGTGTTCGATGTCGGTGACAACCACCAGAGAGGCATAAATAGCCATAGGGATCATTAGTGGCATTAACGAAAATGCCATAACCACGATTCCTCGCCGCAATGATGCTTTATCGGGGTGGCTAGTTTGTTTGGTCGATTTCAACCTACGCATGGCGTACATCCACTAACCCGTTAGGCTCCGCGTGCATCAATTACAGACTTCAATTTTTTTCGTATCTCAATGCTCGATCCGCTATAGTCCCCACGTTTCCATTGCCCGGCCAGAAGGTCTATTGGCCCCATCAATTTTCGAAGAGTGTCTTTGTGTTTTGGAAATTTTGACCCTGATTTGTAGATAGCTTCCTTGGTTGCCAGCAGTGACCTTGAAGCGGCTGCTCCATTTTTTCTTATTCCAAACACTTCTGCTTGAAGTACTTCAGCATAGGCGCGGGAAAGCGCTGCGAGATCGTTAGCCTTTTCAAGCTCACTCTCTTTCGATGCCAATTTTTTCTGAGTGGATTTGAGCTTAGCCTGCAACACCTCGGTTTCTCCCTCGACTCTTTTAGACGCTGCCAGGTTTTCTTCCTGCAGGCTCACATAGGCTTCGAGGTTTTCACTTATCTTCTTTGTTTCAGCAAAGTTTGTCTGACCAATGCTTGACATATCCTGCCTGACAAAAGATTGTGTTTCCTGCACGCTACTTTGTAGTGCTCTGACTTCCTCTCTAATGTTGTTATTCACTACAGTTTGCCAGGACATGATCAATAGCGCGGCCGTACTGAAAATTTTAATAAGCATTCGTCACCATTCAGCGCAGACTAGGTATAGGGGAGGTCGTCGCACAATTGAATTACGGTTCAACTGCACCAGGTTTATGCTGACAAGAGTTCCTGCAAGCAGCGTTGAACTCGGTTATCGACAGCTGGCATTGATACTTTCTATTGAAATATGGATGCACAACCGGTATCAGACACGCATCTGTGCAATGTGTGATAGGGGTTGCAAATCC
Organism: uncultured Granulosicoccaceae bacterium; assembly: GCA_938020525.1. Classification (GTDB taxonomy): domain Bacteria; phylum Pseudomonadota; class Gammaproteobacteria; order Granulosicoccales; family Granulosicoccaceae. The sequence continues at coordinate 15,141 of CALIHW010000062.1, read as the reverse complement.
GAAGGAAATCTGGAAAGCACAGCACTCATCGGCATGCCGCCAGGGAATGGGGCAACAGAGTGAGATAAGAATTTGATTTAAAACTGCTTGGCAGTTTTTGTATGTATACAGGAAACACTAGATAATAAGATTCAGGTGTATCTCATTGATTCGTCATTTTAAAATTACTTTATCCCACCGTGCTCCATTAGATGAATACCTGTAGATCAAGGATCGCGTCTACCAGTTATTGGCATAATCTGCAGTAACCTTAAGCGATGGCATAATAAATATAATGCATGCACCAGGCATGAGCGCGAGTCTCCGCTGCAAGTCCTAAACTCGACGTGGGATGCTATCTGGTGTGAAGTATCCAGAAGCCACAACGATTGCCTGCCGGTTGCCGCGTTGGGATGTTTACATTAAGCAACGATGCTGTTTTGACTCCTCATCCATTTCTCAATCGTTTAACAACAGTAAGCTATGAACTGTTCAGTAATCGTTGGCATGCTAAATGCGGCGGAACCTGGTCATTAGTTGTTCAACCCTTTGTTCCGGTGAACAACTACTATTTCATCTTATTCGATATCGACACAAGGACGGGGTGCATAGTGCGCTTACGCTTGAACCACCCTCGCTTAAAGTGGGTGGCGGTGCGTTTGGAATGGTTAGTCTGGGTGCTTATGGTATATGGATAGCCTGGCGGCGCAGGGTTGGAAAACCAATGATAGTCGTATAGTTTGGCAAGAGTTTGGTGTGATCAGCGCAAAGCTCGAACTATTGCTGGTACTTATGTAACAGTGATTGATCGATATGGCAATAGTCATCCGGACACCGCGCTAACCGATCCTGATGTTCAGCATCGCTTGCAACATAGTTTGTCAGAGGCAGCACTTCTACAACTATTTGCTCGCGATCTGATCGCATATCAATGAATCGGCGTGCCTGCTCAAGATGAATAGCATGCTGGCTATACACGCCGGTACGATACTTCGGACCTACATCAGCGCCTTGGCGATTAACACTGTAGGGGTCGATAATCTCAAAATAGTATGGCATCAGGCCTTCAACAGATTGATGCTCTGCTGCAAACTGAACTCGAACACACTCCGCGTACCCGTCATACTCACCTTCGGTTGAGTGACTGGTGCCGTTGGCACGACCAGCCTCTGTTGCAATCACCCCGGGAACATGGCGCAGAAATTCCTGCACACCCCAAAGACACCCGCCTGCAAAATACACTTCAGTCATAAATGCTTGCCTGCTTTCCTAAGCGTGATTTTCTACCGGGCTTAATGTGATCAATGTTAAGACTACTGTGACCGCTTGGTTAAAGGAAGACTGCTTTTTGGAGTGTATGAGGCTCTCTAATTCGATTGAATAATTCCAATACATATTTAGCATCCCGCTCCCGACTTTAGCAGGGCGAGCTTGTGTTTGATGTATGATCTTGATTCTTTGAGTTCCTCAATTTTCGCGTTTACACCTATTAGTTTATTTTCAAATATTTTTATCTGCTCATCAGCAGTGAGATGTCCGGAAAAGTACGCATTGATATGCGCTGAAATCTCTTTGAGGGTAAAGCCCATCGACTTACCTGATTTTATAATCTCGATTCTACCCAGATTAACGTCCGGGTACTGGTTATAGGTTCGGGAGCCGGCTGCTTGTTGTTCTACTTCCAGTAGACCCATCTCCTGATAGTGTCTAATGGAATCTTTGCTTAAGCCGGTGGCTTTCGCCAGTTCGTTAATGAGCATTGCGTTACACGCTTGACTACGGGGTATACCCCATAGGCTACACTTCGATCCGGTCCACTGCAATCGCAAGTAAATAGTATGGAAATTACAGTCAACGATACATCTTACACCATAGACGTAGAGCCAGAAATGCCTTTGTTATGGGTGTTGCGAGATGAACTTGGTATAACCGGCCCAAAGTACGGATGTGGAATCGCACAATGCGGGGCTTGCACTGTGCATGTAAATGGTTATGCCTTGCGTTCCTGTCAGCTGGCTGTCGGCGATCTTGGCGACAGCAAGGTCAAAACTATCGAAGGTCTGGGTGCACCCGACTCACTGCATTTTGTTCAGCAAGCCTGGATTGAAAATCAGGTTGCTCAGTGCGGATACTGTCAGTCCGGGCAGATTATGCAGGCAGCCTCTTTACTATCAACCAATCCGAACCCGAGTGACGATCAAATAGATGCTGCTATGTCTGGAAACTTGTGTCGATGCGGTACCTATCCCCGTATTCGCACAGCGGTAAAAGCTGCAGCTAAAAAGCTACAAGAGGTTTGATCATGGGCCGTTTACGCACCATAACTCGACGTACTTTTTTGATCGGCTCAGCAACCATAGCTGGCGGTGTTGTGTTTGGCACCTACCTTGCCAAACGCCCGATTAAAAACCCGTTGTTATCTGACTTGCAGGAAGGCGAAGGAGCAATCACGCCTTACGTGAAAATTGATGCCAACGGCGTGACCTTAATTACACCGCGTGCCGATAAAGGCCAGGGCGCTTATTCCATGCAGGCGCAATTAATTGCTGAGGAGCTTGATATTGATCCTGCCATTGCAAACCTGTCACCTGGCATGCCAGGCCCTGCTTATTACAACGGCGTGGTCATGGAAGAGAGTGTGCCGTTTCCTGCTTACGATAAAAGTGCCATGGCCGAAAACGTACGCAAGTTTATGCACGTACCTGCAAAGTTACTTGCAATGCAAATCACTGGCGGCTCCTCAACTGTGCCAGACGGGTTTGTAAAATTGCGTATGGCTGGTGCAATTGCGCGTGAAACTTTAAAAGAAGCCGCGGCCCTTCAAAGTGGTATTACACGTGATCAACTCAAAACCGAAGACGGCTTTGTTGTTATGCCCGACGGCACTCGATTGTCTTATACCGAACTGGCATCAGATGCAGCAAGCATTGAGCCCGTTACGGAGGTAGAGCTACGATCACAGAGTGAGTGGAAATATCTGGGCAAGCCTATGCAGCGTATCGATATGCCGGCAAAGTGCACTGGTACAGAAAAATACGGTATTGATGTCAGTGTTAAAGGTATGGTGCACGCGGCTGTTCGAGCCAATCCGGGGCTAGGGGCAAAGATGGAAAGCTTTGATGCCAGTATTGCTGAATCCATGCGTGGCGTGCAAAAAGTGCTGCCTGTCGAGAATGGTATAGCGGTGATAGCAGACAATACATGGCGCGCATGGCGTGCAGTGGATGCGATTGATATAAAGTGGGCCGCTGGTCCTTACCCTGCCGGCACACAGGAAATATTTGCCGAAATAGAAAAAGCAGTAAACAGTGAAGAGCATCGCGATCATCGTCAGCGTGATGACGGTGATGTCACGACAGCTTTGGAAGAGGGCGATAATTTTGAAGCCGTTTATAAAGTGCCTTATCTGGCACATGCTCCAATGGAGCCAATGAATGCCATCGTTAAGGTAACTGACGATCAATGTGAAATTTGGACAGGCACACAAATTCCGCTTTTTGTTCGAGATCACGCAGCTGAGATGACCGGGTTAGATAAAGATATGGTCTTTGTCTATGTTCAGCCGATGGGTGGTAGCTTTGGCCATAAACTCGAAGACACGCATGTGTTGCAAGCAGTGGAAATTGCCAAGGCGATGAAGGGCACTGCGGTTAAATTGGTTTGGTCACGCGAAGAAGATATGACACACGATTATTTGCGTCCGGGTGCTGTTGCAAAAGGTCGGGGCAAAGTGGTCGATGGAAAAGTAGAAGCGTTTGATTTATCAGTTGGGCAATCAGGGTTAATGGCTGATTGGTTTGGCAGGCTCATGGGTATGAATATTCCTGGACCGGATGCCACCATCACCACAGGGTCTTGGGATCAGCGGTTTGCTATTCCTAACTATCGAGTTACTGGTTACCGCGCACCTGTCATGGTGCCGATATCCTCCTGGCGCTCAGTGGGTGCATCTGGTAATGGTTTTTTCCATGACTCACTACTGGATGAACTCATTCACAAAGCAGATGCTGATCCTCTTGCCGAGCGCATTCGCTTATGCCTTGATGATACGTCGCGCAAAGTGTTAGAGAAAGTAGGGGAAATTTCCGGTTGGAATGGATCCTTTATAAGCGAGAATCGCGGCCGTGGAGTGGCATTCTGTTTATCGTTTGGTGTGCCCACTGCCATCGTCACTGAGGTTACCCATACTGATGTAGGAATAAAGATCGATAGAGTCTTTGTTGTGGTTGATGTGGGAGACGTACTAGACCCGATCAATCTGGAGGCGCAGGTATTCGGAGGTGTTATTTTCGGTATGGCCCACGCTATGAACTGTGAAACCACGTTCGAGAACCACACAGCACAGCAAGACAACTACCATGCGTTTGAGGGTATGCGTTTGTACCAAGTGCCTGAATTTGAAATTGTTGCGTTGAGCAACGCTGAAAAAATTCGCGGTATTGGTGAACCGGGTGTTCCGCCTTCAGCACCTTCATTGGGTAATGCCATATTCGCAGCAACCGGTCGGCGTATACGCGAACTACCGTTTAATAAACAAATTGATTTCGTGTGAGAAAAATTATGAGTAAAATGCTCTTACACAAAGGACTTGTTGTAACCTTGTCGCTATCATCAGCTATTGTGTTTACAGTTGCGATGGCCGCCGATGAGAAAGTTGAAATTAGCCCGCCAGCAGCTGGCTCCGTTAGCAAAGCGCAAGGCCTTAACGCGTGGTCAAGGATATTCCAGGTCGCCAGTCATCCGCGTTGTGCTAATTGTCATACCGGTCCGTCGGATAGACCCATGTGGTCAGGGCCCTCTTATGGCAAACCACGCGTACACGGTATGAACATACAAGCGGGTAACAGCCGCATTGGTGCTGAAACTATTCTTTGCAGCACATGCCATACCACCAAAAGTGATGATTGGGATAATGCCAACACCACAAAACACGCAGCGCCTCGTGTTGCGATGAGCTGGGCGTTGGCACCAGCCAATGCACATTGGTTTGGACGTACAACACGGCAAATATGCGAGCAATTGCGTGACCCCGAAACCAATGGTGGTCGCGACACGCTTGAAATTGCCGAACACCTTAACCATGACCTGATACTTCATTGGGCATGGTCACCAGGTGGTAATCGGGAACCTGCACCTTACAGTCTACAGGAGCATGTCAATGATATTTTGGCGTGGGGTGTTGCTGGTACCCCATGCCCTGAAGATCAATCAGGTGGCTAATGGTGCAACTGAAGTATCCGCCCTACGAGAAGTGATATATATTTGGTGAGGTTTTTTGTGTAGTTTTTGTTTGGCACGCTATGCTTGATAAGAAAAGCCTTTAACGTAGGGTGGATAAGCTTGCGCATCCACCGAATGTCGTTAACTTTAATAACCAATTTACAATCAGCTCTTGAAAATTCTATGAGCGACATTGGTGGATGCGCTTTGAAGGCGGTGCATGTAATGATATTGTGCACACTCAGATGGATATACATCGTAACCTGGCATTGGGTTAGCTTATCCACCCTACCTGATGCTGATGAGTTAATCTGAATATCTATTGACACACAATCGATTTCAAAATACTAAGTGAAGCAGGTGGGTAATGAAGGCACTATCCGACCCGGGGTTGAATAATTAATCTATTAGTAAGTTAGTCAGTAAAGATCCATTTATCCGCTTATGTTTTGGCCGCCGGATAGTTTAAACTGCAGGTAACAGATTGTCGGGCGCATTGATTGTGATTTCAGCACTTTCTTATTTGGGAGTATCTTCCAGAAAAACTGAAGAGTGGCGAACCTTCGCCGGAAAACTGCTGGGCATGCAGGTTCTCGACAGGGGTGGAAGGAATATCGCCTTTCGTATGGACGATCAGGTGCAACGTCTAATAATATCTGATGAACCCGGCGATACTTTGGCCTACATTGGGTGGGAAGTTGAAAGTCAGAAAGACCTTGACAGCTACGCGGTTCGTATTGAAAAAGAAGGTTATGCAGTAACAAAGGGGACAGCGTCACTTGCTGATCGCCGATATGTCAGTGAGTTAATTTACTTTACTGATCCGGCAGGTTATCGCGTAGAGCTGGTTTGGAACCCGGAGAAAGTAACTGACCCTTTCTTGCCCGGTCGCCCAATCGATGGATTCAAAACCGGCCCGTACGGAATGGGGCACGCAGTACTTCATGTTTCAGACGTCGAGGCGGTGGCTGAATTTTATCAGAATGTTCTCGGTTTTCGTTTAAGTGACTATGGATACACACCGATACCACTGTACTTTTTTCATGTAAACGGGCGCCATCATAGCTTTGCGATTGTCGGTTCAAAGAAACTCGGCTTTCATCACTTTATGGTGGAGTACGACAATCTGGATGATGTGGGTCAGGGCTATGATCTTGCACAGCTTGAACAAAACAGGGTGGCTTATACACTCGGTCGACACACCAACGACTATATGACCAGCTTTTATGCACATACGCCATCAGAATTTTTTGTCGAAAGCGGTTGGGGTGGTCGAATCATTGATCAAAGTACCTGGCAAGCACATGAGACAGAGGTCGGCCCGAGCTACTGGGGTCACGAACGGCTCTATCTCAACGAGGCTGAACGCAAGGCTTTTCGGGATATGCGACTGGAAACGGCATCCAGAGGATTGCGTGCACCGCCACTGATTAACTGCCCGTGGCTTTACGGCCAGTATTCAGATTAATAAGTCGATGCGTGAGACAACTGAAGTAGAAGTTGCCATAGTCGGCTATGGTCCGACCGGGGCCACTCTTGCTAACTTGCTGGGTAGCGTCGGTATTAGTGTGATCGTTATCGATCGTGAATCAAGTTTTTATCCTTTACCGCGCGCAGTGCATTTCGATGATGAAACCATGCGCGTTTTTCAAACAGTGGGTATTTCAGATGAGTTGCGCAAGTGCATACGTGTAAATCTGGGTATGCGTTTTCAGGATGATCAAGGACGGTTGTTGCTTGATTGGCCAAGAGATCAAAGTATTACACAACAAGGCTGGCATGCCAGCTATCGACTCCATCAGCCAGATCTCGAAAGGTTGTTGCGAGCAGGCGTTAGCAAGTTAGACAATGTAACTGATATGCCTGGCTGTGAAATACAATCGATTATCGAGAATGAAGGCCATATAGAGTTAGCTGGTAGAAACTTAAGTACCAATAAAACAGTTTTTGTTAAAGCTCAATACGTTGTTGGGTGCGACGGTGCAAACTCACTGGTACGAAGCTATATCGGCGGTGATATGGATGATCTTGGGTTTAATGAAAGATGGTTGGTGGTGGATCTTTTGTTGAAACGCCAAAGGCCGGATCTTGGAGATCATTCCATTCAATTTTGCAGCGCAACGAGACCAATGACTTACTGTAGAAATCCGGGTGACAGAAGACGCTGGGAGATGGCTATACTTGCCGGTGAACGCGATGAAGATATCAGTGAAAATTCAAATGTATGGAAACTCTTGTCGCGCTGGATCACACCGGAAGATGCGACCATTGAACGCAGCGCGATATACACATTTAAATCTGCACTTGCCTTCCGTTGGCGCAAGGGTAGAGCGCTGATAGCCGGTGACGCGGCGCATCTGACACCTCCGTTTATGGGGCAGGGTATGTGTACGGGCATCAGAGATGTATCAAACCTTGCCTGGAAGCTCAAAGCGGTGATAAGGCAACAATTCGATAGTTCACTACTGGATTCCTATCAAGCGGAACGTGCACCGCATGCGCGTGCCTATATTGAAACGGCTATAAGTTTGGGTGGACTGATAAACTCACTTGATCAAAAAAGCGCATTGCAAATGGCGCAGAGACGAGCTGCTGGGAACGCAACCATCAAATCTATTCAGCCAAAGCTGGGGCCGAGCGCTGTTATGTACAGTGAGCCTGAACATGACAAAGATCCTGTCGGTCGCCCTGCGGCGCAACCAATCATTGCGCGAGCACAATGTAAGCTGGACGATATTGTCGGTTACAAACACTTGTTTGTCTCACGTGAAGCGTGTGATGCCGATAACCTTGACAAAGAAATCATTAGCATGTCCGCTGATCAATATCCGGAATTGAATAGCCTGCTGGATCAACTGGGTACCAACGCAGTGTGGATACGCCCCGATCGATATGTGGCTGCAATCTCTCAAAGCAGTGAAGATCTAATCACCACACACTCTGTGCTCAAAGCCAAAACAACGCTATTTAGAAAGTGAAACCAAGCTGTTTAAAGCCGGTGGGCCTGATGGAACACCAGTAGTTTTATCTCATGGTCTTTAGCAAACGTGGGAATGGTCTTCCCCGGTGTGCGATAACATGAACGGTATGTGGAAATTCATCCGTAGCACTGCAAGAAAAGTATGGAGCGTGGGGCTACCGTATCTATCGTATCACTGTGCTCACACCTTGAGCTGATCTTAAAGTAATTGTTTACCGATTTCTCGCCTGATGTAAAACTGAGATTGCATTTAGTGAGATAAACATGGATATTGGTGTGCAGCTCCGCTGATTCTCGTTGTTTTTGAATTGCGGAGTAATCATTCATGATTTGGAGGAAAAATATGATCAAAAATTCATTAGTAAAGACTGCCGCTGCGATCCTGCTTTCAGCACATGTTGGCATGGCCGCGTCGGCTGAGTTAAGCGGTCCTGTTAGTTATGTCATACCTTTTGGACCGGGCGGGGAATCTGATATTTCTGCGCGATTTCAACAGCCGTTTTTCAAAGAAAAATTCGGACAAGATCTGGTGATTTCCTATCAGCCGGGAGGCGGTGGTGCGGTCGGTTGGGCCTCTTTAAATGGCCTAAGCGGTGACGGTCATACAATCATGGGCGTGAATCTTCCGCACATTATTATCAAACCGGCGCAAAAAGATGTTGGCTTTAAAACCGAAGAGCTAAATACATTTTATATGTTTCACTACACGCCAGATGCGATTGTAGTGAATGCTGATAGCCCATACCAAACTCTGGCCGATTTGGTTGCTGACGCGAAAGCCAAGCCCGGTGAAGTGACACTGTCTGGTTCGGGTAAAGCCAGTGCAAACCATCTTGCGCAGATAAAATTTGATAAGTTAGCTGGTATCACTACGACCTACGTGCCCTTTAAAGGAACCGGTGCTGCTGTAGCAGCGTTGCTTGGAAATCAGACAAAAGCTGAGTGGGGCTACACATCTGTTGGTGCTAAGCAGGGAGATGCAGTACGCATGCTTGCTGTTGCTATGGGCGAAAGACATCCGTTGTTTCCAGATGTACCAACATTTAAAGAGCTTGGCTATGATATGACTGGCGGCGCTTACCGTGGCATTGCACTTCCGAATACCGCCAGCGCGGAAACTACCAAGCTCTGGTCTGACATGATTGGAGAAATTAACAACGATCCGGAATTTCGCAAAACAATGCTTGACGGTGGTTTTGCAATGCTGGATGTAGGTGCAGATGAAATGTCAGACTTCATGGCGGAACGTATTGAAGAGTATATTACTGATGCTCGTGCCGCTGGCTTGATCGAATAAGCGTTTGCTGTAGTCCCGGGATTTCAGCCCAATGGAGCTAAGTCAGTTTATATCAGCGCTGACACCATTCAACCTCGCCCTCGCGCTGTTTGGTGTTGTAGCTGGTACTGTGGTTGGATCAATCCCGGGATTAACCGCCACTATGGCGCTGGCTGTGTTGGTTCCTATCACTTTCAGTATGGAGCCTGCGTCAGCGCTAATCTTACTGGGTGCTATTTATACTGGTGCAATCTATGGTGGGGCGTATGCGGCGATCCTGCTCAATACACCGGGTACGCCTTCAGCCATAGCTACAACGTTTGATGGCTATCCAATGGCAAAAAAGGGCGATGGTGATCTTGCAGTCGCGTTGGCTTGTTTCGCCTCTGTTTTTGGTGGTCTTGTTGGCGCATTCGCTTTATTGTTTCTAGCGCCACCACTATCCAAAGTAGCGTTGGCGTTTGGGCCTGTTGAATATTTCTGGTTATCAATATTCGGGTTATCTTTGATAGCGTCTTTGTCGAGCGGTAATGTGATTAAAGGCTTGGCGGGCGGGGCGTTTGGAATGATTCTCTCAACTGTCGGGGTTGCAGAGATTTCAGCCGATATCAGGCTTACGTTTGGAAGCCAGATGCTTATTGGCGGGTTTGGTGTGGTAGGCGCCATGATTGGTCTATATTGCATCCCGGTACTAATAGATCTTGTTGCAACACCTGATCGGCATTTAAAAGTTGAGGATGACGTTAGGTCGGTTCGGATTGGTGAGGCTTTTAATCTCGCTATGAAATCCAAATTCAATCTTGTTCGCTCCTCAATAATTGGAACACTTGTTGGAATTTTACCGGGTGCCGGAGGTTCAGTTGCCGGGCTCGTTGCATACTCGGAAGCTAAGCGCACGGCAAGTCCGGAACAGCGTTTTGGTGAGGGTGAACCCGATGGCATTATGGCTACAGAATCCGCAAACAATGCGACTGTTGGTGGAGGTTTTGTTCCCACGTTAGTGCTGGGTATTCCTGGAACACCGCCTGACGCTATTGTACTCGGTGCTTTACTGGTTCAGGGGGTAAGAACCGGGCCTACTATGTTTTCGCAAAGCGGTTCTATTGTGTATACGTTTATATATGGGCTGATTATCGCTACGCTTTTAATGCTGCCGGCAGGATTGTTGATAGGGCGCTATGCGTATAAATCGATCGTAACCATTCCAAAGGCTGTGCTGGTGCCAACAGTTGGCTTTATGACAATCATTGGAACTTTCTCTATTCGCAATAGCGTCACCGATGTTTTTCTAATGCTTTGTCTTGGCGTATTTGGTTGGGTAGTTGCCAAATTTGGGTTCTCTGCTTCACCAATTGTATTGGGATTGATTCTTGGGCCGATTGCAGAGCAGGGTTTTGTGCAGGGGTGGACAATAGGCGCTGCTACCAAAAACCTTTTTGGAATGTTTTTTGGCCGACCAATTTCACAGGCAATTCTGGCGTTCACTTTGATTACCCTTATTGTGCCTCTTTATATGGCTCGTCGGAAAAGCCGGGTGCAGGAGGTTTCGGATAATGGCTAAGTCAGCATTATCAAATACAAAAGGCAACCTCGGTTCATTAGTTGTATCTGCCCTGTTTGTAGTTGTGGGGCTTGTAACGCTATGGGATACAACCAGTTATACAGACCGCGATAGTCAGGTCTTCCCGCAAACGGTAGCTCTGGTATTGGTGCTTACAGCAGGTATTTCTTTTGTTACACAGTTCCTCAGACCATCGGAGTCTGATGGATTTGGTCCGGGCGACTGGTGGCGTCGGCTACTGCTTGTTATAACGATGATTTTGGCTTGCTTTCTCATGCCAGTTGTCGGGTTTTTACCAGCGGGAGCGATAGCCTTTGCTGGTGGTTTGGTCGCAGCGATGCATGATCGATGGTCTATAAAAACACTTCTTTTGTACTGGGGTTTTGGAGGAGTAATTATGATGGTGTTTTTTGCGTTGTTTAAATATGCTCTACACGTGCCGCTGCCATAGTTTTAAGCTGATTGTGCAGTTAGTTATGCGCTAATAGTCGACTCAGCTCACCACTGGCATCCAGTGCCATCAGATCTTCGTCGCCGCCAATTGGTATGTTGTTAATTAGTATTTGAGGTACTTTCTTGCGTCCGCAACGGCGAAGCATCTCAGCGCGCTCAAGCGGCATTAGATCAATTAGGTATTCGGTGTAGTCGATTTGTCTTGAGTCCAGCAATTGTCGCGCGGCCAGGCAATGCCGACAGAAGCTGGTTCCGTAAATTTCTATCTTCGCTGCCATGACTTTTCCCGGAGATCAAAACCTGCACAATGACTTTTTAGCTTAGTTCATCCAGATCTGTACTTGAAAGCAGTGTATTAAAGAACGGTGCGTAGGTCAGTACCTGGCCTTGCTGTATGCCGAGTTTGTTGAATGCTTCGACAACTTTGCCTAGTTGTTCACTATTGTCTGGTGCTGCAGAGAGTCGATGCAGGTTCGCAAGTAACGTTTCAATGCTTGATGGATCCAAATTAGTTTCTAACATACGAATGGTCGTGTCGACTTGCTCTTGAGTGATCTCGGTTTTACGGTTGACTGCATCGAGTTGACCAAAGCTTTCTTCTCTGATTCGTTGCTGCACCGTGCTGACAAACTTGGCAAAAGTTTCTGCATCCGGCAGATCGACATACATTTTGATCAGCGCTTCGCGATTTACTTCGCTTATAAAATACAGCATCGACTCGTCCGCAACTGGCTCGGGTGCTAATACCGATAAAACGACTGATAATTCTTCGTCACCAAACGGACCAGAGATCCTGTATTCGATTGCATCGTCTACCAGCTTGAATTCTCGGGTGCCATGATCCGGATGTTTCTGAACTATGTGGTTGGTCATCACTTATTGAAGTTGCCGGTTTGTGGGTTTTTCCTAGCCCAGTTTATTCGTGAAATGGCGAGCATAGCGCGCAGAGCATTGGTTTCACAGGGTATTTTCTTCTCGCGTTCCATGTTTTCATTTACTTGGCTTACAGATATTTGCAAGAGAAAAAATTGGCTGTGGAATCAAGGATCAAGCGGGATGCCGTCATTTTCATGAATAATCCGGGCTAGGCAATACAAGTACGTAGCGCAATACAAGTTTGTGTTGTTCTACAACAGGTTAACGCAGGAGCAGGGCAGTAAAGGGTAAAATCCGATCTCTGTCAACAATTCACCTGTTCAGAGTGACTCTATTCAACAGATGTTATGCGAACTTTCTAGCCTGGATTATTCTAGCTGGATTATTCATGAGCCTAATTGCTAACGACATGTGGCGTCCAGTGGAAATCTGGCTAAACAGGTCGGCCAATCGCCTGAAGAAACGGAGTCTGAGAAACGTGGCTCGCCACGTGCCGAAGACGATGGGCCGAGATGTGACGCCAGATTTTCTTCTGGCGTCGAATAGACATTCTGCTATTTCGAAAAAGGTGCTAAAAAAAGTGGTTTGGAACTGTATACATAGCATTTCGCCAATAGTTACTTGTCGCCTGATGAATAACCCAGGCTAGACGCAAGCACGGAAAAATGAGTATCAGTGGCGTGGTTGAGTATTGGAGAATATGGACTACACTCGGGAGAAGGTTCTACTCCTAACTGTCATTGATAAAAGGATTTGTCATGCATACACCCCTAAGATCTTTTCTGATCGTTGCTTTTTTTCTTTTACTCCCTTTTGCTGCACCTGCGGACGATTTTCCTGATGTCTCAGGCACTGATGTTTTTGATGTATCCAATGGCACAGTAGTGGTGTCACACGATACGATTATTGATCCAGTCAATGCATTTTCAACCTCTGGCGGGTTTGAGAATGGGCACACGCTCATGCGCAATGGTGGAGTTGGGTCATTAAGTTTTATTAATTTTGATACGCCGGAATTTGTAACTGTTTCCGGTGTGCGTTTGAGCGCAAAAAATGATCAGGCAGAGTGTTGCCAACGCCGTAGTCTATCGAAGTTTAGTTTACTTGCAGACGTAGACAGTGATGGTGAATTTGAAACACTGGTGGCGGAATCATCAATTGATATTTCTTATGAAAATCAACCTGGTAATGAAGCAATAGAGCCCGGGAACCTTATTTTAGATTTGCGAGGTGAGAGTGCTGTAACCTCTAAACACTGGCGCATAGAGACGATACAAGGCTCGGATCTACAGCCGTTTGAAGGTGCAAGAATAGTTGAGGTTGATGCGATTGAGTGCGTCGATGAAGATGGTGATGGCTGGGGTTGGGATGGAACTCAGTCGTGTGTAATACCTCAGCAGATTATTACTGCTTGCGTGGATGAAGACGGCGATGGTTTTGGGTGGAATGGTCGTTCAACTTGCTCACCACAGCCCTCAATATTTGAACGGATTGTTACTGCCGATACCATGCAGGAGAGTATCCACAGCTGGGGTTGTTACGGGTTTGAGTTAGAATTTTACAGCGATGGAAGTGGTTCGAGTACAAGTGCAACAGGGGCATCTGCATTTGCCTTTAGTGTTGATGAATCAAAACAACAGCTCAGTTTGAATTTTGCAGGTACCGGCCTGGCGGTTGCACCAGTCCGTTACCTCGATAACGAGCAGCTTGAGCTCGAAATAGATGGGGAGATACACAACTGTATTTTCGGTGCATCGGGTAGCGTCGTTAATTTAATAAATGAAATATCTAATTCGGCTGAAGAGGGGGAAGACGAAACGGTCTGGCAATGCGACAGTGGAGAGCGTTTACTATTTGGCAATTTAGGCAATGGTTCGTATACCAATAAGAATGGGAGCATAAGTTTTCTGTGGCGTATCAGGGAATCTGTAGTTTTAGAATTTATCGATTTTATCGGGCAAGGAGTGTTATCTGACATTGAATTTAGCAATGATAATGACACGCAGCTATTGTTTGCTAATGATCAGAAAGGAATGGAATACCGGTGTGAGAAAATAATTCCTGGTGGTAAGCTGGAAGCGCCATGGGATGGTCAGGCTGCTCAGTTTCTTCCCGCGCCTTTGGGTAGTTCCTTTACTGTTGCGAATCTTGAGATCAGCAATGCAGGTAGCGATGAACTGGACTATGCAGTATTTAGCAGTAGTCCTCAATTGGTTATATCTCCAGTTGCTGGTGTGTTGATGCCGGAGGAAAAAATTAATCTAGAGGTTAGAGTTGTGTGTGATGCGGTAGGCTCTGGCGGCTCTGTCCGGGTTGTTTCGGGTGAGCAAGTTGCTAATTTCAACGTTGCGTTTATTTGTTTTGATGGTTAGTTGCCTGGAGTATCTAGATGTATCTATCTATTGCTTTGTTCCGCTAGTCGTAGGAACAACCGGTAGCAGCCAATAAACACATAGCGAGTAAATTCATGAATAATCCGGGCTGGCAGAACCCGCCCGGGCGTCCGGTGCGCTGTCGCGCAGCTAGCATGAGGCATGGTCTCTCGATTTGTGTCAGGAAGTAAGGAGTGCCGCGCAGATCTTTCACATGCTGATGTGTTTGCACTCCTCTAGCCTGCTTTATTCATGAAGTTCGGGCAAGCGACTCATTCGTGGTGATTTCTGGTCGATCAGGCAATAGCTGAACACGATGACAAGCGCTTACGGTTTGTTTGGCGTCTTTTTTTGGAAGTTTGATCACTTCGTCTTCGAATTAGTGGTGATTTTTACACGCTGCGGGCATATCGATGCGCTGCCA